>DASWTI010000224.1:0-15372 GCA_036402215.1 Pseudonocardiaceae bacterium
CACCGCGCTCGGCGGGGCCGCCTACGTGCTGTCCCGGCGGCCGCAGGAGGGGCGGGCCATCCCGTCGACCACCACGCCGCGGGCACTGGAGTCGGCGGCCACCCCGGCCACCCCGGCGATGAACGGCCGCGTGCCGACGTCGGCCGTGGCGGGCGCGGAGGCCCCGGCCGAGCGGCCGAAGCCGACCGTGGTGCCGGACGTGCAGGACACCCCGCCGGCCGGCACGGTGGACGCGGAGGCGGAGCCCAAGCCGAAGCCCGCCCGCACCCGGCCGGCGGCGACGAAGCCGCGCCCCAAGAACGGCGGCAAGTCCGAGGGCGACGCCGCCTCGGCGTAGTCCGCGCGCACCTCGACGAGGCCGCGGTCCCCGTGCTCAGGGGGCCGCGGCCTCGTGGTGTTCCGGGATCAGAGGCCGAGGGTCTCGATGGCCTGCTCGGCGATGCGCACGGCCTTGATGGTCTGCTGCTGGTTGGTGACGACCACGACGGCCGTGCCCTCCTTGGCCACGGCGACCACCGCGCCGTTGTCGGTCGGCTGCTTGCCGCCCTCCCAGCCGCCGGGGAACGAGGCCGGGTCCGAGGTGGCGATCGGCGCGAGCTGGTCCACCAGCGCCTTCGCCACCGCGGGGTCGGCGCCGGTCAGCACGCGGACGCGGAGCTGCTCGCCGCCGTCGGAGCGGTAGAAGAAGCAGGCCGGCGGCTCGTCGGCGGAGAGCCGGACCCGGCCCACGTGCTGCCCGTTGGTCTCCGCCGCGAAGTCGGAGTCCAGGTACGGGCAGGTGCCGTCGCGCACCGGCTGCGGGTCCGGCGGCGGCACGGCGGGCGCCGCGGCCGTGGTCGTCGCCGGCACCGCTGCCGGCTGCTCCTGCAGGGGCGCCGATTCCTGCGTGCCCACCTGTTCCGAGGTTCCGCAGCCCGCCATGGCCAGGACAGCGACCCCGATCGCCCAGCGTTTCACCGCCGACAGGCTAGTCAGGCCCTCAGGTGCTCCTCGAAGAAGGCCAGGATGCGCCGCCAGGCGTCCTCGGCGACGGCGGGGTCGCGCAGGCGGAGGTTCATCACCAGGTTCATCGGGTTGGCGCGGCTGAGCATGGCGGGTGGCAGCTCGTTGAGGAAGCTGTGCCCGGTGTCCGGGTACTCCGCGACGTCGTGCGGGACGCCCAGCGTGGTGAGGGCGGTGCGCAGCCGGTCGGCGTGGCCGCGGAGCACGTGGTCCTTCGCGCCGTAGCTGCCGACGGTGGGACAGATGTCGGCGAGGGCACGCTCGGCGTCCTTGGGTACCCGGCCGTAGTTCACCGCGACCGCCGCGTAGTCGTGCCCCGGCGCGGACTGGATGGCGAAGTCGCCGCCCAGGCAGAAGCCGATGATGCCGACCCGGCCGGTGCAGTCCTCGCGCCCGGCGAGCAGCGCGCGGGCCGCCTCCAGGTCCTGGTACGCCGGTCCGCCGCCGCTGAGCGCCGACCGCAGGGTGCGCACCAGGCAGCCGGGCGCCGAGCCGCGCGAGTACAGCGACGGCGCGAACGCGAGGTAGCCGTACCCGGCCATCCGGTCCGCCTGCGCGCGCACGTCGCCGCGAAAGCCCGTGATGTCGTGCACCACCACGACGCCCGGCCAGGGCCCGGTGCCGGCCGGCACGGCCAGGTAGGCGTCGAGCTCGGTGTCCCCGCTGCGGTACGTGGTCATCGGCATCCGGCCATTGTCGGCCGTCCACCCGCGCGGCCGACGTAGGCTCGGCGCTGAGGGGGGTCGCAGCCGAGGAGGAGCATGAGCCGGCCGGTGATCCTCACCGTGGACGACGACCCCGGGGTGTCCCGGTCGGTGGCGCGCGACCTGCGCCGGGCCTACGGCGAGCGGCACCGCATCGTGCGCGCCGAGGACGGCCCCTCGGCGCTGGACGCGCTGCGCGAGATCAAGCTGCGCGGCGAACAGGTGGCGGTGATCCTGGCCGACCACCGGATGCCGCGGATGACCGGCGTGGAGTTCCTGGAGCAGGCGATGGACCTGTTCCCGCTGGCCCGGCGGGTGCTGCTCACCGCGTACGCGGACACCGACGCGGCCATCCAGGCGATCAACGTGGTGGACCTGGACCACTACCTGCTCAAGCCGTGGGACCCGCCGGAGGAGAAGCTGTACCCGGTGGTCGACGCCATGCTGGCGGCCTGGGCGGCGGCGCCGGACCGCGCGGCGAGCGTGACCCGCGTGGTGGGCGACCGCTGGTCGGCGCGCTCGTACGAGCTGCGCGACTTCCTGGCCCGCAACCAGGTGCCGTACCGGTTCTATCTGTGCGACGACCCGGAGGGGCAGCGGCTGCTCGCCGCGGCCGAGGTGGACGCCGGGCAGCTGCCGGTGCTGGTCACGGCCGACGGCGCCGCGCTGGTGCAGCCCACGGACGCCGAGGTCGCCGACCGGGTCGGGCTGGCGACGCTGCCGACCACGGACTTCTACGACGTGGTGGTGATCGGCGGCGGGCCGGCCGGGCTGGGCTCCGCCGTGTACGCGGGCTCCGAGGGCCTGCGCACCGTGCTGGTGGAGCGGCTGGCCACGGGTGGGCAGGCCGGGCAGTCCAGCCGCATCGAGAACTACCTGGGCTTCCCGGACGGCGTGTCCGGCGCGCAGCTCACCGACCGGGCGCGGCGGCAGGCCGTGAAGTTCGGGGTGGACGTGCTGACCGCGCGCGAGGTGGTCGGGCTGGACGTCGCCGGGCCGGCCAGGGTGGTGCGCTTCGACGACGGCAGCTCGGTCGCGGCGCACACCGTGGTGCTGTCCACCGGGGTGTCGTACCGGACGATCGGCGTGCCGGGCGTGGACGAGTTCGCCGGCCGCGGCGTCTTCTACGGCGCGGCGACCACCGAGGCGCCGGCCTGCGCCGGCCAGGACGTGTACGTGGTGGGCGGCGCGAACTCGGCCGGTCAGGCGGCGGTGCACTTCTCCCGGTACGCCCGGCGCGTGGTGCTGCTGGTGCGCGGCTCCTCGCTGGCGGCGTCCATGTCGCACTACCTGGTCGAGCAGCTCGCGGCGATCCCGAACATCGAGGTGCGGACCGGCGTGGAGGTCGCCGGCGGGGGCGGCGACGGGCACCTGCAGTACCTGGAGCTGCGGGACCGGTCCACCGGCTCGTGTGAGACGGTCGAGGCCCAGTGGCTGTTCGTGTTCATCGGCGCCGCACCGCGCACCGACTGGCTGGACGGCGCCGTGGCCCGCGACGAACGCGGCTTCGTGCTCACCGGCCCGGACCTGCCCGCCGGGGCGGCGGGGCGTCCGCCCGGCTGGGAACTGGAGCGCGAGCCGTTCCCCCTGGAGACGAACGTGCCCGGGGTGTTCGCCGCGGGCGACGTGCGGGCCAGCAGCGTCAAGCGCGTGGCGTCCGCCGTTGGCGAGGGCGCCATGGCGATCAGCCTGGTGCACCGGTACCTGGGAGGCCGCTGATGGTGTTCACGCACGACGAGCTGAGGTCGCTGTTCCTGTTCGCCGACCTGTCCGACGAGCAGCTCGACTGGGTGCGCGCGCACGCCGCCCGCCGCGACGCCGCCGCCGGGGAGCGGTTCTTCGCCGAGGGTGAGCCGGCCACGTGCTTCTTCGTGCTGCTGTCCGGCACCATCCGGGTGACCCGCCGGGTGCGCGGCGACGAGGTGGACCTGACCCGCAGCTCCCAGCCCGGCGCCTACTGCGGAGCCACCCAGCCGTACGTGGACGAGGAGCAGACGTACCGCAACTCCGGCGTCGCGGATACCGACGTGGCGCTGCTGGAGCTGCCCGCGCGGGAGTGGGGCGCCGCGCTGCGGTCCTGGTTCCCGCTCGCCATGCACCTGCTGGAGGGCATGTTCCTGGGGATGCGCACCAGCGACGCCGTGATCGGGCAGCGGGAGCGGCTGCTCGCGCTCGGGGCGTTGTCGGCCGGGCTGACCCACGAGCTGAACAACCCGGCCGCCGCCGCCCTGCGGGCCACCGGCGCGCTGCGCGAGCGCGTGGCCGGCATGCGGCACAAGCTGCACGGCATCGCCACCGGCAAGATCGACCCGTCCGTCGTCCGTGAGCTCGTCGACCTCCAGGAGGAGGCCGTCGCCCGGGTCGCCACCGCGCCCCGGCTCACCGCCATGCAGGCCAGCGACGCCGAGGACGAGATCGCGGACTGGTTGTCGGACAACAACGTCTCCGGCGGCTGGGACCTGGCGCCCGTCCTCGTGTCCGGCGGCATCGACGCCGAGTGGCTGGAGAAGGTCGCCCGCACCGTCCCGTCACCGTCGTTGCTGGAGGGCGCCGTCCGCTGGCTCGCCTACGCCGTCGAGACCGAGACCCTGATGAACGACATCACCGACGCCACCACGCGGATCTCCACGCTGGTGGCCTCCGCGCGGCAGTACTCGCAGCTCGACCGCGCCCCGTACCAGGAGTCCGACCTGCACGCCCTGCTGGACTCCACCCTCGTCATGCTCGGCCGCAAGCTCGGCTCGGTGACGGTGGTCCGCCGTTACGCCGCGGAGCTGCCCCTCGTTCCCGCCTACGCCGCCGAGCTCAACCAGGTCTGGACCAACATCATCGACAACGCCCTCTGGGCCATGAACGGCACCGGCACCCTCACCCTCACAACGGCCGTCGACGCCCCCTGGGCGGTCGTCACCATCACCGACACCGGCCCCGGCATCCCCGCCGACCTGATCGACCGCATCTTCGAACCCTTCTTCACCACCAAGCCGGTCGGCGAGGGCACCGGCCTCGGCCTCGACATCTCCTGGCGCATCATCGTCAACAAACACCGAGGCGACCTCCGCGTCACCTCGACTCCCGGCGACACCCGGTTCGACATCCGCCTCCCCCTCACTACTGCTCCGGCGGACTTAAACGCGTAAAGCCTGACGAGACCTCGTGAATGCACGTCACCCCATACTCGTGCAGCAGCGCAATGAGATCATCGTCGGGGCGCTGGCTCAGCAGCACAGCCATGAACTTGGGCTGCACGAAGCGCCGGTAGTCCAGAAGCTGGCCAAGCGCAAGGCGTATCTGCGTTCGAGCGACAGACCCCTTGGCCTCGATCAACTCGTCACGCTCGGCGTCGTACAGGTCGGTAAACATGCTGATGGCGGTACCCGGTATACGGACATGATTGCGTTGCAGCTTGCGCCCAGGGCTCGCCTGATAGCGCTCGATGAGGGCCGCCTCGCGGCGCTGGAACGTCACCGGGTCCATGCTGAGCTGGACGAGGCCAGAGTCCACCAGGCGCCTCTCCAACGAGACCAGCTGGCTGACTGGCCAGCGCCCGGTACGCGGCGGGTGATCGAACGGTGGCTTTGCTGGCTCAGCGAGCCGATGGCCCGCTGGACGTAGTCGAAAGACGATCACGCTGCGCAGTGCCGGTGGTTTCCCGGCGTCGGGCGCCTCCGCGAAGTAGTACGGCTTGTCGGGGTCCAGGGTGAACTCGCCCAGGTACTCCACCATGCCGCCGCCGACCATGCGGAACAGGTGGAGGGGGCGGTCGCCGCGTCGGATTGCAGCGTTACCGCGGATGAACTCCTGATCACCCTGCTGCCCATCACCGGTGTAGTGAAAGCTGCCGTCCGGCTGGGGGCCGTCGTAGTTGTAACCGTACTGATGCCCTGCGTCACCAGTGAACAGAAAAATGCAGTGCGACCGAGGAGCCGAGGCGATGCCGTTTTGAAACGAACCGCCATAGCGGGCATGCAGCTCACGCCGACGGATGCGGTCACCAGGCGCAAGATCTAAATCCACCGGGTCAGCATCGAAGGGCCGGCCGTATCGCCGCTAGGGGCCGACGCCAATAGCAACCTATTACTACAGGGCTGCATCGTCGATGAGCTATGGGGCGGTGAGGACCTCGTGGAGGCGGGTGGCGAACTGGTGCTCGACGCCGTGGAAGCCGTGGTCGCCGGGGAAGACGGTGAGGGGGAGGTCGAGGCGGGTGGCGAGGGCTTCGGCGGCGCGGTGGGCGAGTTGGCCGGTGGAGCGTTCGCCGACGGCGATGACGAGTTGGCCGGTAGGGGCGGTGGTGAGGGACGGGACGTGGTCGAGCATGGGCATCCACATGTTGCCCAGGAAGAATTCCATGTTGCGCTGCATGCCTGCCATGGCATCGGCCATCTCGGGGGACGGCTCGGCCACCTCGGGGGACGCGGCCGGCTGGGCGTGCCCGTCCGGCTCGGCGTGCGCGGACGTGGCGGCCGACGCGGACGACACGGCCGGCTCCGACGGGCCAGGGGCGTCGGAGCCCGCACCAGCGGCCTCGTCCTCGGGGTCCGGGCCCGTGGCGGTGTCGTCCAGGCCGGCGCCGGACGTGAACCGGGCCATGGCGGCCCAGACGCCCTGCTCCAGGAACGTCTCGTGCACGCGCAGGCCCTCGGCGCGGTGCTCGGCGGCGTCCTCCAGCAACGGGGTGGCCGGTGGCTCGTGCGCGACCAGGCGGCGGACGAGCGACGGGTGGTGGGCGAGCAGCTCCAGGCCCACGAGGCCGCCGCTGGAGAAGCCGACCACGTAGGCGGGGTCGTCGCCCGCGGCGCGGATGAGCGCGGCGGCGTCGTCGGCGAAGAGCCTCGGGGACACCGGCGCGGCGGGGTCGTCCACGGTGCTCTGGGAGAGGCCGCGGGGGTCGTAGGTGACCACGGTGTACCGGTCGGCGAGCAGCGCGCCGAGGCCGGCGAACATGCCGCCGTCGGTGGGTCCGCCGGGAATGATCAGCAGCGTCGGCCCGGAGCCGTGGACCTCGTGGTGCAACGTGGCACCGGGAACCCGAAGCGTCTCGCCCATGGGCCGCATCCTGCCGGACGGCGCCGACGGCGGCAGCTCAGAGGACGATCACGGTGGTGCCGGTGGGCGGGGCGGAGGCGAAGGAGGCCAGCGCGGCCGGGGCCTCGTCCAGCGAGATGGTCCTGGTGACGAGCCGGGCCGGGTCGAGCCGGCCGGCCGCGATGTCGTCGAGCATCGCGGGATAGCGGTGCGCGGCCATGCCGTGGCTGCCGAGCACCCGCAGCTCGCGGTACATCACGTCGCCGAGGTCCGTGGGCGGTCGCGCGTCCGGGCCGACGAGCAGGCCGACCTGCAGGTGCCGGCCCTGGATGCGCAGCGAGGCGAGCGAGTCGGCGATCACCGAGGCCCGGCCGATGGCGTCGACGGTGACGTCCGCGCCGCCGCCGGTGAGGGCGAGGACCTGGGCGGCGACCGGGCCGGCACCGGCGTCGAGCGTGTGCGAGGCGCCGATCGAGGCGGCGAGGTCGAGGGCGGTGGCGGACACGTCGACGGCGATCACGCGGGCGCCCCGCGCGGCCGCCACCATGACCGCGGCCAGGCCGACGCCGCCGCACCCGTGGACGACCACCCACTCGCCGTCGCGGACCTCGCCGACCTGGGCGATCGCGCGGTACGAGGTGGCGAACCGGCAGCCCAGCCCGGCGGCCGTCACGTGGTCCAGCCCGTCCGGCAGCCGCACCAGGTTCACGGCGGCGTGCCGCACCACCACGTACTCCGCGAACGACCCCCAGTGCGAGAACCCCGGCTGGGTCTGGGCGGCGCACACCTGGTGCTGCCCGGCGGCGCACGGCCCGCACGAGCCGCAGGCGTTGACGAACGGGGTGGTCACGCGGTCGCCGGCCGTCCAGCCGGTGACGTCCGCGCCGACGGTGTGCACGGTGCCGGCGAACTCGTGGCCGGGCACGTGCGGGAACCGGATGTCGGGGTCGTGGCCCATCCAGCCGTGCCAGTCGCTGCGGCACAGCCCGGTCGCGTGCACCCGCACCAGCACGCCGTCCGGCGGGCACTCCGGCACGCCGACCTCGCGCACCTCCGGCACACCCCTGGGGACGTCGTAGCAGACCGCTCGCATGCCCGTCATCCCAACCAAGACCGGCCCGCCACCGCAATCGTCCGATCAGCGGGGGCCGCGGCCGAATGGTCGATCACGGCGCTCACCCGAGGCGGATGAGGCCGGCCGGGGTCGGGGTGAAGCCGCAGGACTCCAGGTAGAAGCCACGCAGGTGCTCGTCGAAGTCCACGTGCAGCCACTCGCAGCCGGCGGCACGCGCGGCCTCGGTGGCCTCCCGGACGAGCCGGGTGCCGATGCCCCGCCGGGCGGCCGCGCGCGCCACGACGGGGTCCAGGATGAACGCGTGGGTGTCGCCGTCCCACGCCACGTTGACCCAGCCGACGAGCGTGTCCCCGGCGCGGGCGCACACCCAGCCGAGGCTGTGCCGGTTCACCTGGCCCCACCAGTCGTCGGCGCGCGGCGCGTGCTCGAACGCCTCGGCGTGCAGGGCGTTCAGCTCGTCGTTGCCGAACGCGCCGCGCCACTCGTAGGTCTGATTCATACCGCGGCACGCTAGCACCGGTCCGCCACCGATTTATCGCTCCGACGGCGGTGTCGGGGCGCCATTTCGCGGCGCATGCTGAGATTTCCCCCGAGTTCCAGCCGGACATTTCCCGTCCTACCCATGCCGATATCCCCCGACCCCTGGAGCGGACATTGTCCAGATTCGTCCCGGTCCGGCTCGGCGCGGCGCTGGTCGTGCTGACCGCCTGCCTCACCGGCGTGAACGCCGCCGCGGCGCCCTCGGTCGCCGCCGATCTGCCCACCCCGTACGAGTTCGTCTCCGAGCTGGATCTCGAATGTTTCGAGACCGATCCCTATCGCCCGGACTTTCCGGGGCCACTTCTCGTCCAGCACCTGAACCCCGTTCTGCAGGACCTGCCGCGCGACATCCTGGAGATCGGTGAGCGCGAACAGTTGTGCACACCGGTCGCGAAGAACGACAAGTACCCGCCGGACCACGTGCTGCAGTTCGTGGCCTACGTCGACCTGGCCTGCTACCGCGTCCACGGGCACGCGGTGGACTTCCGGCTGACGCTCATGCACCTGAACCCGCAGCTTGCCGACGGCCGGCTCTACGACACGGCCATGTACGAGCCGGAGCACCTCTGCCTGCCGGTGGTGAAGAACGACAAGTACCCGCCGGAGCACGTGCTGCGGCTGATCAGCTACCTCGACCTGCTGTGTTACCGCGAGGAGCCGACGGTCCTCGACCGGGAGCTGCTGCTGACCCAGCTCAACCCGGAGCTGCGGGAGGTCCGGCCGGTGAACGTCGGCGTGCGGGAGGGCGTGCAGCTCTGCGTGCCGATCCGCAAGGAGGACCAGCAGATCCCGGACGACGTGCTGCAGATCCTGCAGTGGGTGGACCTGGAGAAGTACGTCATCACGCCGCACGAGATCGGCTTCGAGCTGGCGCTGGAGCTGCGGCACCTCAACCCGCTGTACGCCGACCTGCCGGCCGAGCGCGCGCACCTGCGGCTCGGCACCCACCTGATGCTGCCGGTGGCGAAGAACCGCGCCATTCCGCCCCGCGGCTGACGGTGCCGCCCGGCCCTCGCGCGCTTCCGGGTCCGCACCTGGACGGACCACGCGGGGGCCGGGCGCGGCATGTCAGGCCGACTGGGACAGCCCGGCGACGACGCGGCGGCTGCCCTCGGGCACGGCGTGGCGGGAGTCCCCGGCGACGGCGCGGCGGGTGTCCTCGGCGACCAGGTCGGCGTTGACGGCGGCGCCGGTGAGCACGCCGGCCGCGGCGGCGGCGACCACCTGGGCCCGCAGGTCGGTGACGTTGCCCGCCACCCAGACGCCAGGTACGGCGGTCGCGCCCATCGGGTCCGCCGGCACGGCGGAGCCGACCTCGTGGCCCATCATGGTCACCGGCTCCGGCTCGACGCCGAGCGCGCCGAGCACGGCGGAGCGGGCCACGAACCGGGACTGCACGGCGAGCGCCGCCCGCGGCACCACCTCGCCGGAGCGCAGCCGCACGCCGGACAGCCGCCCACCGGCCGTCTCCAGCGCGGCGACCTCGCCCGCCACCACCGGGATGCCGCGCGCCGCGAGCGCCACCCGGTCGTCCTCGCCGAACTCGTCCGCCGTGTGCCGGAACAGCACCACGTCGTCGGACCACTGCCGCCAGAGCAGCGCCTGGTGCACGGCGAGCGGACCCCCGGCGAGCACCCCGATCGGCTGGTCCCGCACCTCCCAGCCGTGGCAGTACGGGCAGTGCAGCACGTCGTGGCCCCACAGCTCGGCCACGCCGGGCACGGCCGGTAGCTCGTCCACCAGCCCGGTGGCCACCACCAGCCGCCGCCCGCGCCGCACGCCGCCGTCCCGCAGCGTCACCAGGAAGCCGTCGCCGGTGCGTTCCGCCCCGGTCGCCTCGCCGTCCAGGAACTCGCCGCCGTACGCGGCCACCTCGGCCCGCCCGATGGCCCGCAGCTCGGCCGGTGGCGTGCCCTCGCGCCCCGGGTACACGTGCACCCCCTCGGCCGGCGCGTTGCGTGGCGCGCCGGCGTCGACCACGAGCACCGAGCGCCGGGCCCGCGAGAGCGTGAGCGCCGCGCCCAGCCCGGCCGCGCCGCCTCCGATCACCACCACGTCATGTGTGTCCATGCCCGCGACTGTGCGTCGGTGGCGACCCGCTTGACAAGTTTCGTTGCTGTTCCGGCAAAGTAGTGGCCATGGAGTTCGACGACGTCCTGCAGGCCGTGGGGCCACGGCTGCGCGCGCTGCGCACCCGCCGCCGCACCACGCTCGCGCAGCTCTCCACGGCGACCGGCATCTCGGTGAGCACGCTGTCCCGCCTGGAGTCCGGGCAACGACGGCCGACGCTGGAGCTGCTGCTGCCGCTGGCCCGCGCCCACCAGGTGCCGCTCGACGAACTGGTCGACGCGCCGCAGACCGGCGACCCCCGCGTGCACCCGAAGCCGTTCACCCGGCACGGCGCCACGTACGTGCCGCTCACCCGCCGGCCCGGCGGACTCCAGGCCTACAAGCTGATCTTCCCGCCCGGCGCCCCGTCCGCCGAGCCGACGCCGCAGACGCACGAGGGCTACGAGTGGATGTACGTGCTGTCCGGGCGGCTGCGCCTGGTCCTCGGCGACCACGACGTGGTGCTCACCGCCGGCGAGGTCGCCGAGTTCGACACCCGCGTGCCGCACTGGTTCGGCAACCCCGGCCCGGAGCCGGCGGAGCTGCTGAGCCTGTTCGGCCCGCAGGGCGAACGACTGCACGTCCGCGCCCGCCCGGCGCGGAACTGACGACCCCCGCCTTACTCCGCGGGCCAGGCGATGGTGGAGAGCAGCGCGAGCTCGGCCTGCCGGGAGTCCAGTCGGCTGTGCTGCACGATCACGGGCACGTCGCTGACCAGGACCGAGGCGTAGTCGGTGTCGCGAGGCACCGGCTCAGGGTCGGTGAGGTCGTTGAAGCGTTGGTGCAGGGTGCGGCGGGCCGGCACGGTCACCCGGAACGGTCCCACCGGCTCGCGATCGGCGAAGTAGACGGTGATCTCGACGTGCGCGTCCTGGTCGGAGGTGTTGAGCAGGCAGGCGGTCTCGTGGCTCTGCAACGCCCGGCCCTCACCGTGCCCGCCCGACGGGATGTGGCCCTCGGGGATGACCCAGGTGCGGCGACCCAGTGCCTGCATCGATCTCCTCCTCGTCTCGTGGCGTTCGTGCGCGCCGGCACGGGTGCGCCGGGCACGCGCCTGCGGCCAACCATGCGCCATGGACGGGGATCCGGCTCGTCAGAACGACGCGGGCGCTCCCGTGACGGCGGCGGTGAGGGACGCCGTGAGGGCTTCCAGGGCGCCGTCGGCGAGGCGGTAGTAGGCCCACTTGCCGCGCTGGGTGCGGGTGAGCAGGCCGGCGTCGACGAGGACGCGCATGTGGTGGGAGACGGTGGGCTGGGTGAGGGCGACCGGCGCCGTCAGGTCACAGATGCAGGCCTCGCCGTCGCGGAAGGAGGCGACCAGCGAGAGCAGGCGCAGGCGGGTGGGATCGGCGACGGCCTTGAGGGTCTGGGCGAGGCGATCGGCGGTCCCGGCGTCCAGCGGGGTGCCGCTGAGCGGGGCGCAGCAGGTGGCCGGCCGGTCGGTCTCGGCTGCCGTCGTCATGCGTCCAGTGTGACACACATTGACGGATGTCTATGTGTCGTGCAGAGTGGGTCACATAGATGTTGGTCGATGTGAGAGGTGTGGGCGATGACGACGAGTGAGGACACGCGGGAGCAGGTCCGGCAGCGGTACGCCGAGGCGGCGCTGGCGGTGACCCGCGGCGCCGGTGGCGGCTGCGGCTGCGGGGACGACTGCGGCTGCGGCGGGGACGGCGGTTCCTCGGGGTGCTGTGACGGCACGGCGACCGGTGCGGGGAGCGCCGCCGGGAGCACGGCGACGGGCGGGTGCTGCTCGGGAACGGCGGTGGCGCTGGAGGAGAACGGCGACGTCTTCGGGTCGGTGCTGTACGGGGACGGCGAGCGCGGGGAGCTGCCCGAGGAGGCCGTGCTGGCGAGCCTGGGCTGCGGCAACCCGGTGGCGGTGGCCGACCTGCACGAGGGTGAGCGGGTGGTGGACCTGGGTTCCGGCGGTGGCATCGACGTGCTGCTGTCGGCGCGGCGGGTGGGGCCGACCGGCTTCGTGTACGGCGTGGACATGACCGCGGAGATGCTGGAGCTGGCCCGGGCCAACGCCGCGAAGGCCGGCGTCACCAACGTGGAGTTCCGCGAGGGCACCATCGAGGACCTGCCGCTGCCCGACGCCGCGGTGGACGTGGTCATCTCGAACTGCGTGATCAACCTGTCCGTGGACAAGCCCGCGGTGCTCGCCGAGATGTTCCGTGTGCTCGCCCCGGGCGGTCGCATCGGCATCTCGGACGTCGTCGCCGAGGACGGGCTGACGCCGGCCGACCGGGCGGCACGCGGCTCCTACGTCGGCTGCGTCGCGGGCGCGCTCTCCCGCTCGGAGTACCTCGACGGCCTGGTGGCGGCCGGGTTCGTGGACGCCACCGTCACGCCGACGCACGAGGCCGTGCCCGGCATGCACGCCGCCATCGTGCGCGCCACCAAGCCGGCCTGACGACGAGCCGCGGCGCCCGGCGGCCGGGCGCCGTCGCCGTCACCTCAGCCGCGGGGCGCGTACATGATCACGGCCACGCCCACCAGGCAGATGGCGGCGCCCGTGACGTCCCGGTGGTCCGGCCGGAACCGGTCGACCAGCACGCCCCAGGCCAGCGAGCCCGCCACGAACACCCCGCCGTACGCGGCGAGCACGCGGCCGAAGTGGGGGTCCGGCTGGAAGGTGGCCACGAAGCCGTACGCGCCGAGCGCGAGCACCCCGGCGGCGATCCAGAGCAGGCCGCGGTGCTCGCGCAGGCCCTGCCACACCAGCCACGCGCCACCGATCTCGGCGACCGCGGCGAGCAGGAACAAGGCCACCGACCGTGCCACCAGCATGCGTGGACGCTACTTGTCGGTGGCCCGGCCTACGGTGCCCGGCGTGAACGGTGTGCGGGCGGCGTACGACCTGGTGGCGGCGGACTACGGGCGGCGGTCGGCCGGCGGGCTCGCGGGCAGGCCGGTGGACCGCGCGGTCCTCGACGCCTTCGCCGAGCTGGTCGCCGGCCGGACCGCCGACGGCCTGCCGCTGGGCACCGACGGTCCACCGCCCGACCAGGCTCCGCGGGTGCTCGACGCCGGGTGCGGGCCGGGGCACGTCACGGCGTACCTGCGCGGGCTCGGGCTGGACGCGTTCGGCCTCGACCTGTCGCCGGCCATGGTGGAGTTCGCCCGGGCCGCGTACCCGGGCGTCACGTTCGCCGTCGGCTCGATGACCGCGCCGGACGCAGGTGACGGCGAGCTGGACGGGTTGCTCGCCTGGTACTCGACGATCCACCTCACCGAGGACGAGCTGCGGGTGGCCATCGGCGAGTTCCGCCGCGTGCTGCGGCCGGGCGGCGTGCTGCTGCTGGCGTTCCAGACCGGCGACACGCCGGTGCACGTGAGCCACGGCTTCGGCCACGACATCTCGCTCGTCGTGCGGCGGCGGCAGCCCGGGCACGTCGCGCGGCTGCTGGAGGACGTGGACCTGCCGGTGTTCGCCCAGGTGAGCCGCGAGCCGGACGGCGGCGAGGGCTCCGGGCGCGCCTACCTGCTGGCCCGGCGGGCACGCCGCCCGAAAGGGCAGTGACGCGAAGTCGCTTGTACGAACCTGTCGGCGACGCACTCCGCCTCCCCGTACAGCCGAGCCACGGCCTCAGACCGTGGCCGACATGGAGGGGAGCACAGGGTGACTCGAGGCAGACACCTGGTCCGGGCGCTGGCGGTGGGCGCGGCGCTGGCCGCGGTCGCGCTCGCGGTGCCGGGCACGAGCGGCGCCGATCCGGCGCGGGCCGACCGCGGGGCCGACACCACGAAGGCGCAGCGCGAGCTGATGCTGCACTCGATGCAGCGGGACCTCGGCGTGAGCCGGGCCGAGGCCGAGCGGCAGATCGTCGCCCAGAAGACGGCGCGCGACCTGGACGTCGCGCTGCGCACGAAGCTCGGCGGCGACTTCGCCGGCGACTGGTACGACAGCCGCACCGGCAAGCTGGTCGTCGCGGTCTCCAACGCGCGGCGGGCCGCCGAGGTCCGCGCCGCCGGCGCCGACGCACGGGTCGTCAAGCACAGCGCCGCGCGGCTCGACGGCATCCGGGCCGAGCTGGACCGCGCCGCGGCCACCGACAAGGCCACCACCTCCGGGCTCACCGCCTGGCACGTGGACCCGCAGCGCAACGCCGTCGTCGTGACGGCGCTCGGCACCGCCGGCACCAGCGGGCAGCGGGCCGCCACCCCGTCCGCCCTGGCCGACGCGCTCAGCCGCCACGGCGACGCCGTGCAGGTCGAGCACACCGACGTCCGGCCCACCACCACGTGGGACTACCTGGACGGTGGTGACCCGATCGGCGGCTGCTCCGTCGGCTTCAACGCCTGGGCCGGCAGCGACCGGTTCGTCCTGGTCGCCGGGCACTGCGGCGTCTCCGGCAACTACCAGTACGGCAACGGCGGCCAGCTCATCGGGCCGTTCTCCGGGTCGAGCTTCCCGGTGAACGACTTCGGCCTGGTGCGGGTCACCAACACCGCGTACTGGGCCCAGGGCCCGTGGGTGGACGCCTACAACGGCGGGTTCTACAACGTGAACTTCTGGTACTGGAGCGCCCCGCCGCCGGGCGTCTTCGTCTGCAAGTCCGGCAAGACCACCGGCCTCACCTGCGGCACCGTCCGTGCCAGCAACGAGACCGTCAACACCGATCGCGGGACCATCTACCAGATGACCCGGCACACCGCCTGTCAGGAGCGCGGCGACTCCGGCGGCTCCAACATCAGCTGGGACGGCAACGGCAAGACCTACGCCGAGGGCCTGAGCAGCTCCGCCTCCCTGCTGGCCGACGGCCGCTGCCGCAGCAAGGCCGGCCTGGAGAACTACTCCTGGTTCCAGCCCGTCGGCGAAGCCATCTCCATCTACGGCGTCAACCTCTACACGACGCCGTAACCCTCGTGACGCGGCGCGCCCCGGGCCGCCGTCCGGGGCGCGCC
>DASWTI010000225.1:0-5377 GCA_036402215.1 Pseudonocardiaceae bacterium
CGTCGTGGGCGAGCGCCTTGGGCATGCCGTAGCGGCGGCCGGCGCCCGCGGCCAGCAGCAGCCCGGCGACGCTCACGGGTCCTTGCGGCCGAACAGCCCGCGCACCACGCCGAGCGTCACCCCGGCGGCGACCTCGACGGCCCCCGCGAGGCCGGTGTGCTCCGGGGCCTTCGCGGCGGTGGCCGCCGGGTCCGGTGCCTCGTCGCCCAGGCTGGTGGCCAGGGCGGCGCTCGCCGACGTGACCATGCGGGCGCCCACCTCGGCGACCATCGAGCGCGCGATGCGGCCCCCGGTGGACGGCGCCCGCAGGTCGGCCCGCACCCGGACCAGGCTGTCGCCGTCCTCGCCGGGCCGCACGGCCAGCGCCACCGAGGCCACCCACTCGCCGTCGCGGCGGTTCACCTCGACCCGCACCAGCTTGCGCTCCGGGTCCCGCAGCTCCATCCGCCCCACGCCGTGACCGACGACCGGCAGCAGCCCGAGCCGCAGCCGCACCGAGGCGTGGAACGTGGTGCCGTCCCAGCTCGCCAGCGCCGCACCGGGCACCGCCGCCGCCACCTGGGCGGCATCGGTCAGCACCTCGAACGCGCGGTCGGGGCCCACGGGCAGGGTGAACGCGCGGTCCAGCCGTACGGTTTCGTGCACGTTCCGCAGGCTACGGGTCGGGGTGACCCCTGCGGGTGAGCCGGGCGGGGTTCGGGGTCCACTCAGGGCCGGGCCCCGATGGCGGCGGGCCCGGCCGGGCGGACGCTGGAGCCATGACCGAGAACAGCTCCGCCGCCCCCGCCGCCACCCCGCAGGACACCCCGCCGTACGAGCCGGCCGGCGCCCAGTTCCCGGGCGCCCAGTTCACCGGCACCCAGTTCACCGGCGCGCCGCACGCCGGCACGCAGTACCCCGGCGTCGGCGGCACGCCGGACGGCGGCCCGTACACCCCCCACGACCAGGCGCGCGCCTCGTCCGGCTGGCAGGGCCAGCTCGCCGACCTGCGGTCCTCACCGGCCTGGCAGCAGACCCAGGCCACGGCAGGCAAGGTGTTCCGCCGGTCGCGCACCGACAAGATGATCTCCGGCGTGTGCGGCGGCCTGGCGCGCTCGCTCAAGGTGGACCCGAGCTGGCTGCGGCTCGGCCTGATCGCCGCCACCGTGCTCGGCTTCGGCGCCGGCGTGGTCATCTACGCCGTCTGCTGGGTTGTCGTACCGATGGAGGACGACGCCTCGATAGCCGTTTCGCAGTAACCGGAGGCTGCCCGGCACACCGCCGGGCAGCCGCATTTCCGCGGCCGTTCAGGCAGTTCTCCCCGCCGGTGGATACCGCGCCGGACGCATTCTCCGTAGCGTCCGCGTCGCTTTGCGTGATGCCCGAACCACGCCGGCGACCGACAGGAGAACCGCCCCATGGCGACACCCCCCGTCCGCACCCGAACCGTCCTGGCCGCGCTGGCCGCAGGCGCCGTCGCCGCGACGGCAGCCGTGTCCCTCGCCCCCACCGCCGCCGGCGCGACCGGTGACGTGATCGGCGTGGCCGGCGCCACCGCCGTGCCGGACAGCTACGTCGTGGTGCTGAAGCAGTCCAGGACCACCGACGCGGCGGACGTCGCGGCCTCGATGGTGGCGGCCCACGGCGGCCAGGTGCGCGCGGTCTGGCGGCACGCCCTGCAGGGCTTCGCCGTCACGGCCTCGGCCGAGCAGGCCGCGAAGCTCGCCGGTGACCCGCGGGTGGACTTCGTCCAGCAGGACGTCGTGGTCTCGGTGGCCGGTACCCAGTCGCCCACGCCGTCCTGGGGCCTGGACCGCATCGACCAGAACAACCGCCCGCTGAACAACAGCTACACGTACCCGAACACCGCGTCCAACATCACCGCCTACATCATCGACACCGGCATCCGCACCACCCACACCGACTTCGGCGGCCGCGCCACCTGGGGGACCAACACCACCGGTGACGGCAACGACTCCGACTGCCACGGCCACGGCACGCACGTCGCCGGCACCGTCGGCGGCACGGCGTACGGCGTGGCCAAGGGCGTGCACCTGGTCGCCGTGAAGGTTCTCAACTGCGCGGGCTCCGGCACCACCGCGGGCGTCGTCGCCGGCGTGGACTGGGTCACCGCCAACAGCCCCGGCCCGTCGGTGGCCAACATGAGCCTCGGCGGCGGCGCGCAGCCGGCCCTGGACACCGCGGTGGCCAACTCCATCGCCTCCGGCGTCACGTACGCCATCGCCTCCGGCAACTCGAACGCCGACGCCTGCGGCTTCTCCCCGGCGCGGGTCGCCACGGCGCTCACCGTGAACGCCTCGGACGCCAACGACGCGCGCGCCTCGTTCTCCAACTGGGGGACGTGCACCGACCTGTTCGCGCCCGGCGTGGGCATCACCAGCGCCTGGGCCACCGGCGACACCGCCACCAACACCATCAGCGGCACCTCGATGGCCGCCCCGCACGTGGCCGGCGCCGCCGCGCTCTACCTGTCGGCCAACGTCAACGCCACGCCGGCCCAGGTCGGCGACGCGATCATCGGCGACGCCACGCCGAACGTGATCAGCAACCCGGGCACCGGCTCGCCCAACCGGCTGCTCTACGTGGACAACTACGACGGCCCGCCGCCGACCAAGGCCACGCTGAACCGCTACCGCGCGGGCTCCGACCACGCGAGCGGCACGTCGGCCCCGGCCGGCTACGCCCTGGAGGGTTCGTTCGGCACCGTCAACACCGTGGCCGGCGCCGGCACGCACCCGATCTACCAGTGCCGGGTCGCCGGCTGGGACTACATGACCTCGGTCGCCCCGAACTGTGAGGGCACCACGCTGGTCGGCGTCATCGGCTACCTGCTCGACGCGCCGGCGAGCGGCGCCAACCACGCCATCTACCGGTGCCGCGTCCCGGGCAACGGCAACCACTTCGACAGCCCCTCCAGCAACTGCGAGGGTCAGGTCGTCGAGGGCATCCTCGGCTACTCGACCTGAGCCCCGGCCGGTGAGCGGCGTCCGGCACCCCGGGCGCCGCTCGCCAGCCGGTCGAGGCAGTCCCGCCAGCCCTGGGCGTGACCGTCCCGGGTGGCCGACGACGGATTGGCGCCGTGGGTGACGGTGACCAGCGTCCCGTCGCCCTCGGCGGCCAGCTCGACCAGCACGTGCGTCTCGCCCTCCTCGCCGTCCCAGCGCCAGCTCATGGCGAGCCGGGTGGGCGGCGTGACCTCCAGGTAGCGGCCGCGCACGCCCATGCCCATGGCGTCGCTGCGGATGACGTACTCGCCGCCCTCGCGCACGTCCAGCCGGTAGCTGGTGGCGAACCGCTCCGGCCAGAACCAGGCCGCCAGCTCCGCCGGGTCGGTGAACGCCCGGAACACGCGCTCCGGCGTGCCGGCGACGGTCACGGTCGCCACCACGGTCCGGTCGTCCGGCGTCCACGTGCGCACGCTGCTCATGGGTTCTCCTCGTCGTCACGATCGTCGCCGTCCCGCGCCACGTGCCCGGCGAGGGCGGTGAGCCGGTCGGTCCAGAACTCGCGGTGCCGGTCCAGCCAGGTGGTCGCCGCGGCCAGGTTCTCCCGCCGCAGCCGGCACACCTGGTGCCGCCCGCGCCGCTCCCGCCGCAGCACGCCCGCGCGCTCCAGCACCGTCAGGTGCTTCGACACCGCCGGCAGGCTCATGGCGAACGGCTCGGCCAGCTCCCCGACGGTGGCGTCGCCGCGGCCCAGCCGCGCCACGATCGCCCGCCGCGTCGGGTCCGCCAGCGCCCCGAACACGGAGTCCAGCACCTCACTCTTAACCACACGGTTAAGTCTTGAAGCGGCGTCGATCGTTGTCAAGCCCGGCCGGCGTCAGCCCGCGGGTTGCAGGGTCTCGTGCAGCCGGTCCAGGACGCCGAGCCAGGCGTCGTGCTCGTCCGGGCCGGTGAGCAGGCCGATGACCAGGTACGTCGCCGACTCGTCGCCCAGGTAGCGCAGGGTGGCCTCCCGGCGCTCGCCGTCACGGTCGTAGCGGTAGCGGATCTCCGCGCCGACCGCCCAGATGCCGTCCGGCCCGGACGGTCCGAGGTCGCGCGCGTCGACCTCCTCGAACCCGGCGGCCGCGGTCAGCCGCTCCAGCTCGGCGAGCGCCTCGTCCGCCGGGGCGCCGCCCACCGCGTCCATCCGGATCCGCAGGATGCGCCGCTCCTGCGGATCGTGCAGGTCCCACCAGCCCTCGCCGCGGACGATCTCCGACCAGCCGACCGGGAGCTGCGCCGAGCCACCCGTCCAGGACCGGTCCTCGAAGTCCACCTCGGCCGGCCCGGCCGACGTCGTCTCGGTCCCCTCGGTCGACGTCGCCGTCTCGGTCTCCTCCACCCCGGCGGTGACCGGCCGTGCCGGGTCGTTCACGGAGGTGGGAGCACCGCACCCGGTGGCGAGGACCGCGGCGACGATCGCGAGCAGCACTCGCGCTCCGAAGTCGCTCACGTTCCCCCGTTCCGGTCAGAGCCCGCAGACCGCTCCGGCATGATACGGCCATGTCCCAGCCCGACCGCATCGGTCGATTCGTGGTCACCGGCCGGATCGGCGGGGGCGGCTTCGCCACGGTGTACCGGGCCACCGACGAGGCGCTCGACTCGCAGGTGGCCATCAAGATCCTGGCCCCCAACTGGCTGGACCAGGCGGACATCCGGGCGCGCTTCGTCGCCGAGGCCCGGCTGCTGCGCAAGGCCGACTCCGATCGCGTGGTCCGCGTCCACGACATCGGTGAGCTGCCCGACGGCAGCCCCTACTTCGTGATGACGCTCGCCGACCGCGGCACGCTCGGCGAACGCCTGGCCACCGGCCCGGTGCCCTGGCGCGCGGCCGTCGAAACCGCCGCGGAGATCACCCGCGGGCTGCGCGTGCTGCACGGCAGCGGCGTGCTGCACCGCGACGTCAAGCCGTCCAACGTGCTGTACCGCTCGCTCGCCACCGGCGGGGAGCAGCTGCTGCTCGGCGACCTCGGCCTCGGCAAGCTGCTGTCCGAGGGCTCGGTGCTCACCATGGTCGGCGGCACCCCCGCGTACATGGCGCCGGAGCAGGGCCGGGTCGGCGCCGGGGTCAGCGTGCGCACCGACGTGTACGGCGTGGGCGCCGTGCTGTTCAAGGCCCTCACCGGGCGCGGGCCGCACGAGGCCGAGGTGTGCGAGAACGTCGACGGCACCTACCGGGCGGTGCCGCCGGGGCGGCTGGTGGGCGGGCTGCCCACCGAGCTCGACACCCTGGTGCGCCGCGCGCTCGCGCCGGACCCGGACCAGCGGCAGCCGAGCGCGGAGGCGCTGCTGCACGAGCTGGAGCAGGTGCTCGCCGCGCCCGCGCCGCCGACCGGCCAGGCCGCCGTGGCCACGCACATCGCCACCCGGATCGCCACGCCCACGCTGTT
>DASWTI010000226.1:0-1564 GCA_036402215.1 Pseudonocardiaceae bacterium
GGCCAGGTCACCCGCTCCGGCGTGCCCTCCGCGTCCAGCCCGGCGATCACCGCGTCGACGGCGGCGGCGGCCACCCCGCACGCGGCGTCGACGGTGGTGGCGCCGTCCGCCGGGCGCCGCGCCGAGACCGCCAGCATCCACAGGTCGGCGAACAGGATGTAGCGGTCGCAGTCGGCGTCGCGCCGCTCGTAGACCCGGAGGCCGCCCCGGGGCACCGGGATCTCGGTGGCGCCATCCGCCTCCAGCACCCGGCCGCTGGGCACCCGGCCGAGCCGGCCGACCAGCAACACCAGCTCGGGCAGGGCGTCCACGTCGTAACGGCAGTTGTCGAAGGACACCGGCGCGCCCTCGGTGACCGCGCCGAAGCCGAGCACCCCGGCCGGGTCGAGCAGGTCGCAGGGGTCCATGGTGGTGAAGTCGCCGAGGAACTCCACGGCCGGCCGCGGCGAACGCACCGCCGGGACGGCACTCTCCGCCCCGGTGGCCGCTGCCGGTCCGGCGGCCGGTGTTCCGCTGATCTCGGCGCCGCACCCGGCCGTCACGGCCAGGGCGAGTGCCAGCCCGCCGATGCGTCGCGTCCCCATCGCACCCCCACGGACGTCGCGTCCGGCCAGGGTAGGGACGACGGGCGGTGGCGGGCGAGGGGATCCGGGTGCCGGTCAGGCTTTCGGCGGTGCCGGACGCACCGATCGGCGCAGCGCCGGCGTCAGGAGGGGAGCTTCGGCCAGGCATCGGCGGCCAGGCGGCCCGCGGCCTGGCAGGCCAGGTCGAGCTGGCCACGCGGCAGCCGCACCACGATCTGCGCCAGCTCGCCGGCCACCCCGGGTGGCGTCTCGGCCAGGCAGAGCGCGCGGTCGGTGATCTCGGTGCGGTAGAAGGTCGTGGTGCGACCGGCGATCTCCTGGCGCACGACGTCCTCGGTGCTGACCTCGCCGCGCACGTAGCGCACGGACAGCGACGGCACGGCCTCGTCGCCCCAGCGGCACTGGTGCCCCGCCGGGTACTCGGTGACGGCGGGGTTGCCGGTGCCGAGCACCGAGGCGATGGCGGCGTCCCCGAGGGCCGCGCAGGCGTCGAGCGTGCCGATGGAACCGGCCGGCAGCTCGGCGCGTGGCACCGGCCGGCCGCTCTCCAGGCGCGCCACGACGGCCGCGGTGGCCTCGTCGACCACGTCGCACAGCCCGGGGACGGTCGTGTCCGGGGTGTCGTACGTGTCGCCGCTGACGCCCAGGCCCACCTCGTCGGCGAAGTACACGGTGCGGGTGCACAGGTCGTCGCCCTCGCCGGCGTGGCGGAAGACCCGCAGGTGGCGGCCCACGCCGGGCACCTCCTCGCCGCCGGAGGCGAGGATCGTGGGGGCGTCCACGGCGGTCAGCTCACCGACCCGGAGGACCACGGCGCCGTCGTCCCGGCTGACCTCGTAGACGCAGTAGTCGAAGGACTCCGGCGGCGCGGGCTCGGCGCCGTCCGGCTCGGCCCCGGCGAGCAGCGCGCACGGGTCCACGGTGGCGGGGTCACCGAGCACGTCGGCCGCGCGGTCCGGGCGCGGCCCGGCGGATGGGGC
>DASWTI010000227.1:0-20548 GCA_036402215.1 Pseudonocardiaceae bacterium
GAGCCCGCGGCCCAGCTCCAGCCGGGCCTGCAGCCCCGTCAGGTCCGCGAGGTCGCCGCGCACCGCGTTGCCGCGCCGGGCGAACTGGCGGCTGGCCTGCCCGGCCAGGCGCAGCGCGTCCGGCCAGCGGCGTTCCAGCAGCGCCACCTGAGCGCGGGCGAGCAGCGCCTCGGCCAGGTCGTGGGTGAGCCGCTCGCGGCGGAAGATGTCCACCGCGTCGGCCAGGTCGGCGTCGGCCTCGGTGGTCAGGCCGGCGGCGCGCAGCACCTCGGCGCGGCTGCCCATGAACACCGAGCGGTGCGCGCTGGTGAGCAGCGCCGGGTCGCGCAGTGCCTCGTCCAGGAAGCGCAGCGCCATCGGCAGGTCGCCACGCTGGAACGCCAGGTGTCCGAGGTTCGCGGTGGCCTTGGCGCGCAGCACGTGCAGCCCGTGCCGGGTGGCCAGCTCGGTGCACTGCCGCAGGTCGGCGTCGGCGGCGGCGAGGTTGCCGCGGTACAGGTTGAGCGCGCTGCGGTTGAGCAGCGTGGCGCAGCGGTCCTCGACCTGCTCGTCGAGCAGTTCCACCGCGCGGTCCAGGTGCACCAGGGCGTCGGCCAGCAGCCCGCGCCGCACCAGGATGGCGCCACGCTGCACGTGCAGGTTGCCGCGCAGGCCCCGGTTGTCCAGGTTCGCGGCGAGCCGCTCGGCGTCGTCCAGCAGCTCCAGCCCCAGCTCGACGCGGCCCAGCTCGGCCTCGAAGTAGGCGAGGCTGGCGAGGGTGCGGGCCCGGACGGCGAGGACCGAGGGCTGGGCGGGGTCGGCCGGCAGCCGGTCGAGCAACCGGTGCAGCATGCGGGAGGCGCGCAGCGGCCGGCCGGCGGCACCCACCGCCACGGCCCGAGCCCGCTGCTGGGCAGCCCTGTCCACCGCGCTCATGTCCCCGATGCGGGGCAACGCCACGGTGGTCGCCGGCCCCGGGAAGGACCCTAGAGCACTACAGCTCCAGCGCGGGCGTCACGACCGGCGAGGTCAGTTCGACGCCGCAGTTCTCCGTGGGGTGGATGACCACCTGGACGAGCCCGCCGCGGACGTCGTCGAACTCGAACCGGCCGTCGTCGTCGGCCGTGGTGGACAGGTCGCCGGCGTCGGTGCGCAGCTCGACGCGCAGCGCGGCGTTCGGCGCCAGCCAGCCGTCGATGCGGAAGCTCCCCTGGTCGCCCGGCGTGATGGTGACCATGGTGGTGAGGCTGGCGCTGGCGAACGTCACGGTTCGCGCCCGCTCCTCGCCGCGCGCGCCGACCGGCTCGCGGGTCTCCGTGGTGAGCCGGGCCAGCTCGATCTCCAGGTCCGCCAGCGTGAGGGTGAACCCGATGCGCTCCACCAGGCCCTCCGGCACCGGGTCCACGCGGTCGTGGATCCGGGCCAGTTCCGCCAGCAACCGGGTGTCCTCCTCGTCGAGAAGCTCGGCGGCGAGCCGCTCCAGCATCTCGTCGGTGAGCTGGTCGTCGTCGGTCATGAGGTCCCCCACTCCGGGTCGGACGCGAGGAGCGCACGCAGCTTGGCGAGGCAGCGGCCGCGGGTGGGGCCGATGCTGCCGATGGGCATGCCGAGAGCGGTGGACAGCGTGGCGTAGTCCGGCCGGTCGGCGAACGCGATGACGCGCAGCAACTGCCGGCAGCGGTCGGGCAGCCGGGAGACGTTGCGCCACAACACCTGCTGGGTGGCGGAGGCCAGGGCGACGGGCTCCGGCCCGTCCTGCTCGGGGGCCGGCACGGTGCGCGCCGCCTCGTCCACGAGCTCGGTGCGGTCGCGCTGCGCCGCGGCCCGCATCGCCTCGCGGCGGGTGGTGACCACCAACCAGCGCAACGCGGCCTGCGGCTCGGCGATCTCCTGGTGGTGGCGGACGAACGCCAGCAACGCGTTCTGCGCCACGTCCTCGGCGCTCGCCGCGTCCAGCCGGAAGCCGCGCGCCACGTGCCAGAGCAGCGGCGTCACCCGGCGCACCAGCGCGGCCATCGCGGTGGCGTCGCCGGACCGGTGGGCGACCAGGTCGGCGGCCACCCGGGCGGCCAGGCCGGGGCCGGTGTCGCTGCCGGACTCGGCCGGCGTCGCCCGCGCGCTCATGGCAGGTCCAGCCCGGTCCGGGCGGTGATCGCGGCTCTGGCGCGGGCCACCGCGGACGCCACCCCGGCCTCGTCCAGGTTCGCCTCGCCCAGCTCCGCGGCGATCCGCGCGGCCAGCACCGGCGCGGCGAACGACGTGCCGCTCCACGTGCCGAAGCCGCCCACGTAGCAGTCCGGGTCGATCGTGCGCCGCGGCTGCCCGCTCGGGTCGGCGGTCTGCACGGACGCCGCGGCGCCGCCGTCGAAGGTCACCGGGAAGGTGCTCACCAGCGCGGCTCCGGTGTCCCAGGTGGTGACCCACGGTCCGCTGTTGGAGAACAGCGCCACCGAGCCGTCCGGGTTGAGGCCGCCGACGCTGAGCAGCGGCACCTCGTCGGCCTCGACGTCGTCGGCCAGGCCACCGGGGTGCGGGGTGAACGCCGCCGGGTACATCGGGCGCAGCGTCGCGTCGTTGCCGGCCGCGCACACCACGGCGACGCCGCGCCGGCCCAGGCTCGCCAGTACCTCGCGCAGCACCGAGTCGTCGAACGGCAGCAGCGGCGACTCGTGGTAGTAGCCGAGCGAGAGCACCACGACGTCCAGGTGGCCGTCCTTGGCCTTGCCGGCCTGGGTGCGGGCGAGGCGCGCGTCCAGCACGGACAGCGCCCACACCAGGTCGGCCTCCTCGACGATGCCGTCGGAGTGCATGACGCGCACCGCGAGCACGTCGGCGTCCGGGGCGAGCTGGCGGACCAGGCCGCAGATGAACGTGCCGTGGCCGGAGTGCGAGTCGAGCACGCCGTCCAGCGGGCCGGCCACGTCACCGCGCAGCTCCGGGTCCGGCACGGTCGGCGGCAGGCCCGCGGACTCGCCGTCCAGGTCCACGCCGCGGCGCACCAGCCCGTCCAGCCAGGGGTGGTTGCCGACGCCGGTGTCCAGCACGGCCACCACCGGCCGGCGGGTGCGCGACTTCTCCCGGCGGACCGGGGGGTGCCCGACGTAGGCCACGGGGCTGCGCGCGCCGCGGCCGGGCTGCGCGTACTCGGAGAGCGGGCCGCCGTCGTGGCCCGGCAGCACCGGGGTGCCCTGCATGGACGGCCAGCCGCCGCCGAGCAGGTGGTTGAGCCCGATCCGCGGCAGCTCCGGCTGCAGGTCCACGGGCGCGCCGCCGCGCAGCGACTGCAGCACCGCCCAGGCGTCCACGTCGACCGGCGGGCCGATCGGCTGCAACCGGATGCGCACCACCGTCGGCGTGCCGGCGCCGGCCCTGGCCAGCAGCCCCGCGCGGTAGCGGTCGCGCTCGTCGAGCACCGGTTCCAGGCCGAACGGGCGCGCCGCCTCGCTCAGCGGACCGCCGAGCCGGTCCACCAGGTCGTCCGGCACCAGCAGCGTGTCCCCGACGTAGACGGTGGGCCGCAGCCGCCGCACGTCACCGCGCGGCCGCACGGCCGTCACCGGGTCGAGCACGCGGGCGCCGTGGTCGTGCAGCAGCGACCCGGCGGGGAACACCGGGTCGATGTCCCGGATACCGGTGTCGGTCGGCCGCGACGGGTTCTGCCGGTCCGGCGGGAGCCAGGGACGGACCTGGCCGGGCCGGGGGGCAGGACCGTCGGGCGGGTACTGGTCGGACATCCGTCACCTTCTGCGGGTAGCGGGCCGGCTGGCTGTGCGCCATGGCCGGGTGCCAGTGTTGAGGCGTCGATCATGGCACTGATACATGCCTTTGTTTCCGCATCCGGGCAGGATGGCGCCATGGAGTACACGCAACTCGGACGCACCGGCCTGAAAGTCTCCAGGCTGTGCCTCGGCACCATGAACTTCGGCGTGGCCACGGGGGAGCCGGACGCGCACAAGATCATGGACCACGCCCTCGCGCAGGGGGTCAACTTCTTCGACACCGCGAACATCTACGGCTGGGGCGAGAACCGCGGCCGTACCGAGACGATCGTCGGCAACTGGTTCGCCGCCGACCCGGCGAACCGCGAGCGCACCGTCATCGCCACCAAGCTGTACGGCGCGATGGGCTCCTGGCCCAACGAGAACAAGCTGTCGGCGCTGAACATCCGCCGCGCGTGCGAGGCATCGCTGCGCCGCATGCAAACGGACTACATCGACCTGTACCAGTTCCACCACGTGGACCGGGACACCCCGTGGGACGAGATCTGGCAGGCCTGCGAGGTGCTCGTCCAGCAGGGCAAGGTGCTGTACTTCGGCTCGTCCAACTTCGCCGGCTGGCACATCGCCACGGCGCAGGGCGAGGCCAGGGCGCGGCACTTCACCGGCCTGGTGTCGGAGCAGTCGCTGTACAACCTGCTGATGCGGCACGTGGAGCTGGAGGTGCTGCCGTCGTGCGAGTACCACGGCCTCGGGGTGCTGCCGTGGAGCCCGCTGCACGGCGGCCTGCTCGGCGGCGTCATCCGCAAGCAGCGCGAGGGCGTGCGCCGCTACGAGGGCCGGGCCGCCGACGACATCGACCGCGCGCGGGAGCAGCTCACCGCGTACGAGGAGCTGTGCGAGAAGCTCGGCGCCGAGCCGGGTGACGTGGCGCTGGCCTGGCTGCTGGCCCAGCCCGCGGTCACCGCGCCGATCGTCGGCCCGCGCACCATGGAGCAGTTCGACGCCGCGCTGCGCGCGCTGGACCTGACGCTGGAGCCGTCCACGCTGGAGGAGCTGGACGCGATCTTCCCCGGCTACCGCACCGCGCCGGAGCACTACGCCTGGTAGGACGCGGGCCGGCCGGTCGCGGTCGTCAGCAGGGGGCGCCGACGTTGTCGGTGCTGGCCGGCGACGGCCGCGACCGGCTCGCCAGCTCGTGCCGCAGGTACAGCAGGATGAGCCAGCCGGCCACGAACCCCGGCGCGCCGAACAGCAGCACCCCGAACGGCGAGCCGTCGAACACCGCGTCGCTGGCCAGGCCGGCCGAGGCACCGATCGCGCCGAACACGACCGCCCAGGCCACCGTGCCGATCACCGCGTAGCGCAGGAACAGCCGGTACGGCATGCCGAGCACGCCGGCCACCATCGGGACGATCGCGTTGAGCACCGGCAGGAACTGCACCAGCATGAACACCCGCGCGCCGCGCCCGCGCAGCAGCGTCTCGGCGGTGTCCCAGCGGGTGCCGAGCCAGCGGCCGAGGCGTCCCCGGCGCAGCCGCGGGCCCACCCGGTTGCCCATGAAGAAGAACAGCGACCAGCTCAGCAGTGTCCCGAGGACCACGCCGAGGCCGGCGAGCAGCGCCTCGCCGGCGCCGCTCGCGGACATCACGCCGACCACGATGATGTCGCCCGGCAGCAGCAGTCCGATCCCGGGTGAGGCGTCGATGAACATCACCACGCCAACCAGCACCGCGACCGTCAGCGGCGGCAGGGCGCCGAGTTGGAACGGCAGCGCGTCCACATGATCTACGTTACGCCGGGACGGCGACAACCCGCCGTCGTTCCTGAGAGGCTCTCAGCAGCTCCCACGTGCACCACCCCCTGAGGCGGACCATCGTCCCAACCGGCCCGGGCACGCGCCACACCGTTTCGTCGGGAAGGCCCCTACGGGTTCAGCATCTCGGTCACCGAGGCCGGGCCGGCCAGGCCGACGTCCGGCGTGATGCCGCCGTCCACCTCGATCGCCTCGGCGCGCACCGCGTGCGCCTGGATGCGGCCGGCGAGGATGTCCTCCGCGTAGTGGCAGGCCACCCGGTGCGAGGCGGCCACGCCCGGCACGTCCAGCGTGCGCAGCTCGGGCCGGTCGTCGTCGCAGCGCTCGGGCTGACGCCACGGGCAGCGCGTGTGGAAGCGGCAGCCCGTGGGCGGCGCGGCCGGCGACGGCAGGTCACCGGCCAGCAGGATGCGCTCCCGCCGGTCCTCCACCACCGGGTCCGGCACCGGCACCGCGGACAGCAGCGCCCGGGTGTACGGGTGCAGCGGCTGCGCGTACAGCTCGTCGGAGCCGGCCTCCTCGACCAGGCCACCGAGGTACATGACGCCCACCCGGTCGGAGATGTGCCGCACCACCGCGAGGTCGTGGGCGATCACCAGGTAGGTGAGGCCGAACTCCTCCTGCAGGTCCTCCAGCAGGTTGATCACCTGCGCCTGCACCGAGACGTCGAGGGCGGACACCGGCTCGTCGGCCACGATCAGGTCAGGCTCGACGGTGAGCGCGCGGGCGACGCCGATGCGCTGCCGCTGGCCGCCGGAGAACTCGTGCGGGTACTTGCGCAACCCGGAGACCGGCAGGCCGACGGCGGACATCAGCTCCCGCAGCCGCTTGTCGGTGGACTCCTTGCCCTGGTCCAGCCCGTGCGCGCGCAGCCCCTCGATGAGCAGCGACTCCACGGACTGCCGCGGGTCGAGCGAGGACAGCGGGTCCTGGAACACCATCTGCATCCGGCGGCGCATCCGGCGCAGCGGCTCGCCCTTCATGGTGGCGAGGTCCACGCCGTCGAACACCACGGAGCCGGCGGTCAGGTCCTCCAGGCGGAGCATGGCGCGGCCGAGCGTGGACTTGCCGCACCCGGACTCGCCTACCAGGCCGTACGTCTCGCCGCGGCGGACGGTCAGCGAGACGCCGTCCACCGCGTAGACGTAGCCGATGGTCCGGTCCAGCACGATGCCGCGCTTGATCGGGAAGTGCACCTTCAGGTCGTCCACCACGATGAGGTCGTCACCGGGCGTGGACGCCGATCGCTCCGATTCGGCGACTGCGGAGGTCATGACCGCATCCTTGTCGCTCCGCCGCGCCGGGACAAACACAACCGGGTATCGATCCCGGGCATTCGGTCCCGGATCGGGCGCGCCGGGGTGCCGGCAGGTGGTCAGTCGGCCAGTCCGAACACGCTGCCGCCGAGGGTGAGCACGAGCGCGCCGGGGGCCGGGACGAGCTCGGCGCCGGTCGGGCCGGTGGCCTCGGGCAGCGTCCTGGTCCGGACCGGGCCGCCCGTGACGTCCTGCTCGACCAGCACGACCGGGCCGCCGCCGGTGCCTGAGCCGCCGGTGTCGTTGCCGCTGTTGCCGCCGGTGCCGCCGCCGTCGTTGCCGTCGCCGGTGCCGTCGCCGGTGAGGCAGATCCGCAGGTAGACGGCGGTCGTGGTGGTGGCGGCCAGCCGGTGCGGGCAGGCCGCCGTGTCCAGCTCGTGCCGCTCGCCGGTCTCGGGATCCACCGCCGTGGTGACGGTCGGCGTGCCGTCGGGCCGCTGCCGCTCGACGCGCGGCGTCCGGTCGGCGGCGGCCGAGCCGTCCACCTCGGTGATCACCCGGCCGTCCGCGGCGGCGAGCAGCACCGCGCCGCCCGCCAGGTCGTCCAGGTACGCCACCCGGCCGTCCGGCGACACCTCCAGGAACGCCCGCGGCGCGTCGTACCCCTGCCGCCGGTGCGTCCACCGCGGCGTCCCCGTGGCGTCGTCCAGCGCCATCAGCTCCAGCCGGTCGGCGCAGGTCACCGCCACCAGCGCCACCCCGGCCCCGGCGTGCGCCGACTCCGCCCGGCAACCGTGCGGCGCCGCCCAGGTCCAGCGGCGCTCGCCGGTCACCAGCTCGTACCCGTGCACCGAGTCCCGGTCGTCCCGGTCCCGCAGCACCACCGTCGCGTCCGTCGCCCGCACCTCGTCGACGTCGGTCAGCACCCCGTCGATCAGCAGCGCCGAGCGCTCCTCGCCGGTCACCGCGTCCAGCACCACGAGCAGCTCGGTACCGCTCACCCGCGGCCCGCCCGGGTCGAAGGCCACCAGCACGCTCCGCAGGTCCGGCGTGGCCCGCAACGCCCTGATGTGCGCGCCGGGGCGGGCGTACCGCCACCGCTGCGCCCCCGTGCGCCCGTCCAGCGCCGACACCCCACCACCGGTGTCCGCCACCACGACGCCCGCGCCGGCGGCCACCACGTACGCCACCTCGCCACCGGACGGCCGCCACGTCCATGTGCGTCCGCCCGGCCGTTCCACCACGGCCGGCACCTCCACCCGCGCCGCCGTCGTCCCCTCGACGGCCAGCGCCGCCACCACGCTCACCGTGCCCACGGCGGCCGCCGCCACCAGCACCGCGACGAACCCCCAGACCACCACCCGCCGGCTCCCCACCGGACGCGAGCGGCCGCCGTCCTCGCCGATCGCGGCAAGGCCGCTGTCCGCTGTCAGGCCGCTGTCCGTCGGCAGGCCGCCGCCCGTGGCCCGCCCCGGACCGCCATCCGCGACCGCGCAACCGAGCGCGCCGGCCGCCGTCGCGCCGGCGGCCACCGCCAGGACCGGCACCGCCACGCCCGGCGTCCCCGAGGCGAGATCCGCGAGCAACCAGCGAACCGCCCAGCCAGCCGTGACCAATGCGCCCACCGCCACCACGATCCGTCCCGGCCTCGACCGCACGGTCGCTGCCGAGGCCAGCACCACCAGCAGCACCGACAGCACCAGCACCCCGGTGTCGGGCCGATCCGGCCGCAACGCCCCCGCCGGCAGCCACGGCGCCGTCGCCCCGCACATCGCGCCGACCACCCCGAACGCCCGCCATACGCCGCTCACGCCACCCGGACGAGCACCCCGCCGTCACCGTTCCGGGCCGCGCACCCCACCACCCACCTGTCGCAACGAGCACCGCCGGGGACGCCGAACGCCGGCCACCTGGATGGAGTGACCGGCGTCGGTGGGATCGGGGATCAGGCGGGAACGGGCGCCTCGGCGGGGACGGGGTTGTGGCAGCGGAGCAGGCGGCCGTTGAGGTCCGCCTCCAGGGCCGGGGTGACCGCGGTGCAGGGGTCGATGGCGCGCGGGCACCGGGGTGCGAACGCGCAGCCGGTCGTCCACGGGATGTTGTCCGAGACCGAGCCGCGGATGGGGTTGAGGCGTTCGCCGCGGGGGGCGTCCAGGCGCGGGATCGAGGCCAGCAGCCCGTGCGTGTAAGGGTGCCGCGGCTCGGCGAACAGGGCGTGCCGCTCCCCCCGCTCGACGACCCGGCCGCCGTAGAGGACGTTGACCTCGTCGCACAGGCCGGCGACGACGCCCAGGTCGTGAGTGATCATGACGAGGGCGGTGCCGGTGTCGCGGACCAGCTCGGCGAGCAGGGCCAGGATCTGCGCCTGGATGGTCACGTCGAGCGCGGTGGTCGGCTCGTCGGCGATGAGCAGGCGCGGCGCGCAGGCCAGGGCGATGGCGATGAGCGCCCGCTGCCGCATCCCGCCGGACAGCTGGTGCGGGTACTCGTCGAGCCGCCGCCGCGGGTCGGGGATGCCGACCCGCCGCAGCAGTTCCTCGGCCTCGCGCATGGCCCGCTTGCGTTGCATGCCACGGTGCCGCTCGAGCACCTCGGTGACCTGGATGCCGATCGGGATCACCGGGTTCAGCGACGACAGCGGGTCCTGGAACACCATGCCCAGGTCCTTGCCGCGCTTGTCCCGCATCTGCCGGTCGGACAGGGTCAGCAGCTCCTGCCCCTCCAGCCGCACCGAGCCGGTCACCGTGGCGCCGCGCGAGGGCAGCAGGCCCATGATGGCCAGCGAGGTGACGGACTTGCCGCAGCCGGACTCGCCGACCAGGCCGACGGTCTGGCCCGGCTCGACGTCGAAGCTGACCTCGTCGACCGCGGTGAACGGCTTCTCGCCGCGGCGCTGGAACACCACGGTGAGGTCGCGGACCTCTAGCAGCGCCACGGGCTGATCACCGCCGGTTCTTCGGGTCGAGGGCGTCCCGCATCGACTCACCGACCAGGGTGAAGCCGAGGGCGACCACGATGATGCACGCGGCCGGCAGGAATGCCAGGTGCGGATGGCTGTCGATCACGCCCTGCGCGCTGGCGAGCATCGTGCCCCACTCCGGCCGCTTGTCGTCCGGGTTGCCGAGGCCGAGGAACGACAGCGCGGCCGCGTCGATGATCGCGATCGCGAGCACCAGCGTGGACTGCACGATGACCGGCCCGAGCGCGTTCGGCAGCATGTGCCGGAACACGATGGCCCGGGGCCGCACGCCGAGCGCCCGCGCGGCCAGCACGTGATCGCTGGCCCGTTGCGCGAGCATCGACCCGCGCAGCAGCCGGGCGAACACCGGGACCTGCACCATCGCCACCGCGACGATCAGCGTGTACAGGTTCGGCTTGGCGAACAGCGCGGCGATCGAGACCGCCAGCAGGATGCCGGGGACGGCGAGCATGACGTCCACGGCGCGCATGACCAGCGAGTCCACCCAGCCGGCCAGCGCGCCGGCCAGGGTGCCGAGCACCAGGCCGCCGGCCAGGCCCAGCAGGGTCGCCAGCACGCCCACCAGGAGCGTCTGCTGCGAGCCCACCAGCAGCCGGGAGAACAGGTCGCGCCCCTGGTCGTCGCCGCCCAGGGGGTGACCCTCCTGCGGGGCCGGGATCTGGTTGCGGGCCTTGATGACCTGGTCGACCAGGGAACGGTCCGCCGGGTCGTGCGGGGCCAGCCACGGCGACAGGATCGCCACCACGATGAACACCACGATGATGCCCGCGCCGATCAGGAACACCGGGTTGCGGCGAAGGCGCCGCCACGCCGACGCCGCCAGGCTGACCCCGGAGTCCTCCTCGGGCGTGTTCGCCGTCTCGGCGAGCGCGTCGATGCGGTCCTTGCGGACCGAGCCCAGAGCCATCAGTCCTCCCTCACTGGGTCCGCACGCGCGGGTCGATCACCGCGTACGACAGGTCCACCGCCAGGTTCACCAGCACATAGACCATGGCCGCGCACAGCACGAGCATCTGCAACACCGGGAAGTCGCGTTTCTCGAAGCTGAGCGCGAGCGCCTGGCCCAGGCCGGGATAGGCGAACACCTTCTCGGTGAGGATCGCGCCGGCCAGCAGGCCGCCGGTCTGCAGGCCGATGGTGGTGACCACCGGCAGCATCGCGTTGCGCAGCACGTGCCGGCCGCGGATCACCGGGGCGGTGAGCCCCTTCGACCGCGCGGTGCGCACGTAGTCCTCGTTGAGCACGTCGAGCACCGCGGCCCTGGTGATGCGGAAGACCACGGCGAACGGGATCGTCGCCAGCGCGACGGCCGGCAGGATGAGATGCGTGAAGGCGCTGAGCGCCGCGTCCCATTCCCTGGTGAGGAGCCCGTCCAGGATGAAGAACCCGGTGACCCGGGTGGCGTCGATGTCGCCCGCCTGACGGCCGCTGTCCGGCAGCCAGCCGAGCTTCTCGGCGAACACGAACTTGAGCAGGTAGGCCAGGAAGAACACCGGCACGGCGACGCCGATGAGCGAGGACACCACGCTCATGTTGTCGAACAGGGAATCCCGCTTACGGGCGGCCATGTACCCGAGCGGAATGCCCACCGCGACGGCGATGACGAGCGCGATCACCGAGAGCTCGAGGGTCGCAGGGAAGCGCTGCAGGAAGATCTCGACGGCGGAGTCGCCGGTCTGAACGCCGGTCGACGTACCGAAGTCCCCGGACAGCGCGCGTCCGAGGAACTTCAGGTACTGCACGATGATCGGTTGGTCCAAGCCGAGCTGCGCCCGCAGGTTGCGCCGCGCCTCTTCGGTGGCGCGGTCCCCCAGGAGGGCCGATACCGGCCCCCCCGGGAGAGCCCGCAACCACGCGAAGAGCAGCAGCGACAACACCGCCATAACCGCTACGAGCTGAAGCAGCCGCCGGACGGTGTAGCGCAGCACCGGATCAGGTGTTCTTGCTCACGGTGTTGAAGTCCTCCGCCGTGAGTGGGCTCGGGACCAGACCCTGGATGTCCTTGGTGACGACCAGGGCGGGCGGCGAGTGCGAGATCGGGATCGCCGGCAGGTACTTCTCCATGATGTCGGCGTTGATCTGCTCGTACATCTTGTTGCGGGTCTCCGCGTCCGGCTCGGTGTCCGCCGCCTTCAGGGCGTCCGCCAGCTCCTGACCCCACGGCGACGCCTGGGTCTTGAACCGGTTGTTCGGGTTGCCGAAGAAGGTGTTGATGAAGTTGTCGGCGGTGTTGTAGTCGCCGGTCCAGCCCAGCAGGAACAGGTCCGCGCGGCCCTCGTCGACGTCGTCCAGGTAGCCGCCGTTCCACGGCTTGGTGACGACGTTGATCTTGACGCCGGCCGCCTCCAGGTCCGCGGAGATGGCGCCGAACATGTCACGCGGGTTCGGCATGTACGGGCGGGTGACCTCGCTCGGCCAGTAAAAGTTGATCGTCAGGCCACCCGGGACGGCCTCGGCCAGCAGCGACTTCGCCTTCTCCACGTCGTACGGCAGCGCCTGCAGGCTGCTGTTGTAGCCGTCCACCGTGTCCGGGATGAACTGCGTGGCGACCTTCGCGCCCTCCGGCAGCTGCGACTTCACGAGCTGGTCGCGGTTGATCGCGTGGGCCAGCGCCTGGCGGACCCGGAGGTCCTGCAGCGCCGGGTTGTTCTGCTGCGTGATGCCGACGTAGAAGATGTTGAACGGCGGGCGGACCTGGACGTTGAAGCCGTCGGACTTCAGGCCGTCCCAGTCGGCCGGGGCCGGGAAGTCGTAGCCGTCGATCGTGCCGGCCTTGAGCGCCTGCTTGCGGGCGGTCTCGTCCGGGATGATCTTGAAGATCAGCTTGTCGAGCTTGGCCTTGCCGGCCTCGTCGAAGTACTCCTCGTTGCGGACCAGCTCGATCGTGCCGTTGGCCTTGTCGTACTTGCCGAACTTGAACGGCCCGGTGCCGGTCGGGTGCTCCAGCGCGTAGGCGGGGTAGGTGAAGCTGTCACCCGCCGCCTGCACGTTGTTGGCCTTGAACTCCTCCATCGCCTTGGGCGACTGCATGGAGAACGAGGGCAGGCCGAGGATGTTGGGCATCTTCGACGTGGCGCGGTTGATCGTGAGCACCGCGGTGGTGGCGTCCGGGGCCTCGCAGCCCTTGTACAGCGCGGGCTTCGCGCCGTCCGAGAAGCCGGGGCCCATGTTGTCGATCCAGTACGTGGTCACCGACTCGCTCTGGCCGGCGCCGGTCTGGCTGAACATGCGCGTGAAGTTCGCGCAGACCGCCTCGGCGTTGAAGTCGGTGCCGTCGTGGAACTTCACGCCGCTGCGCAGCTTGAAGGTCCAGGTGAGGCCGTCCTCGCTGGACTCCCAGGACTCGGCGAGCTGCGGGGCGAGGTCCGCCGTACCCGGCTTGTAGGTGACCAGGCCGTCGAAGATCTGCCTGGTGACCCGGAAGGTCTCGCCGTCGGTGGCGTAGAAGGGGTCGAACATCTCCGGCGCCCCGGCGGCACCGAAGGTCATGGTGCCACCGACCTTGGCCCCCCCGCCCTCAGGAGCGGGGTCGCGCTCGGACTCGGCGCAGGCCGTCAGCGAGAGCGCCACAGCGCCGGCGAAGCCGGCCGCGGCAACCCGCCTCAGGAGCCGTGACTGGATGGGTGGAGTCATCACGCACCTCGGGCGATCGACAGTTATGGACGTGGTGTTGGCCGACACTAGTCGGGGACCACCACGACGACGAAGCAGCGGAGGTCACGATCCGGCCACGCGGCCCGCCCCCACTGGTCCATCCGGGCGACACCGATGCGCCACCCACCGCTACCCGGCGGGGTCGAACTCGCCGTTCTTCACACCCAGCACGAAGGCGGCCCACTCGTCCCGGCTGAACTCCACCACCGGACCGTCGGGATCCCCCGAGTTCCGCACCGCCACCCGCCCGTCGGCACCCAGCGCGACGGCGACGCAACTGCCCATGGTGCAGAAGCTGCTCCTGACAAAGGATGTGTCACGCGCCATCGCCGACTCCGCCCTAGTCGCCCACCCTCAACGACGAGAATACCGGCGATCGAATGCATGTGGCCTGCCGTCCGGACGACGGGACAGGTCACAAACGGCGACCAGCCGAACGGCTCGTGCCGTTCGGCTGGTCGCCGGGAGTCCTGCGCGCTAGTCGAACTCGCCTTCCTTGACCCCCCGGACGAAGGCTGTCCACTCGTCAGCAGTGAAGCTGAGCACCGGACTGTCCGCATGCTTGCTGTCACGCACGGCGACGCCGCCACCAGGAATCTTGCCGACCGCAACACATCCGCTAATTGCGCAAAAACTGCTCGTCCTGAATTCGATCGAGCTGAGATCGAACGAGTCGCGCCGCGATGGTGGAGCGCCCACAAACCCTCGATTCTATACTGTCCAACGGCCTGAAACGGTGGCGCTCAGAGCTCCGAAATTACTTCACGGATTCGGTCCCTCGTGCCACCGGGGGTCAGTGCTGCATGCCTGATGGCGTCGAAAATCCGGCGGTACCGCGGCGCATCCGAGGTATTCTCGTGATGAACCGTGCCGCCATCGGCGCTTTCGATATATACAAGTTCATGATCATCAGGGCGCGCGAACTGTAGCAGAGTGAAGCTGCCAGCGACAGCCTGGTGCATACCCACAGCGACCGGAAGAAGCTGAATCGTTATGTTCGGCTGCGTGGATGACTCCAGGAGGCTACTGAGCTGCTCCTTCTGGACCCGCCGTCCCCCGACCGGGCGTCGCACCACGGCTTCTTCGAGCACGACGTGCAGCCGAACAGGGTCGTCCGGCCGACGTAGGATCTCCTGGCGCTTCAACCTGAATCCGATCCATTGGTCCAAGTTTTCCCGGTCGGCCAATGGTCCGGCAAGAACCTTGAGAACAGCTCGAGCATAGGCCTCTGTCTGGAGCAATCCGAAGACCAGGTTGACCTCGTAGGCATGGAGCGCGGAGGCGCCGTCCTCCAGCGCGATGAAATTCCTGGTCTTATCGTCGATAAGTTCGGAATACTCTTCGTACCACCATCCATGCTGCTGACCCTGAGCCGCGAGATCGAGTAGCTCACGCTTCAGCTGCTCGTCCTGGATGCCGTACAGGTCGAGCAGGTCGCGGACGTCGCGGAGGCGTGGGAGACCTTTTCCGTTCTCCAATCTGCTGACCTTCGCCGGCGAGCACTCGAGGTGCTCGGCGACGGCGTCCAGGAGCAGGCCGGAGCGGTCGCGGAGGGTACGCAGTTGCGCACCCAGGCGTCGCCGGGCGATGGCCGGGCCACGTCCCGCAGTCATCGGCACCCTCTTCCCGGCGGCACGGTCACGGTCGGCGCATCCCGCTGCTCCTCGGGGGTGAACCCGCGGCGCACGGTCGCTCTGCAATTGCACGAGGGACGTTCATAGCGCATCCTAACGGTGACAGTCCACAACGTACGCCAGCTGGAGCAGCGGTCGAACGACCCGCCCGGTGTGGCGCAGCGAGGGGAGGTCCGCCGTGCACAGCACCCAGAGCCGCGGGCCCGCGCCGTGGACCTCGTCGCTCCCGTCCGCTCCCGATCGATACCTGCGCAGTCATCTTTCATCCCCGTCGTGGGGCCGTTTCACGTCCGATCGCCCGGCCACGCCGCCGGGCGACGACGCAGTTGTCCGGCGCGTGACGCCGGAGTCCGCCGACACGGGAGTCCCGGTCGGACGGTCGTGGAATCGACCTGCTCGAACCGGAAAGGGGTTGTGATGACCATGTCCGCAGAACTCGGGAGCGCGACGCACGGGACCTGCCCGCCGGTCACCGGCAGGGCACGGGCCCACGGTCGTGGTGGCGACCGCCGCGGAGCGGGGTGACCGCCGGCCTCACGCTGGCACTCGCGGCCGCCGCCGTCCTGATCTGCCTGGGCGGCCTCCTCGGCTCCTCCTGGACCGCCCAGGCCCTCACCACCGTCAGCCGCCGTCACGCGGCCGAACGGAGAAATCTCGACAACGGCTGGCGCGACCTGGCGATGGCCAGACGCGCGAGCGGACCGGTGCGCTGCGCCCGGTGCGAACGAACCATCACCGACACGAGTTGGCTGCTGGTGGTCGACCCACCGCTGGACGAGGAGGACGACGGGACATGAACAGCATGTAGCTCGATCGACCGAACCATCCATCACCGAGGGGTCGGCGCGGGGCCGGATCCGCACCGCCGGACCGGCCCCGAGCCGCGTCCGGCCCGACCCGGCGCGCCCGCCGGCAACAGCCGCCCGTCGACGGCACAGAGCCCGGAGCGACGGCCCGACGAACGTATGTACTCAGAGCAAAGGTACTGATCAGAGGGGTAGTGGAGCGCCGGGAGGGAAGCGGCGGCGGCAACCGGATGGCCGGCGCGGAAGCCGAACGACGATCAGACGGCGCGGCGGCCGGAGAGTGCGCGGCCCAGGGTGAGCTCGTCGGCGAACTCGAGGTCGCCGCCCATGGGCAGCCCCGAGGCGAGGCGGGTCACCGACAGGCCGGGGAAGTCGCGCAGCATGCGAATGAGGTACGTCGCCGTGGCCTCGCCCTCGGTGTTCGGGTCCATGGCGAGGATGACCTCGCGGACCTCGTCGCCGGCGATGCGGGTGAGGAGCTCGCGAATGCGGAGCTGGTCGGGGCCGATGCCGGACAACGGGTCCAGCGCGCCGCCGAGCACGTGGTAGCGACCGGCGAACTCGCGGGTGCGCTCGACGGCCAGCACGTCCTTGGGTTCCTCGACGACACAGATGACGGTGACGTCGCGGCGGGGGTTGGCGCAGATCCGGCACCGCGCGTGCTCGGACACGGTGCCGCACACCTCGCAGAAGACGACGCCGTCCTTGACCTTGAGGAGGACCTCGGCGAGGCGGCTCACGTCGGCGGGCTCGGCGGCCAGCAGGTGGAACGCGATGCGCTGCGCGCTCTTCGGCCCGACGCCGGGGAGGCGGCCCAGCTCGTCGATCAGGTCCTGGACGACGCCCTCGTACACCGTGGGTCCTAGAAGCCGGGCAGGCCGAGGCCACCGCCACCCAGGCCACCGGCGAGCGGCCCGATCTTGGTGGCGGCCAGCTCCTGCAGCTCGCGGTGCGCGTCGGCGAGCGCGCCGACCACAAGGTCCTGCAGGGTCTCCACGTCGTCCGGGTCCACGACCTTCGGGTCGATCACCAGGGCCTTGACGGTGCCCTCTCCTGTCAACGTCACGGTCACCAGGCCGTTGCCGGCCTGCCCCGTCACCTCGGCCGCCGCCAGCTCCTGCTGCGCGGACATGGCCTGGGCGAGGAGCTGCTGCATGTCGAAGCCACCGGGCTGCACGGGAATCCCCATTCCTGGCACGAGCGTCGTGTGTCGCCCGCCAGGGTAGTCGCGTGCCGTCTGGCACTGTGGTGCGCGTGCGAGGTGGAGGTCTGAGGCTGGTGACGGCGGTCGCGCTGGTGGCCCTGACGACGTGCGCGGCGGGCTGCGGGGACGGCGGGACGGCCGGGGACGGGGTGAGCACGGCGGTGACCTCGGCGGCGGGCGGCACCGGGACTCCGGCCCCGGCGGGGACGACGGCGACCGGGGCGGGCACCACGACGGCCGGGGCGGCGGGCTCGGTGGGCACGGCGACGGCCGGGGCTCCGGGGACCGCGGCGGCGCCGCTCGCCGGCCGGACGGTGGTGCTGGACCCGGGGCACAACGGCGGCAACGCGGCCAACCCGTCGGTCATCGGCAGGCACGTGCCGGCCGGCCGGGGGCGGACCAAGCCGTGCAACACGACGGGCACCGAGACCAACGCCGGCTACCCCGAGCACGCCTTCACCTGGGACGTGGCGCAGCGCGTGCGGGACCTGCTGGTGGCCCGCGGCGCGGCCGTGCGGCTGACCCGGCAGGACGACCGCGGCGTGGGGCCGTGCGTGGACCAGCGGGCGGCGGCCGGCAACGGGCCGGATGTGGACGCGGTGGTGTCCATTCACGCCGACGGCTCGGGGGCGGGGGCGCGTGGCTTCCACGTGGCGTACTCCGACCCGCCGCTCAACCCGGCGCAGGCCGAGCAGGCGCCGGCGCTGGCCAGGGCGCTGCGCGACGCCATGCGGGCCGCGGGGTTCCCGGACGCCGACTACATCGGGGCCGAGGGGCTGGACGGCCGCGACGACCTGGGCGGGCTGAACCTGGCGACACGGCCGGCGGTGCTGGTGGAGTGCGCGAACCTGCGCAACGCCGCCGAGGCCGCGCTGGCGTCCAGCCCGGAGGGGCGCGCACGGTACGCGGCGGCCATCGCCGAGGGGATCACGCGCTGGCTCACCCGGTAGGTTCGCGGGATGGGGCTGGACATCGCACGGCTGCTGGAGATCCGCACCTGGCGCGCGTTCGACGTGGACGACGACGGCCGGGTGCTGGCCGGTTCGGACGACTCGGGCTCGGTGCAGCTGGTGGAGCTGGCGGACGGGGTGGCCACGCCGCTGACCGGTCTGCCGGGCGCCTGCCAGGGCCGCTACCTGCCGGGTGAGCGCGCCGTGGTCGTCGAGCACGACGACGGCGGCAACGAGCGCGGCCAGCTCTCCCTGCTCACGCTGGACGGCGACGGCGAGGGCGGCCGTTCACCCGCCGGGCTCGACGACCTGACGCCGCTGGTGCACGACGCGCGGTACATGCACCGGTTGCTCGACGTGCTGCCGGGCCGCGTCGTCTACGCCACGAACCGCCGCAACGAGGTGGACTTCGACGTGGTGATCCGCAACGTGGCCACCGGCATCGAGGAGGTGCTGTACGACGGCGGCGGGCTGGTGCGCGGCGTCGCGGTGTCGGCGGACGCCCGGCGCGCGGTGATCACCATCTACGGCGCGGTGGCGATGGCCGACGACGTGGTGCTGGTGGACGCCATGCCGGAGACCGAGGCCGGTCACGTGCGGCCGTTGACCGAGCCGGGCACGCCGGGCCAGTTCGCCGGCCCGCACTGGCTGGGCGACGCGGGCGCGTTCGTGGTGGCGACCGACGCGGACACCGACCACACGGCCATCGTCCGCTACGACGTGGACCCCGGCGAGTGGCGCACGGTGCTCGCCCCGGAGGGCCACGACCTGTCCTGCTGGCCCTCGCCGGACGGGCGGCTGCTGCTCGTCGAGGCCAACGTTGAGGGTGCGAGCCGGCTCTCGCTGCACACCGCGGACGGCGAGAAGCTGCGCGACGTGCCGCTGCCCGGCGACGGCATCGCCGTGTTCCCGCTGCCGGAGCCGGTGTGGTCGCCGAACTCGCGCTGGGTGGCGCTGAGCTGGTCGGCGCCGGACGTGCCGGGCGACGTGCTGCGCCTCGACGTGGAGTCCGGCGAGCTGACCGCGCTCACCGACTCGGCGGCGCAGTTCGGCGGCGAGCCGCTCGCGCTGCCCACCACGCACCGCGTGCCCACCGAGGACGGCGAGCAGGTGCCGTGCTTCGTGTACCGGCCGATCGGCGCGGGCGACGGCTCGTCGGTGCTGATCGTCCACGGCGGGCCGGAGAGCCAGTCGCGGCCGCAGTTCAACCCCCTGGTGCAGGCCATGGCCGCCAACGGCCACGCGGTGCTGGTGCCGAACGTGCGCGGCTCGACCGGGTACGGCCGGCGCTGGTACGAGGCCGACGACGTGCGGCGGCGGCTGGACTCGGTGGCCGACCTGGGCGCGTTGCACGCCTGGCTGCCCTCGCTCGGGCTGGACCCGGGGCGGGCCGCGCTCTGGGGCGGCTCGTACGGCGGCTACATGGTGCTGGCCGGGCTCGCCTTCCAGCCGGGAAAGTGGGCGGCCGGCGTGGACATCGTGGGCATCTCCTCGCTGGTCACGTTCCTGCGCAACACCTCCGCGTACCGGCGCGCGGCGCGGGAGCGCGAGTACGGCTCGCTGGAGCACGACCTGCAGTTCCTGCACGACGCCTCACCGCTGACCCAGGTGGACGCCATCCGCGCGCCGTTGTTCGTGATCCACGGGGCGAACGACCCGCGGGTGCCGCTGTCCGAGGCGGAGCAACTGGTGGCCGCCGTGTCGGGCAACGGGGTGGAGTGCGAGCTGCGGGTGTACGGCGACGAGGGGCACGGGCTGGCCAAGCGCGCCAACCGGCTGGACGCCTTCCCGCGGGCGCTCGCCTTCCTGACCAGGCATCTCGCCCCGGCCGGCGCCGAACCCGACGGCCGCCGAGCACGTACACGGTGATGTGATGGGGCCGGCGCACGGCGACACCGACGAGCAGTTGCTGCGGCGGCTGCACGACGACCACGCCGGCGTGCTGTACGCCTTCGTCAGCCGGTACACCGACGACCGTCAGCTCGTCGAGGACGTGGTGCAGGAGACGCTGCTGCGGGCGTGGCAACGGCTGGAACACCTGGACACCGACGACCCGCGGTCGTACCTGTTCACGGTGGCGCGCAACGTGCTCACCGACGGCTGGCGGGCGCGGCAGCGGCGGCCCGTCGAGGTGGACGCCGAGCACACGCCGCCGGTGCCGGTGCCCGACCAGACCGACCGCACGCTGGACAGCATGCTGGTCGCCGAGGCCCTGCACCGGCTGTCGGCCGAGCACCGCTCCGTGGTGGAGCTGCTGTACTTCCACGGCAGGTCGGTGGCCGACTCGGCGCAGGTGCTCGGCATCGCCGAGGGCACGGTCAAGTCCCGCGCGTACTACGCGGTGCGCGCGCTGCGGTCGATCTTCGAGGAGCTGGGGGTGAGCCGGTGAGCGAGCGGCTGCCCCATCAGGAGCTGCAACTGCTGCTCGGGGCCTACGTGCTGGGCGGGCTGTCCGGCGAGGACCGGCGCAGGCTGGAGACACACCTGCCGGACTGCCGGGCGTGCACGGCGGAGCTGTCGCGGTTCGCCGGGGTACCCGGCCTGCTGCGGCTC
>DASWTI010000228.1:0-4636 GCA_036402215.1 Pseudonocardiaceae bacterium
CCGGCGGCACGCCGGGCACGACCCCGTCGGCCACTGGACCGGCCGAGCTGGCCGGACCAGTGGCGCGGCCCTCGGCGGACACGCGCGGGCCGGGCACCGGGCCGGCCAGGATGGCGCGGAAGGCGCTCTCCAGCGCCGGTCCGGGGTCGATGCCGAGCTGGTCGGCCAGCTCCCGGCGCCCGGCGCGGTACACCGCGAGCGCGTCGGCCTGGCGGTCGCAGCGGGCGAGGGCGCTCATGAGCTGCACCCGGAAGCCCTCGTGCAGCGGGTGCGCCGCGACCAGGGCGGTCAGCTCGGGCACCAGGTCCACCTGACGGCCGAGGGCCAGGTCGGCCTCGACCCGCCCGGCCAGGGCGACCAGCCGGTTCTCCTCCAGCCGCCGGGCCTGCGCCTCGCTCAGCCGGTCGGTCACGCCGGCCAGCGCCGGTCCGCGCCAGAGCGCCAGCGCCGAGCGGAGCAGACCGGCCGCGGCCTCGTGCCGCCCGGCCCTGAGCTGCTCGGTGCCGGCCGCGGCCAGCCGGTCGAACTCCCGGGTGTCGAGCCGCCCGCCGCGCAGCAGGTAGCCGGGCCGCTGCCGGACGATCACCAGGGTGTCGCCGAGGTTCTTCCGCAGCCGCGAAACATAGGTGTAGATCTGCGCCACGAACGTCGCGGGCGGTTCCTCGCCCCACAACAGCTCGCACAGCCGGTCGTCGGACACCATGTGCCCGTCGGCCAGCAGCAGCGCGGCGAGCACGGTGCGCTGCTTGGCGCCGTCGAGCGGCACCTCGACCCCGTCGCGCCAGGCCTCGACCGGCCCGAGCAGGCGGAAGTCCACCGCGACCCCACCGCCGGTCATCGCGCCCCGTCATTCCGGGAAAGCTCGGCGAGCCTCGCCGAAAAGGTGCTCGACGCGCTCACGACAATGCCCGGGAAACTATTTCGACGATCGTAGATCAATCCTTCACCATTGGCATGGCCGCTCATGTCGTACACCCCCACAACGCTCCCTCCGCTCCCCTGCGAGAAGGAGATTAGGTGCAGTGCGGGACGGCGGACTGGAGTGAGACTGGACGGTCACCAACCGCAACACTTGATACAACGAGCGATTGACCTGCTAGAATCCCGGCCGGGGCGTCACTCTGCTGGCCCAACAGCGGCAGAACCGGCAGTTCGACCGGCGGCAGAATAAGGATTCCCCATACCCGATGGAGAGTCGGCCGCAGGAGGGTCCGTCGCTGTGAGCACCCCACCGGACACGTTCGGTCGATGGCTCTCCGCGGCTCGCACTCGGCGCGGTCTGACGCAAGAGCAATTGGCCTCACTGTCCGGTGTGAGCATTCGCACGGTGCGCGATATCGAACACGGCCGCATCGCCCGCCCGCACCGCGCCTCCGTCGAACGGCTCAGCCAGGTGCTGGCTCTGCCGGGCGAGGACCACGCCGGACGCCGTGCGGGCGAGGCGCCGCCGCGGCGGGCCGAGGCGCGGCTGTCGGTGTCCGTGCTGGGGCCGCTCGTGGTGCACCAGGGGCGGCACCGCACGTTCGTCGGCTCGGAGAAGCTGCGCACCCTGCTCGGGCTGCTCGCGCTGCAGCCGAACCGCATGGTCGGCCGCGACGAGGTGATCGACGTGCTGTGGGGCGACCGGCCGCCGGCCACCGCGGTCAACCTGGTGCACACCTACGTGCTGCGGCTGCGCCGCGTCACCGGCGCCGGGCTGCTGCGGCACGTCGGCAACGGTTACCAGCTCGCGCTCACCGCGGAACAGAGCGACGTGCTGCGGTTCGCCGAGCTGGCGGCGCGGGCCGCGGGACGCGCCGCGGCGGACGACCCGGACGGCGCCGCGCGGCTCTACGCGCAGGCGCTCGACCTGTGGCGGGGGCCGCTCCTGGCCGGGCTGGACCAGCGGCTGCGCGAGATCCCGGCCGCCGTCGGCATCCACCAGCTCCACCTGACGGTGGTGCTGCGGCACGCCGACCTGGCGCTGCGGCTCGGCGACCACGACGCCGCCGCGGCGCAACTGCGCACGGTGGCCCCGGACCAGCCGCTGCACGAGGGGCTGCACGCCCGGCTGATGCTGGCGCTCGCCGGTTCCGGGCAGCAGGCCGCGGCCGTGCACCTGTTCGCCGAGCTGCGCTCCCGGCTGGCCGACGAGCTGGGCATGCGGCCGGGTGCCGAGCTGCAGGACGCCTACCTGCGGGTGCTGCGGCAGACCGTGCTGCCGGCCCCGAGCGGGGCGACCGCCGCGCCGGTGCCCGCCCAGCTACCGGCCGGCACCGCGGTGTTCGTCGGCCGGGCCGCCCGGCTCGCCGAGCTGGACGACGTGCTGGCCCGGCGCGAAGCGGGCCGGGGGTCGGCCACGGTGATGATCACGGGCATGCCGGGGGTCGGCAAGACCGCGCTCGCCCTGCACTGGGCACACCGGGTGCGCGACCGGTTCCCGGACGGGCAGCTCTACGTGAACCTGCGGGCGCACGGCGCGGGGCCGCCGCTCAGCCCGTTCGACGCGCTCTCCGAGCTGCTGCACGGCCTGGGCACGCCGAGCGGACGGGTGCCGGCGCGGCTGGAGCAGGCCGCCGGCAGCTACCGCACGATGGTCGCCGACCGGGCCGTCCTGGTGCTGCTGGACGACGCCGCCGGGCCGGCCCAGATCGCCCCGCTGCTGCCCGGCGGGCGGCGCTGCCTCGTGGTGGTGACGAGCCGCAACCGGAACACCGGCCTGGTGGCCAGGCACGGCGCCGAGCACGTGGAGCTGGGCCTGCCGGACGCGGCCGAGGCGACCGGGCTGCTCACCGCCGGGGTGCCGCGCGGCAGCACGCCGCCGGAGCCGGGCGCCATCGCCGAGCTGGTGTCGCTGTGCGGGCGGTTGCCGCTGGCCCTGCGGTTCGCCGCGGCCCGGCTGGCGGCGGACCCGGACCGCGGCGTCGACGACCACCTGGCCACCATCGGCGGTGACCTGCTCGGCTGGCTCACCACGCCCGACGAGCCGCACGCCGGGGTGCGGGCCGCCCTGGAACGCTCGCACCGGGCGCTGCCCGAACCGGCACGGCGGACCCTGCGGCTGCTCGGCCACGTCCCGCACCCGGACTTTCCCGTGGACGCCGTGACCGCCGTGACCCCCGACGGCCGCCCCGCCGCCGAGGTCGCCGCCGACCTGGATCGCCTGGTGGACAGCCATCTCCTGGACCGCCGCCCGAACGGCCGCTACGCCGTGCACCCCCTGGTCCGCCGCTACGCCGCCGGCCTGTCCTGACGCGCCGCGCCGCTCAGGGTGCGGGCCGGGCCGGCGGGCCGGACGTGAGCAGGGTCGCGTACAGGGTCAGGCCGGGCCCGAACGCCAGCGCCACCAGGGGACGGCCGTCACGACCGGCGCCGGCGGCCAGCAGCTCGTCGAGGACGAGCAGGACGGTCGGCGACGAGCAGTTGCCTCGGCGGGCGAGCACCGATCGGGAGGCGGCGAGGGCCTCCGGCGGCAGGGCGAGGCCGCGCTCCACGGTGTCCAGGATGGCCGGCCCGCCGGGGTGCACGGCCCAGCCGCCGACGTCGGCCGTGGTCAGGCCGTGGCGGCCGAGCAGCCGGCCGACGGCGGGGCCGACGTGACGGGCGAGGACGCCGGGCACGTCGGGCGACAGGCCCATGCGGAACCCGAGGTCGGTGACGTCCCACGTCATCTGCGCGCTCGCCGTGAGGTCGGTGTGCGCGACGGTGTCGGACACCTGCGGCCGGCCGGGCACCGGGCCGGGGGTGAGCACGACCGCGACCGCGGCGTCGCCGAACAGGGCGTGCGAGACGACCTGCCCGAGGTCGCCGCCGGCCGGCTGGACGTGCAGCGACGTGAGCTCCAGGCACAGCAGCACGACGGGCCCGCCGCGGGCCACCACGAAGTCGGCGGCGGCGCCGAGCGCGGGCAGGGCGGCGTAGCAGCCCATGTGCCCGACCAGCAGCCGCTGCGCGTCGCCGGGCAGGCCGAGCGAGCCGGCGACCGACACGTCCAGCCCAGGGGTGGCGTAGCCGGTGCAGGTGACCACGACGAGCTGCCGGACGGCGGACGCCGGCAGCCCGGCGGCGGCCAGGGCGGCGGTCACCGCGCGGTGCCCCAGCGGGTGCGCCTCCTCGGCGTACCGGAGCATCCGGCGCTGCGTCGACCAGCCGGACACGTCCTCCACGAGCGGGTTGACGACGGCGTGCCGGGAGCGCACCCCGGCGGCGGCGAACACCCGCCCGGCGGCGCGGCTGCCGTGGAAGTGCCGGTCGAAGAAGCCGTCCCACAGCGCGCCCTGGTCCACCGCCGCGCCGGGCAGCGCGGTGCCGACCCCGGCGATGGTGGCGGTCGCGGGCCCCGGTCCCGCCGCGGCCGGCATGGTGCGGGTGCCCGAGGCGGCGGGGGTGATCGGCGTCGTCACCAACGCGGCACCGCCGTGTCGGTGTTCGGGTCGTCGCCGAGGGCCGCGGCGCCGAGCCAGTCGGCGCACACGTCGGAGGTGGCGGGTTGCAGGGCCCCGCAGCGCGCGTCCCGGAAGATGCGTTCGAGCGGATGGCCGCGCCGCCCCGCCGAGGTGCCGGCCGCCTCCAGCATGGACGCCGCCACGGAGGCCGCGGTGTCCCCGGCGAGCAGCTTGGCCCGCCACACCCAGGCGTTGGTGTCCGGCGTGCCGGG
>DASWTI010000229.1:0-13861 GCA_036402215.1 Pseudonocardiaceae bacterium
TTCGCCGCGCGCTTCGGCGCGGCGCCGTTCACCGACCTCGGCCGGCTGCTGCGGACGGCCCGGCCGGAGCTGCTCGTGGTGGCGCTGCCGCCGTTCGCCCACGAGGGCCAGGTGGAGGCCGCTGCCGCGGCGGGCGTGCACCTGCTGGTGGAGAAGCCGCCGGCGCTCACCCAGGACCGGGCGGACGCCATGGTGGCCGCGGCCGCCGCGTCCGGTGTGGTGGCGGCCTGCGGGTTCATGTACCGCTTCGGCGACGCGTTGGCGCGCTGGGACGCGGCGGACACCGGGCGGGCCGGGCTGTTCGCCGGCCACTTTCACTGCAACTCCGCGCACGCGCCGTGGTGGCGCTCGCGGGCGCTCTCCGGGGGGCAGGTCGTCGAGCAACTGGTGCACCTGGTGGACCTGGCCCGGCACCACCTGGGCGAGCCGCGCCGGGTGTACGCGCGGGCGGCCACGTTCTTCCACGGCGGCGAGCCCGGGTACGACGCCGACGACGTCAGCGCGCTGGTGCTCGGCTACGACGACGGCCGCGTGGGCGTGCTGAACGCGACCAACGGCGCGGTGCCGGGCGTCTGGGACAAGCGGTGGGAGGTGGTGGCCGAGCGCATGACCGGGCACTTCACCGGCTGGAACACCGCCACGCTGACCGCCGTGCCCTCCGGCGCGGTGGAGCGGGTGGACGGCACGACCGACGTGGTGGCCGCGCAGCTCGCCGACGTGGTGGCCGCGATCCGCGCCGGCCGCCCGCCGCGGGTGCCGCTCGCCGACGGCGCGGCGACGCTGCGCGTGGTGATGGCCGCCGCGCGGTCCGCCACGGAGGGCAGGGAGGTGCGGCTGTGACGCTCACGCTCACCGTGGGGCACGTGCGGCTGACCGAGGTGGCGCCGCTGGTGGACGGCGAGGTGCCGGCCTGCGGGCCGCCCGTCACGGCGGTGTCCGGGGTGGTGGCCTGGCCGCTGGCCGGCGGCGGCCGGGTGGAGGTGGCGGCCGGTCCTGGCCGGCTCGACGTAGCGCTGCGCGACCTGCCGCCGGAGCGCGCGGTGGACTCGGTGGGCGTGCGGTTCGGCCGCGTCACCAACGTGGCGCGGTTCCTGTGCAACGGGTACACGAGCTGGGACGGCAGCCGCTTCCGGCCGGCCGGCGAGCCGGCCACCGGGCACGCGATGACCGCGCTGGTGTCCCGCACCGGCGGCACCACGGTGCTGGGCTTCGAGCGGCACGACCGCTTCCAGAGCCGGCTGCGCTTTCACGGCGCGCCGTTCGGGCTCGACGCGGAGACCTTGGTCGACCGGGTGCCGCACCGGGGCGAGGTGCGGGCCGAGCGGCTGCTGCTGCTCGACGGTGACGGCACCGAGGACGTGCTGCGGGCCTGGGCACGGCTGGTGGCGGCCGCGTCGCCGCTGCCGCCCAGGGCGGGGCCGCGCCGGATCAGCGGCTGGTGCTCCTGGTACGGGCTGTACGCCTCGATCTCCGAGCCGGTGCTGCGCGAGTACCTGGCCGCCGCGGCCCGCTTCCGCGCGGAGCACGCGCTGCCGCCGGGCGTGTTCGACGTCTTCCAGGTGGACGACGGCTTCACGCCGGAGATGGGCGACTGGCTGGACGTGCGGCCGACGTTCCCGCGCGGCCTGGCGCCGTTGCTCGCCGAGGTGCGCGCCGCCGGGTTCACGCCGGGCCTGTGGATCGCGCCGTTCCTGGTCGGCAACCGCAGCCGGCTGGCCGCCGAGCACCCGGACTGGCTGGTCCGCCGCCGCGACACCGGCGAGCCGCACGTGTGCCTGTCGTTCCCCGGCGAGTTCCGCTGGCACAAGCGCAGCGAGGAGTACCACGTTCTCGACGTCACGCACCCGGACGCCGAGGAGTACCTGCGGACCGTGCTGCGCACCTGGCGGCACGAGTGGGGCTGCGGTTACCTGAAGACCGACTTCCTGCACGTCGGCACCGATCACGGGCCGGACACCGTGGCCTGGCACCGGCCGGGGCTCTCCCGGGTGGGCGTCTGGGCGCGGCTCGCCTCGATCGTGCGCTCCGAGTTCGGCGAGGGCCGCTGGCTGGGCTGCGGCGCGCCGCTGTGGGCCTCGGTCGGGCACGTGGACGCGGTGCGCATCGGCCGCGACGTCGGCGTCGCCTGGTCCGGCGCCGAGCAGTCCGCGCGGTCGCTGCTGCGCGACCAGGCCACCCGCAACTTCGCCAACGGCATCCTCTGGCAGGCCGACCCGGACTGCGTGCTGCTGCGGTCGCGGCACCACGCGCTGTCCGGCGACGAGGTGCGCTCCCTCGTGCTGCACGCCGGGCAGGCCGGCGGCGTGCTGATGACGAGCGACCAGCTCGACGAGGTGCCCCCCGAGCGGCGCGCGCTGTTCGCCTCGCTGCTCTCCGGCGCCGTGCTGCCGTGCGACTTCCCGCTGCTCGGTGGCGAGCCGGATCCCGTTCTGCTGCAACGGGTACGCCGCCCGGACGGGACGGTCGTGGTGACGGCGCTGAACACCGGCGAGGAGCCCGTGGACCGCCTGCTGCCCTGGTCGGTGTTCGGCCTGGACCCGGCGTCCGGTGCGCTCGTCGTCGACGGCGACCCGCACGTGCGGCTCCCGCTCGGCGTCGAGGTCACCCTGGCCGCGCACGCCTCCGCCCACCTGCTGCTCCGCCCCGCCTAGCGTCCGCGACGCCGGGTTCGAGGAGGGTTCAGCGGAGCCGGTCGAGGACGGCGGGCCAGCCGATGCGGCGGGTCGGCACCGTGGACTGCCAGCCGGTGGCCGCGCGGAAACGCTCGCCGCGCACCCGCTGGGAGCGGCCGAGGGCCGGCACCACGCGGGCCAGCGGCGCGAACGGCGCGCGCACCCGGCGGCCGACCGCGGTGGACAGCACCGCCAGCAGCTCCTCGGTGCGCAGCGGCTCCTCGTCCACCACGTCGTGCACGCCGGGCTCGATGCCGCGCGTGGTGGCGGCCAGGCCGACGGCGGAGCCCACGTCGTCGGTGTGCACGGCGCTGCTGAACGCGCGCGGTGCCCCCGGCAACGGCCAGAACCCGCGCCGCACGGCCCGCGCCGCCTGCCGGCTCATGGCGTCGTCCGGGCCGTAGAACTGGCCGAACCGCAGGGCGATGCCGACGCCGCCGGCCGCGGTGACCCGCGCCAGGTGCTCCTCGCACGCCAGGTTCGCCGCCAGGAAGCCACGGGCGTCCACCGGGGAGTCCTCGTCCAGCCAGGCGTCCCCGCCGTCGGCGTAGACCATGGTCACCGTGTCGTGCACCAGCCGCGGGGTCCCCACGTCGATCACCGCGTCGGCCAGCCGGCCTGCCTCGGTGTCGCGCAGCGCCACGTAGTCCCGCCAGGCGCCCGGCAGCACGGCCCGCGAGGCCGCCGGCAGCCGCACCCGGAGGTCCACCGCCACGTCCACGTCCTGCAACCAGTCGCGCAGCCGCCGCGGGTCCCGCTGGTCCCCGGTCACCGGCCGGGCGCCGAGCTCCGTCACCACCCGCCGGCCGCGCTCGTCGCGCACCACGGCCGACACGTCGTGCCCGCCCCGCTCCCGCAGCCACCGCAGCGTCGCGCGCCCGGCCACCCCGGTGCCGCCCAGCAGCAACACCTTCATGGCGCCGACCATGCCACGATGCCGCCATGCCCGTCGCGCCGGACCCCGCACGAACCATCCCGGTCACCGCCACGTCACCGCAGGTCACGCCGGAGGTCCTGATCCCCTCCGCCCACCCCGCCCCGCCCGCCGGCCTGGACGGCCTGGACGCAGTGGTCCGGCGGCACCTGGACGCGATCACCGCCCGGGACCTCGACGCCTACGCGGCGACCCTCGGCGAGCACATCACGCTCGTGCTGCCGGGCGGCCGGGTGTGCTCCGGCCGGGACCGCGTCCTCGACGCCGTCGGCCAGATGTTCACGACGCCGCGCTGGACCCAGGACTTCACCGAGCTGCGCCGCAGCGTCACCGGCGGCACGGCGTTCGTACTGTTCGACTCCGTGTACCGCGAGCACGACGAGGCCGGCGCCGAGACGGGGCGCGCCCGCCTGCTGCTCGGCCTGACCCTGACCGCCACGCCGGACGGCTGGCTCGTGCACGCCGACCACAGCACCCCGCTGCCCGAGCTCCGGTAGCGGCCATCGTCCTGCCGGCCCGTTCACCCAGGAGATGACCGACTTCCCGGAGGCCGGGGTGCGCGCGTACCGAGGGCCGTCAGCCGGGCACGGTGAACTCGGTGAGCCGCCGCGGCTCTCCCTCCGGCGGGCGGGCGTACGCCGTCACCCCGGACGGGCGCCAGGTTGCGGCCATGATGTTCTCGCCGTCGAGCCAGGTCAGCGTGACCTCGGTGAGCTCCAGCAGGAACAGGTGCAGCGGCTCCGGCGGGTGCCGCTCCGCGATGTACGCGGCCCGCGTCTCCTCGGACGCCTCGATCGCGTGGCCGGTCAGCCGGGCGTCACCGAGCGCCATGTCGGTGCCGGGGCCGGGGTTGCTGTGCACGGCGCAGCGTGGGTCACGCAGCAGGTCGAGGGCCTTGCGCGCGTTCACCATGGAGCCGAGCGTGGCCTCGCGGCGCCAGAAGTCGACCTCGGAGCCGCTGGCCCTGGGTGAGCCGTCGGCCCGCAGCGTCGCGAGCACGTGGTGCCGGAACGCCTCGAACCTGGCCCGCACGGCGCGGGCCAGGTCCGGTGCGTCGTCGGCGAACGTCTGCCAGTCGGCGCGGCCGGTCGCGGCCGGGGAGGAACTGCCCATGCGGCGGAGTCTGCCCGCCGGCACCGACAGTCCTCAGAGCCCGTAGCGCGCCCGGTCCGCCTCCGGCACCAGGTCCAGGTACTCCGGGTGCCGCCTGATGTAGGCGGACGTGAACGAGCAGGCCGGCAGCACCGAGAGCCCGCTGTCCCGCGCCGCCTCCAGCGTGTCGTGGATGAGCGCGGTCGCCAGCCCCTTGCCCTGCTGCGCGGGGGACGTCTCGGTGTGCGTGAGCGTCATCCGGTCGCCGTTGAGCCGGTAGGCGACGAAGCCGCCGAGGCTGCCCCCGGAGTACACCTCGTACCTGCTCAGCTCCGGGTTGTCCCTGGTGGTCACCCCAGGGTCGCGTGCATCTCCCATGCCAGCACCTCCGCTCCGTCCGGGCCACCGGTCACCCGCTGGCCGCCACCCCCGCTGATCCGCACCGCGTCACCGGTGCGCAGCTCGCCCGCCCCCTCCAGGGTCACCCCGCCGACGGGCACGAACAGGTGCACGTACGGCGCGTCCGGGAGCACGACGGTCTCGCCCGGCCCGAGCCGCGCGCCGTGCAGCGCCGCGTCCCGCTGGTTGATCCGAATCGCGGCCCCGTCGGACGGCCGTCCCGAGGCGATCGTGGTGAGCCGGCCGCGCAGGTCGGCGTCGGCGATCTCCAGCTGCTCGTACCCCGGGTCGAGCCGCGCCTCGTCCGGCACCACCCACATCTGCACGAAGTGCACGGGGTCCTCGTGGGTGTCCCCGCCGGTGAGCCGCCAGGCGTCGTTCTTCTCGGAGTGCAGGATGCCGCGGCCGGCGCTCATCCGCTGGGCCAGGCCGGGGTAGATGACGCCGTTGTGGCCCTCGGAGTCCTGGTGCACGAGCTGCCCGCGCAGCACCCAGGTGATGATCTCCATGTCCCGGTGCGGGTGCGTCTCGAAGCCGGTGCCGGGCGCCACGACGTCGTCGTTGTTCACCAGCAGCAGCCCGAAGTGCGTGTTGTCCGGCTGCCAGTGGTGGCCGAAGGCGAACGAGTGGTGCGAGTCGAGCCAGCCGATACGGGTGTGCATCCGGTCGGTGTCGGCGCGGCGGACGTCCAGCGTGGTCATCGGCGGCCTCCTCGGTCCCTGAGGGCAAGTAGTTGCATCGTCAACAACCACTGCCGGGTCCGCCGTATTCCCGCTTCGTAACGGCAGGTCGCGGGATCTTCCGGCCGGGCGCCCGGTCTGGGACGCTGCCGCCGGATTCCGACGCCGCCGTACCCGTCGCAGTACCCCCCGCCGCGCCCGGAGGTTCGCATGGCCGAGACCGTCGAGACGTCCGACCACCCGTCGCCACCGTCTCCGGGGTCGCCGCTGGACCGGTTCTTCCGGATCAGCGAGCGGGGCTCCACGGTGGGCCGTGAGGTGCGCGGTGGACTCGTCACGTTCTTCACGATGGCCTACATCATCGTGCTCAACCCGTTGATCATCGGCACCCAGGCCGACGCCGACGGCAAGTTCCTCGGCGGCGGGGACGCCCCGAACCTGCCGCTGGTCGCCGCGGCCACCGCCCTGGTGGCCGGCGTGCTGACCATCCTGATGGGCGCCGTGGCGAACTTCCCGCTCGCGCTCGCCACCGGCCTCGGGCTGAACGCGTTCGTCACGTTCTCCATCGCCTCGAAGATGACCTGGGCCGACGCCATGGGCCTGGTGGTCATCGAGGGCGTGATCATCCTGATCCTGGTGCTCACCGGGCTGCGCAAGGCCGTGTTCAGCGCCGTGCCACCCGCGCTCAAGGTGGCGATCAGCGTCGGCATCGGGCTGTTCATCGCGCTCATCGGCCTGGTGGACGCGGGCTTCGTGCGCCGCACCCAGGCCCCGCCGGTGCCGGTGGAGCTCGGCGTCGGCGGGCAGCTCGTGGGCTGGCCGGTGCTGGTGTTCGCCCTCGGGCTGGTCGCCATGATCGTCATGCTGGTGCTGCGGGTGCGCGGCGCCATCCTGATCGGCATCATCGGCGCCACCGTGCTCGCCGTGATCATCGAGGCGATCGCGAAGATCGGGCCCTCGGTCTCGGCGAACGGCGACACCAACCCGCACGGCTGGGGCCTGTCGGTGCCGGCGCTGCCCGACTCCGTGGTGGACACCCCGGACTTCTCGCTGCTCGGCGACTTCTCGCTGCTCGGCTCGTTCGAGCGGATCGGCATCGTGGCCACGCTGCTGTTCGTGTTCACCCTGCTGCTGGCCGACTTCTTCGACACCGTCGGCACCATGACCGCCATCGGCTCCGAGGCCGGCCTGCTCGACGAGGACGGCGCGCCGCCGAACACGCAGCGCATCCTGATCGTGGACTCGGTCGCCGCCGCGGCCGGTGGCGCGGCCTCGGTCTCGTCCAACACCTCGTACATCGAGTCCGCGTCCGGCGTCGGCGAGGGCGCCCGCACCGGCCTCGCCTCGATCGTCACCGGCGTGCTGTTCCTGCTGGCCACGTTCCTGGCGCCGCTCGTCGCGATCATCCCCTACGAGGCGGCGACGCCGGCGCTCGTGGTGGTGGGCTTCCTGATGATGACCCAGGTGCGCGGCATCGACTGGGACGACTGGGGCATCGCCATCCCGGCGTTCCTGACGATCATCCTGATGCCGTTCACGTACTCGATCACCGTGGGCATCGGCGCCGGGTTCGTCACGTACGTGCTGCTGCGCGCCGTGCAGCGCCGCGCCCGTGACGTCCACCCCCTCATGTGGGGCGTGGCGGCTCTGTTCGTCGTGTACTTCGCGCTCGACCCGCTCCAGCAGCTGCTCGGCGTGAAGTAGCGGAAAAGCGTCATCATACTGCGCGGTATCGTCGGACTGTCATGCCGATGCGTAGGCCGAACGCATTGCGATGTGGTTGACGGAGCCATTGCAAGAAGTGAGCCGCCGCTGCTGCGAATGGGTGCGGAGCGTGCACCGAGTGGAAACACGGGGGTACGGTGAGTGGGCGTCCGCGCGGGACGCGGTGACTATTCATTCGGGGGGAATTCGATGCACCAGGTGAAGCGATTCGGCCTGCTTGCGGCGGGCATGCTGCTCGTGGCGGCCTCTGCCTCGGCGACGGCTGGAACCGGTGCCGCGCAGCCGGCCGTCCCGCTGGTCGGCGGGACGTGCTCGGGGTCCTGGGTGACCGTGACCGGGCAGCAGACGGTCCGCTCGCAGCCCAGCGCGAGCTCCACGGCGATGTTCACGGTGGTGGCCGGAGAGAAGCGGACCTGCCGTTCGATCGTGGTAGGAGCCGCCTATCAGGCGTGTGGGGTTACCAACGCCAACGGCTGGATCCTGATCCAGGACTTCAACAACGAGTACGGCCGGGGGGCAGGCTGGTCGGGATACATCCCCAGCGTCTGCACCTATGACGGCGTGTAGTACCCGGGCGTTACTCCTTCGGCATGCCGGTGGTGGCGTCGGTCCGCCGCCCCTGGCACTCCCGTAATGGAGGAACCGGTTCGGCCGCGCGTACCGGAATGACATCGGCGGGACCACGATGTGAGCCGATGCCGGGTGGAACTCCGCGCCGAATCATGTTGTCGGAGCGGCTGCGTTCCGATGACGACTCCCGCTCCTCGGCGATGACCGGTGGTGTCGGCTGGCGGACGCGCCTCCGCTCCCGCCAGGGGCCCGCGCCGGGCGTCCTCCTCAGGCCTCCTCGGCGGGGAGGAGCAGTTCGAGGTTGTCGTCGGCCAGTTCGATGACGGCTGCCCGCAGCTCGGCGGCGTCCGGCGGCAGTACGAAGTCCAGGTCGGTCTGCTGGGTGCCGCCGAAGCGCCACTCGCCGACCGGGCGGACCACGCGGAACTTCGGCGCGCCCGCGTCGCTCACCCGCCAGAGCACCAGCAGCCGGTTGTTTGACGGCCCGAACAGGGGCGGTGACATCGGCAGCATCACCTCGCCGTAGACCAGCCGGCCGGTCGGTCCCGGCACGTCGTTGTCCGCGCTGGCGTGCAGGACCCGCACCTCGTACACGCTGTCCGTGAGCCAGAGCTCGCCGTTGTGCGCGTGGTTGCCGGAGAGTTTCCACGGGCCGAGGTCCGCCCGGCTCAGGGCGTGGTGCGCGTACGCCCTGATGGTGTGCGTCGTGTGCCAGCGGTAGAGCGGGTCACCGGCCAGCTCCGGCAGGCGCTCCCGCCGGGTCCGGTCGGCGCGCGCGAACGCCTCGTGCAGCGCCCCGCACAACGGCAGCAACGCGTCGCGCACCGCCTCCACCTCTGCCCGTGCCATGCCGCTCATCGTGCCAGCCGGGCCCGACAGTTCCTGATGGGCACACTTGTTGTATCGACGGCATCCGGGTCATTCGCCTTCTGATCAACGGGAATTCCGGTCACCATGGAACGGACGACGCCGGAGGGGGCCCGCCGCATGTCGGACGGATTTCGCACGGAACCGTTGTCCATCGGCTGCAATGTCGCGATTCTGCTGGAGCTCGGCGGGTACCTCGGGGCCGGCCGGCCCGATCAGGACCTGGCCGCGGAGGCCCGGGCGCCGCGCTCGCACCCTGAGGTCGGCGAGCTGGTGCAGCGTCTCACCGACCGCCTCGCCGAGCAGTACCAGGACGTCGTCGCGCTGCTCGCCGCGCTGGCCACGACGCTGGCCGAGACCGGCGCCGAGCACGCCGCGGTGGACGAGGCCGATCGCCGGCTGATGAGCCACCTGCTGGAGACCACCACGATCGTGCTGCCGACCGCGTCGGCGCCGCTGACCGCCGATGGGTGATCCGCCGGAGGGTGCCGCATGGCCTATTGGTCGGAGGTCGGTTATCTCGACGAATGCGAACCCAATCGGGTCACGGTCGCCGCGGCGGAGTACGCGCGGATCGCCCGGCTGATCGCCGTCGCCGTTCCCGAGCTGCACGGCGTGCGTTCCGGAACGGAATGGGAGGGCGCCGGCCGGCCCGGCTACGACCGGCGGCTGACCGACGTCATGGACGTGCTCACGCACCTCGGCGAGGTCGCCGCCCTGGCCGGAGCCGCGCTGGACGACTACGCCGCCGAGCTGGTCCGGGCCAGGGTCGCGCTCGGGGCCGGCATGGTCGACCAGGAAGGGCTCCGGGCGCTGATCGCGCGGTACGACCGGCCGACGACCGTCGAACCGCTGCGGTGGTGGGAGCACGTCCGCGCGGCGCCGCAGCGGCTGGACGTGCTGACCGGGCCGCTGTCGGCCGACGCGGAGCTGCGGGCCAGGGCGGACGCGCTGCACGCCTCGGCGCACGCGGCGTTCGACGACGCGCTGCGGATCGAGCGGGCCGCCCGCGAGGACTGCCTGACCAGGCTGGGTGTCGCGATCCAGCGACTGCCGGACGTCGTGGCCGACCCGACCGTCGCCGCCCACGTGGTCGCCGTCGCCCCCGGCCTGGCCGCCGCCACGGTGCGCGCCGCCGGTGCGCCGCACGTGCGCCTGCCGGGCATGAGCGACCTCGACGGGGTCCCGCCGATCGGGCCGGTTTCGCCCGCGCTGCAACGCATCCGGGACGAGGCGGCCCGCATCCCGCGCGGCACGGCCACCTGGACGACGCTCGACTACGCGCGCTGGAAGGCGGGCCTGGGGAGCACCGAGGAGCAGTTCAAGCAGTGGTGGATCGCCGACCACAGCGTGGCCCTGCGGACCGCGGCGCAGCTGGCCGGCGTGCCGGTGGAGGTGCTGGCCGGCGTGGCGTACCAGGAGATCGGCGGCAAGCCACCGGTGCTGGACCTGGCCACCGACAAGGCCCGCCAGCTCCACGTGGACGGGGTGCTGGCGGTGGCGCAGGAGCGGGTGCGCGGGGAGCCCGACCAGACCTCGTACGGCCCGCTGGCGGTCCAGGTACGGCGGGCCGCCGAGACGCTCGGCTACGAGTCGCTGTCCGACGTGGAACGTGCCGAGCTGGTGCGCTCGCTGAGCGACCCGACGACGAACATCTTCATCGCGGCGGAGCACCTGGCGGACCTGAAGCGGGGCACGGACTTCGCGCTGGTGGCGGCCGAGGACCTCACGGCGGCGCAGCGGCAGGAGCTGGCGGCGCGGTACAACGGCGGCGAGCACTGGGCCGGCGACCACGCCCAGGACTACGCCCGCCGCTACACGGCCGACCTGCCGCGCGCCCTGGCCGCGTTGCGCTAACGGCCCGCCTCCCACTGGCGTACCAGCGTCTTCGGTGCCACCAGGCGGAAGGCGTCCTCGATGATCGCCGCGACCTCGGCCCAGTCCACCTCCACGTCGAGGCGCAGGCCCAGCCAGCCGCGCCCACCGACGTACGGCGGGCGGAAGAAGCGGTGCGGCTCGGCGGCCACCAGCGTGGCCTGCACCCCCTCCGGCGCGGGACACCAGATGGCCAGCCGACCGTCGCCGTGATGGTCGTCCAGCAGCATGACCAGCGTCTTCCTGTCCCGCACGAAGAACGCCGGGGAGCCGTGGCTCAGCCGCTCGGACACCTCCGGCAGCGTGGCGCAGATCCGCCGTAGCTGTTGCAACGCCTCGTCCACCACTGGAAGTGTGCCTTACACCTGCGGACCGATCGGGGATCAACGCCATGGGACGTGCGCGATCGACACTCCTGCTCGCCGGCACGGTCGTCGGCCTGGTGCTCGGCACCGTGCCGTCCGCCGCCGGACCTCCGGCCGGGCCCGCCGCCCCTGACCCGGCAGCGGCCGCCGCCGAGGCGGACCTGGCCCGGGCCCGGGCGGCGATCGGCACCGACCTGGACTCGGCCACGATTCCCGTGCTGCAGCAACGGATGCGCGACGGCCGCCTGTCGTCGGTGACGCTGACGCTGGCCTACCTGGCGCGCATCCGCGTGGTGGACCGCAAGGTGAACGCCGTGCTGGAGGTCAACCCGGTGGCCCTCGCCGAGGCCGCCGCGAGCGACGTGCACCGCCGCACCCGCGGCGCGCGCGGGCCGCTCGAAGGCATTCCCGTGCTGCTCAAGGACAACGTGAACACGCGGGTGCAGCCGGCCACCGCGGGCTCGCGCGCGCTCGCCAGGGCCCGCGCCGACCGGGACGCCGACCTGGTGCGCCGCCTGCACGCGGCCGGCGCCGTGGTGATCGGCAAGGCCAACCTGTCCGAGTGGGCCAACTTCCGCTCCACCAACTCGACCAGCGGCTGGAGCGCCGTGGGTGGGCTGACCAACAACCCGTACGTGCTCGACCGCAACCCCTGCGGTTCCTCCAGCGGCTCCGGCGCCGGCGTCGCCGCGTCGCTGGCGCAGGTCGCCATCGGCACCGAGACGGACGGCTCGATCGTCTGCCCCAGCGGCCAGAACGGCGTGGTCGGCATCAAGCCCACGCTCGGCCTGGTGAGCCGCACCGGCGTCGTGCCGCTGTCGTTGCAGCAGGACACCGCGGGCCCGATGGCACGGCACGTGGTGGACGCGGCCCTCACCCTGGCCGTGCTGCAGGGCGTGGACCCGGCCGACCCCGCGACCCGCGAGATCCCGGCCACCCAGCCGCGCGACTACACCGCCGGCCTCACCGCGGACGGCCTGCGCGGCAAGCGAATCGGCGTCTTCCGCAAGGCCGGCCGCTCCCCCGAGGCCGACGTCGTCGTCCAGCGCGCCGTCGAGGCGGCCCAGCGCGCCGGCGCCACCGTCATCGAGGTCGAACTGCCGTACCAGGACGAGGCCGACGCCGCCGAGTTCCCCGCGCTGCTGTCGGAGTTCAAGGCGGACATCAACGCCTACCTGGCCGCGACTCCCGGCCGGCATCCCCGCGACCTGGCCGGCCTCATCGAGTTCAACGAGAACGACCCCGTGGAACTGCGGTACTTCGGCCAGGAAATCTTCCTCCAGGCCCAGTCCGCCCCCGACGACGCCTCCGAGGCCCGCGCCACCGCCACCGGCCTGCAACGCCGCGCCATCGACGAAACCCTTGCCGCACACCGGCTCGACGCCATCATGGCCCCGACGAACTCCCCGGCCTGGCGCTCCACCCTCGGCGAGGGCGACGCCTTCGTCCTCGGCTCGTCCTCCCCGGCCGCCGTGTCCGGCTACCCCAACATCACCGTCCCCGCCGGTTTCGCCGGCGAACTCCCGGTCGGGGTGTCCTTCTTCGGCTCCCGCTGGAACGAGGCCGGCCTCATCGGCATCGCCTACGCCTTCGAACAGCAGACCCACGCCCGCCGCGCCCCCCGCTACCTGCCCACGATCGGCTGACCCTCAGCGGTGACGGCCCGTTTCCTTACGTACCAAGGGGAACGGGCCGTCGCCCCGTTGCGGCTCACGGGGCGAGGCCGAACCAGGGCAGGCAGGGTTCCAGGCCGGTCACGGCGACGGTGCCGGCCAGGCCGGAGGTGAGCCAGTCGTCGCGGGTGAGGCGCAGGTGGGTCAGTTCCACCACCCCGCTGGGGGAGGCGTTGAGGCTGACGCCGTTGGGGCGGTAGCCGAGGCGGCGGGACACCCCGAGCGAGGCGTGGTTGTCCCAGCGGGCCGAGGTGACGGCGGCGGCCGCGCCGAGGTGGTCGAAGGCGAGGCCGAGTACGGCGGTGCGCATGGCGACGCCGATGCCGCGGCCGCGGGCGGGGTGTTCCAGCCAGGAGGCGGAGTCGACGGTGCGCAGCCGCGGGAAGTCCTCGCCCTCCAGGAACTGGACGCCGGCCACGCGGCCGGTGACGACGACGGCCAGGTCGAGGGTCCAGGAGGACGGCGACCAGGTGCCGCGGGCACGCCAGTGCGTCTGGTGGAGCTGCCGGGCGCGATCGGCGGCGGGGGTCAGCGCCGGGAAGGTCTCTAGCGCGGGGTCGTGCTCGAAGTCGGCGGGTTCGATGGCCGCCAGGTGCGCCAGGTCCGCGTCCACGACGGGGCGCAGCAGCACGTCACGGTAGGTCAACCTCAACGAGGACAACGGCCACACGCCGCCATGGTGGCAGCCAGGACAACTCGGCGGGCGAACGCGGTGGCCACGCAGACCGCTCGGCGGGCGAACGCGGCGACCACGCCAGGCCCGCTCAGCGGATGAACGCGGCGGCCACACCGGCCAGGGCGGGGATGAAGGCGAGCGACACGGCCTGGTTGTCCCGCGCGGCGGCGGCGAGCCGCGCGAACCGGCCGGGCGCCCGTAGCTCGGGCAGCTCCGCGAGCACGACGGCGTCCAGCCAGCGCAGCGCGCGGCGGGCCGGGGGAGAGCCGGGCGCGCGGTCCGGGTCCAGGTGGCGCACCAGGTGCGCGGTGACCTCGACGGCGTGGCCGAGCC
>DASWTI010000230.1:0-31614 GCA_036402215.1 Pseudonocardiaceae bacterium
GGCCGCCGTCGCCGCGGCCGCGCTCGCCGTCGTCCTGGGCCTGCGCCGCCGCTGACCCTCCCCGCCGCTGACCCTCCCCGCCGCTGACCATCGGCGCCGCTGAGCCCGTCGCCGGTGGACCGGTGCCGTCCGCCGTCCAGCGGTGCGATGCGGGGCCGGCGGGTGCGCGGCGGCTCAGCTGATGCGAGGCGTGGGGGAGCGGCGCTCGTTGCGCTCGCGGCGGATCACCAGCACCAGGCCGACCAGCGCGATCACGCCGAACGCGATCCACTGCAGCGCGTAGGCGAGGTACGGCCCGGCGTCCAGCCGGGGCAGCGGCAGCGGCCCCAGCACCCCGGGCTGGTCGGCGTTGAGCTGCACGTACCCGGGCCGCAGGTCCAGCCCGACCGCGGCGCCCACCGCGCCGGCGTTGATCGAGTACACCTGCAACCGCCCCTCGTCGGTCACCGGCGTGCGGTCGCCGGACTCGTCGCGGCGCAGCCGGCCGACCACGGTGACCTGCCCGCCCGGCGCCGCCGTGAACTCCGGCAGCCGCACGCCGCGGCCCGCCGACGGCCGCACGAAGCCGCGGTCCACCAGCACCGTCGTGCCGTCCACCAGGCGCAGCGGCGTGAGCACCTCGAACGCCGGCTCGCCCTGCACGGTCCGCAGCCGGGCCACCACCTCGGACTCCGGCAGGTACGTGCCGGTGAGCCGCACCTGCGCCCAGTCGCGGTCGGCGGGCACCTCGGCGAGCGGCCGGGCCTCGGTGTTCATCGAGGCGCGCACCGCGTCGTTCTGCGTCCGCTTCTGCTCGTGGCGGTCGAACTGCCACGGTGCGAGCAGCGTGAAGCAGGCGATGGCGAACAGCACCACGCCGGCCGTCAACGCCACCCAGCCGGGGCGCAGCAGGAAACGCACCCGTCCACCGTAGGCGGTCGATCTGCCCACCGCGGCAGGCGGTCGTGGGCGCCCCGCCGCGGTCGGTCGGTCGGCGCATCGCCGACGGCGGTCGGTCAGCGCAGCGCGAGCACGGAGCGGGCCGCGGCCAGCGTCTGCCCGGCGTACGCGCGGCCGAACAGCACCACGTGCACCAGCAGCGGGAACAACTGGTGCAACGGCACCCGGTCCCGCCAGCCGTCGGCCAGCGGCCGGGCCTCGTCGTAGGCGGCGAGCGTGCGCCCCAGGTGCGGCGCCCCGAACAAGGCCAGCATCGCCAGGTCCGTCTCCCGGTGCCCGCCGTGCGCCGCCGGGTCGATCAGCCAGGGGCGGCCGTCACGCCCGTACAGGACGTTGCCGGACCACAGGTCGCCGTGCAGCCGTGCCGGCGGCTCCGCCGGGCCGGCCACCTCCGCCACCGCGTCCGCCGCCCGCGCCACCGTGGCCGCCTCCGCCACGGTCAGCCCGCCGCCGTCCACCGCCGGCCCCAGGTAGGCCGTCACCCGGTGCTCGGCGTAGAACTCCGCCCACCCCGGCGCCGTCGTGTTCCGCATCGGTGCCCGGCCGATCCAGGCGTCCACCGGACCGCCGTCCGGCGGTGCCCCGAAGCCGGCCGCCCCGGTCGCGTGCAGGCGCGCCAGCCCGCGCCCCAGCCGCTCCGCCGCCGGCGCCGTGGCCTCCCCGGTCTCCACGCACTCCATCACGACCCACCGCTCGTCGGCCGCGCGCACCCCCGGCACCGCCAGGTCCGCCGAGCACCCCTCGGCCAGCCAGGCCAGCCCCGCCGCCTCCGCCGTGCCCGCCCCGGCCGGGCCCGAGTCCTTGACCACCACCAGATCGCCGTCGTCCAACTCGGCCTCGAACACCCCCGCCCCGATCGCCTGGACATCGGTCGCGGTCCGCCCCAGCAGCTCCGCCACCGCCTCCGCCGCTCCCACCGCACCCTCCTCCGCGCCCCGGCCACGCCACCGGCAGCTCCGCCGATGATCGTCGCGGATGCCGCCGCGGTCCGCCCGCGGCGTCCGGCCGCACGGTGACCGCCGTGGACCCCGGCCCGGACGCCCGGCCCGCGTGGCCGGTGCCCGTCCGGGCAGCGGTGACCCCCGGACGGCGGTGGGTCGCCCGGGGGTCACGGTCATCGGGGTCAGCCCGGCGGGACGCCGTACTTCCAGGTCCAGAGGTTGTTGAACTTGGCCTGCGTGAAGCGCGTGCCGTGGTTGTTGTTCGAGTGCGGTGCGCTGCCGTGCAGGCCGTAGGCGTGCACGCCCATCGCGCACCAGCCGCAGTCGGTGCGGCTCTGGTAGACCGGGCTGCCGCTCATGCCGCCCACGGTGTCGTTCTGGTAGAAGACCTGCTCGGTCTGCGAGGCGCGGACGATGTCGTCGCTGCACCACTGGTTGTCCGGCTTGTCGCCGGGGTAGCCGCAGATCCGGGTGGCGCCGCTGAGCCCCGCGGACTGCCACCAGTAGCCGAACCACCCGGTGCTGTTCCCGATCGTGCAGTTCAGCTTGATCGCGCCGTAGTCGTACGCCTCGTCACCATTGTTGGTCCAGCCGTACACGGAATAGAGCTGGGTCGCGCCGCAGGAGCCGTACGGGGCGGACGCGCCGTTGCGGCCCGGCCAGATCTGCATTCCGCTGACGTACCAGGAACCGCCGCTGCCACCGGAATGCACGCAGTGCCCCGCGGTGGCCACGATGTCCGGCCCGTACAGCCAGCCCGTGCAGTGCGCGCCGCCGTTGATCGTGATCTGCACGACCGCCGAGTGCGGGTACACCGTGGTGCTGCCCGGCTGGTACCGCTGGTCCGGCAGGATGATCGAGTCGGGGCCGAGCCCCGGGCCGCTGGTCGGGGCCGCGACGCCGGGGGTGGCCTGGCCGGTGCCCACCACCTGCTTCTCCAGCGTGGCGGGCACGGACGTGACCATGGTGCCGACGCCACCGGTGCTGGACACGGGCGTCTCCGCGGCGATCGCGGCGCGCGCCGGCGCGGTGTCCGGGGCGACGGCGGGGGCGGCGCCGGCCGGGGCGACGAACGCCAGTGAGGTCAGCGCGGCGGCCGCGGCGCCGGCCAGCACGGCCCGGTGCCGCCGGCGTGAGGGGGAACGGAACGAACGCACGAGAAGTCCTCTCCTCGGGGCAGGAAAATGGACACCCCTGTTTCCAGGGCGGCCGCCAGCCGCGCATTGTTGCGCTATTCGGACGTCGGCCGAGGAGCCACGCTAGCCGTCCGGCGAAATGCTGCGCACCGCTGCCCGGGCGACGTCCGCGCCAATAAGGCGTCACGGAACGTAGTCGCCAGATTATGCTCGCGCCAATGAGTGGGTCAGACCCGTGATGGCACGTGATCAGCCAGGCGATCACAAGGCAGGCCGATCACGTGCCGATCACGCCACCAGGAAGGCGCGCACGAGCTCCGGCACGTGCCCGGCCGCCGGGTCAGACGCGCTGCCGCACCCAGTCCACCAGTCCTGGCATGGCCGCCTCGATCATCGCCAGCACCGTGTCGAAGCCGCCCCGGTTGCCGTAGTACGGATCGGGCACGTCCAGGTCGGCGCCGGCCCGCGGGTCGAACGAACGCAGCAGCACCACCCGCTCCGGGTGGTCGACGAGCCGCCGCAGCGCCCGCTGGTGCCCGGCGTCCAGCGCCACCAGCAGATCCGCGTCGGCGTGCTCCACGCCGACCTGCCGCGCCTTGTGCTCCACCTCGTACCCGTTGCGCCGCAACACCTCCTCGGTCCGCGGATCGGCCGGGTCCCCGGTGTGCCAGCCCCCGGTCCCGGCGCTGGACACCCGCACCCGGGTGTCCAGGCCGGCCCGCCGCAGGTGCTCGGCGAACACCTTCTCCGCCATCGGCGACCGGCAGATGTTTCCGGTGCAAATGAAGCTCACATGCAGCACGCTGCGTGTTCTCCCCTCCCGTACGTCGCTCGTACGGCCTATTGGTTTCGCACAGTCTAGTCACTCTCTGTGGCGCACCGCGCGCGTGATCAACGGCCGGTCGGCGACTAGGCTCCGCGCGTGACCGCCTCCGTCGGCGACGTCGTCGCCGCGCTCGACCGGGCCTATCCGCCGGAGCTGGCGCAGCCGTGGGATGCGGTCGGCCTGGTGTGCGGCGACCCGGCCGAGCCAGTGCGCGCGGTGCTGGTCGCCGTGGACGCGACCGCCGGCGTGGTGGCCGAGGCCATCGAACGCGAGGCCATGCTGGTCGCGCACCACCCGCTGCTGCTGCGCGGCGTGCACGGCGTCGCCGCGGACACCGGCAAGGGCGCGCTGGTGCACCGGATGATCCGCGCCGGGCTCGCCCTGCACACCGCGCACACCAACGCCGACGCCGCCGATCCCGGGGTGTCCGACGCCCTGGCGCAGGCCCTCGGGCTGACCGTCGAAGGACCGCTCGACCCGCTGCCGCAGGACGAACGCCTGGGCCTCGGCCGGATCGCCACCCTGCCCGCGGCGGAACCGTTCGCCGCGTTCGTCCGCCGGGTGGGCGCCGCGCTGCCGGCCACCGCCTGGGGGGTGCGTGGCGCGGGCGATCCGGACCGCCCGGTGCGGCGGGTCGCGGTGTGCGGCGGCGCCGGCGACTCGCTGCTGGACCGGGCCACGGCGGCCGGCGTGGACGCCTACGTGACGGCCGACCTGCGGCACCACCCGGCCGACGAGCACCTGCGCGGCGGACCGGCCACCCCCGCCCTCGTGGACGTCGCGCACTGGGCGAGCGAGCACCCCTGGTGCGCGCAGGCGGCGGGCGTCGTGCGCGCGGCGCTCGGCGGTACCGTCGAGGTCCACGTCTCCACCCGCCGCACCGACCCGTGGACCCTTGGAGGCACAACACCGTGAAGGCCGACCCATCCGCCCAGCGCCGTCTGCTGGAACTCGCCGAGGCCGACGCCGACCTCGCCCGCGTCACGCACCGGCGGCGCACCCTCCCCGAGCTGGCCGAGATCGGCGAGGTGGAGGCCCTGCTGCGGACCCGCCGCGACGCGGTGGTCGCGGCCGACACGATGGTCGGTGACCTGGACCGCGACGCGGCCAAGCTGGAGGGCGAGATCGACGCGGTGCGGGCCCGTGAGGACCGAGACCGCGGGCTGCTCAAGGCCGGCGTCGGCGCCCGCCAGGTGACCGACCTGGAGCACGAGCTGGAGACGCTGCGCCGCCGCCAGGGCGTGCTCGAGGACGAGCTGCTGGAGATCATGGAGCGCCGCGAGGCGGCCGGCGTGCACGCCGACAAGGCGCGCGAGGACCTCGCCGAGGCCGAGCGACGGCTGGCCGACGCCACCGGCCGCCGCGACCACACGCTGGCCGACCTGGAGGTGGCCGAGCAGCGCCGCACCGCCGACCGCGCCGGCATCGTCACCGGCATCCCCGCCGACCTGCTGGCGCTGTACGAGCGCATCCGCGGCCAGAAGGGCACCGGTGCCGCGCTGCTGCGGGCCCGCCGCTGCGGCTCCTGCCGGCTGGAGCTCGACCGCAGCGCCATCGGCGCCCTGCGCACCACCGCGGCCGACGAGGTCCTGCGCTGCGAGGAGTGCGGCGTGATCCTGGTGCGGACCGCGGAGTCCGGGCTGTGACCGCGGGCCCCGTGGTCGTCGAGGCCGACGGGGGCTCGCGTGGCAACCCCGGCCCGGCCGGCTACGGGGCCGTCGTGCTGGACGCGGCGAGCGGCCGGGTGCTGGCCGAGCGGGCGGGTGGCCTGGGCGTCACCACCAACAACGTCGCCGAGTACGCCGGGCTGATCGCCGGGCTGCGCGCCGCCGCCGAGCTGGGCGCCACCGAGGCCGAGGTCCGGATGGACTCCAAGCTCGTGGTCGAGCAGATGAGCGGCCGCTGGCAGGTCAGGCAGCCGCACCTGCAGCCGCTGGTGCGTGAGGCCCGCGACCTCGTGCGCGGCATCGGCCGGGTGCGCTTCACCTGGATCCCGCGCGCCCGCAACACCCGCGCCGACCGGCTGGCCAACGAGGCCATGGACACCCAGGCCGGAAACCCTTCGGCCGCAACGGTTCCCGCCGCCGCGCGAGCCGACGGCCCGCCCGGCGCACCGGCGGCCGGCGGGGCCGACGTGACCACCACGGCCGAAGCAGCCACCACAGCCGAACCGGCCGCCACGGCCGAAGCAGCCGTCACGGCCGGCGTGGCCGGCAACGGCCTGCCAATGGCCGGTGGTGCCGCCTCGGGCGCGGCCGGTGGTGGCCTGCCGGTGGCGGACGTGGCCGGTGGTGGTGCTCCCGGGGCGGGTGTTCCCGGCGGCGCCCCGGCGGTGGCCTCGTGGACCGGCGTGACCGGGACGCCGACGCGGCTGGTGCTGGTGCGGCACGGCCAGACCGAGCACTCCGCGCACCGCCGTTACTCCGGCCGGCTGGACGTCCCGCTCACCCCGCTCGGCGAACGCCAGGCCGCCGCCACCGCGGCGCGACTGTCCACAGTGGACGGTGTGGCGGCCGTGGTCTCCTCGCCCCTGCGCCGTTGCCTGGCCACCGCGCGCCCCGCCGCCGAGGCGCTCGCGGCACCCGCCCTGGTGCTGGACGACCTGACCGAGGCCGACTTCGGCACCTGGGACGGCCTGACCTTCGCCGAGGCCGCCGCGCGCGACCCCGGGCTGCACGCGAGCTGGCTCGCCGACACCACGATCGCGCCGCCCGGCGGGGAGAGCTTCGCCGCCGTGCACCGCCGCGTCCGCCGGGTGCGCGACCGGCTCGTCGCCGAGCACCCCGGCCGCACCGTCGTCGTGGTCAGCCACGTCACGCCGATCAAGACGTTGCTGCGCATGGCCCTGGACGCCGGCCCGTCACTGCTCTTCCGGCTGCACCTCGACCTGGCCTCGGTGTCCGTCGCCGACTTCTATCCCGGCGGCCACGCCACCGTGCACCTGGTCAACGACACCTCGCACCTGGCCACCGTGCCCGCCTGACCCACCGGCCGGCGCCGCCCCTGATCCCGGCGGCCTGAGCCGTGTCCTCCCGGCTCAGGCCGGCGTCGCCGCCAGCCTCGCCACGGGTTCCACGGCCGTGGCCACCAGCGTGGTGATCGGCTCGTCCGGTTTGCCGCAGCTCTGCGGCCGGCTGCCCGGCAGCGTCCGGTGCTCCACCGCCACGTGCCAGGACCGGCCGTCCACGTGCCGCACCAGCGCGCCACCCTCGGCGTCCGTCACCGTGAGCGCGTCGGCGCGGTGCTCCACGAGCCGCTCGCGGACCGCCAGCTCCGCCACCTGCCCGGCCCGCGACCACGTGCTGCGACCGCGCTGCCCCGCCGGCTCCAGCTCGCCGCGGGCCGTCGCGTCCAGCACCCGCCGCGCCAGGTCCACCGTGAGCCGCCCGTGCACGTACCCGGTCGGCAGCACCACCGCCGTCGGCGCGAACCGGTGCCCGCCGAGGTGCGAGCACAGCCACACGTCCGCGCCCTGATCGGCCAGCCCGCGCGCCAGCGCCCGCCCGTCGATCGCGCAGCAGCGGTCGCGGCGGGCGTGCGCGCACACCAGGAGCACCGGCTCCGGCACCTCGTCGCCCGCGTCGAACGACACGTCCGCCACCCGCTCCGGCGGCAGCCACAGCCCGCGGACCACCGTCCGGCCCGGTGCCGTCTCGGCCAGGAACACCCGCCGCAGCCCCGTGTCCGGCCGCCGGTGCACCGGACGGATGAGCGTCAGCCGCGCCCCCGCCTCGTTGGCCCGGCGGGCGAGCGCCGTCAGCCGCGCCCCCGCGTCGGTCGTGACCTCGCGGCCCCACGGGCCGTGGTGCTCGACGGCGAGCCAGCGCCGGGTCACCGGGGCCGTGCCGGCGAGCGGTTCGCCGGCGGGCCCGGTGGCTGCGGAGCATCGAATCATTACCCCGACGCTACCGGCCGCCCGGCCGACCCCGGCAGGGCCGAACCGAGCAGTCGCACTGAGCACCTGGGCGTCACGCTCCGCTCATCTCCGGCACCCACGTGCGGCCGGCCGGTGGCCTGCCCGGCCGGCCCCGGTACACCCCGGCCGTTCGGTGGCCGTGGCGGCGGCCGTCCGGCCGAATGGGTACGATCTTCCTCGCGGACGAGTCGGTCGGGCGGCCGCGTCGGCGGGCACCACCCGTCGCCGAGGAAAGTCCGGACTCCGCAGGGCAGGGTGGTTGTTAACGGCAACCCGGGGCGACCCGCGGGACAGTGCCACAGAGAACAGACCGCCATCGGGTCCGCCCGGTGGCAAGGGTGAAACGGTGGTGTAAGAGACCACCAGCACCCCGGGTGACCGGGGTGGCTCGGTAAACCCCACCCGGAGCAAGGTCAAGAGGTCGCTCCCCAGGGAGCGACTGTGCGAGCGTTCGAGGGCGGCCCGCCCGAGCTCGCAGGTGGACCGCTAGAGCCTGGCAGCGATGCCCGGCCGAGAGGGATGGCCGCCACCGCCCGCTCAACCCGGGCGGCACAGAATCCGGCTTACAGACCGACTCGTCCGCCCACCCTCCGCCACGCGCACTAGCGGAGGAGGTCGACCGCCTCCGGGGTGGTGCGCCAGTGGTCGAGGAACGGGGCCAGCCCCTCCTTCAGGGACGGGAGCTGCGGGATCAGGGTCAGGCACGCCACCATCTGCAGCGACCGGGCCGCCGACATGACGGCGAGCAGGTGGCGGTCCGGCGGCCGCAGGCCCAGCTCCGCGGCGGCCTTGTCGTAGGCGCCGAGGGCGTCGTCGTCCGCGCCGACCAGGTCCCATTCCGGGACGCCGAGGGTGACGTGTTCGAGGTCCCCGCACAGCTCGCCGGCCGGGGTGGGGATGATGTTGTAGAAGGGGGCGTCGCCGTGTACGGGCTGGACCGTGGCGCCCGGGAAGCGGGCGAGCAGGGCGCCGGGGGAGGCGACGAGGGGGCCGATGACGTCCCACTCGCGGCGGGCACGGTCGACGCCCGCGGGGTCCAGCAGGTCGGGGCGGCCGACGAGCTGCTCCAGGCAGTCGGGGATGTACTCGTCGAGCGGCACCATGAACGGCAGCTCGGCGCGGTACCCGCGCAGCCGGGCGTGCAGCTCGGCGGTGATCTCCATCCGCCGCTCCATCGGCGGGTCGGCGTCCGGCACCTGTTCCACGAACTGCCAGAACGTCATGGCGAGGCCGTCGTGGCGCACGGGTTCGAGCGGGACCAGCGGGCTCGGCGGCACCACCGGGTGCCCCTGCTCGGCCAGCCACCAGGCGACGGCGAGTTCGTGGCGTTGCTGCGCCCGCAGCCACTCCGGGCGCTGCTCGATCAGCCGCGGCAGCACGGTGTGCACGCGCGCGACGACCGGCGACGGGGCCAGGTGCACGACAACGGAGAAGACGTCGTACAGCGCCACCGGCGCGGTCACGGTGAGCCCCAGCGCGCGGCCGGCGCCGGCCGCGGCGGTCACGGCGTGGGCGGTGCGGCGGGCGAGCTCGTCGTCGGTCAGCACGCGCCCATCCTCGCAGGGACCCTCCGTGGCCGCCCGGTCACGCACCGCGCCGACCGGTCACACCGGGCTCAGCCCTGGCGGTGCAGGGTGCCGTCCGCCTCGCCGACGAAGAAGCCCTGGGGCTCGATCCGGTAGGCGATGGTGCCGTCGCCGTTCAGCGTCAGCGTGATCTGGGTCTGCTCCACGCAGTTCGACGTGCCGTTGTCGATGTTCTCCTGCACCACCAGGCGGTTCCCCTCGGCGCTCGCCAGGATCAGGTGCCCGTCGCAGTCCAGCGTCAGGTACGCCGAGGTGCCGACGCGCTGGGCGAGCCCGCCGGCGGTGATCGTCACCGTCACCGGGTACGGCGACTTCGACGACCCCTCCTGGTTGATCGAGCCGACCCAGGTCCCGACGAAGCCCGGCGGCACGGTGCCCGGCGGCACCGCCGGCTGCGTGGGCTGCGGGGACTGCCCGGCGTGCTCCGGCCGAGTGGTCGCCGCCCCGGCCGCCGGTGGGGGACCGGAGTCCCGGTTGTCCTTGTACAGCTTGATGAGCGGCGGCAGCAGCCCGAGGATCGCCGCCAGCAGGCCGACGGCCGCGATGAGCACGGCGTGCCGCCCCTGCACCGCGAACGCCAGACCTCGCCGTGCCGCGGTGCTCGGCGGACCGGGGTGGGACATGGATGCCATTGTTCCCAACGGAAGCCACCGCCCGGGCCGAATTACCGCACCCCACCCCACGCCGCCACGACCGTCAGCGGCCGACCGCCACCGTCAGCGGCCGAGAATGCCGCCCAGCACCCCGCCCGCGCCGGACTGCTGCCCGCCACCGGTGCCGCCGAGCATCGATGCCGGCAGTTCCTCCGACGGCTGCACCACGACGAAACCCTGGCCGGAGAAGCTCATGGTGAACGCCTCGCCCGTGGTGCGCCCGAGCAGCGAGCTCAGCCCGATCTGGTCGGCGCGGTGGATGCCGGTCTGCAGCGAGGCGGACCAGCAGATGGCCGCCTGCGGGTCGGCGTACGTCGGCTGGTCCACGTTGAGCACCACGGGCAGGCCCTTGCACGTGATGGCGATGCGCCCCACGCCCGAGAACACGCAGTTGAACAGGCCGGCGTTGGACAGCATGCCGGCGCCCTGCACCCGGCGGATCTCGTAGCGCAGCCCGGTGTCGAACGCGAGCACGTTCTTGCCGTTGATGGTCAGCGCGTCGTGCGGCCCCTCCAGGTCGATCAGGTGCACGTCGCTCGCCAGGTCGGCCAGGAACACGTCGCCCTGCCCGCTGAGCTTCATCAGCGGCACGCCCTCGCCGGTGAGCTGCTGCTTGATGAAGTTGCCCACGCCGCCCGAGCCCAGGGCCTGGAAGTTGACGTTGCCCTGGTAGGCCACCATCGAGCCCTGCCGGGCGAGCACCTCGCCGGCCAGCGCGATCTTCAGCATCTTGCTGTTCTGCAGCGTCATGCCCGGCTGCGTGGTCTGGGCCTCGGCGTTCTGCGGCGCGAAAAGGTTGCTGCGCATGGGTTCCCTCCCGGTACGGCATTCGGCGCACACGATAGGCCCCGGGGTCCGCCCGGCACACCGTCCCGGCAGCGGGTTCGCGCCCCGTGACGGGCCGCGTGCGGAGGGTCCGGGAAACCATGACCGGACCGGCCCTCCGGGGCCGCCCGAAGGGGCGATCGGACCTGCGCCGGAGGGCGCGCCGGACGCCGGTGCGGGGGTGATCCGTCCGGCCGACCATCGGGGGATGGACGACGAGGAGTTCCTGAACACGCTCAGCCAGCCGGTGGAGCTGGTGAACCTGGAGACGCCGGTGTCCGCGCCGCTGACGCTGAACGCCGAGTGGGTGGCCTACCTCGACCAGGCCGACCTCGGGCACCAGGTCGCAGGCATCGACCCGTCCCTGCACCACTTCGACCACGGCCACGAGGAGGGCAGCGCGTATGCCTGACCCGGTGATCGTCACCCCCCGCGGCCGGCTCCGGCTGACCGGGCTCGACCTGCGCGTGCCGTACACCCTGTACTGCCGCCTCTACGACTGCTCCTTCGACCAGCTCGGCCGCACGCTGGAGAACTTCCGCCCGCTGGAGCAGCCGCACCTGGAACTGCGTTTCCTGCAGCCGGTGAGCCGCCTCGTGGCCGGCTCCGGCGTCACGCTGATCGAGCACACTTTCCCGCGACTCGGGCCGGTGGTGGTGGAGACCGGAGTGACGGCCGCCACTGATTTCTTCCGTACCGGCCGCCCGGACTTCAACGCCACCGGAACCGTCGACCTGCGCGCCCGTGTATGGCGTGAGCTGCACTTCTACGTGAACGGGGAGCTCCAGGTCAACGGCGGGGCGCAGGGGCTGGAGGTGGACCACGGGCAGTTCACGTTCGGGTTCCGGCTGAGCCACTGAGAGTGATGACCGTCAGCTCACAGTCCCTGTACACACGGTAAGGTTTGCTCTCTCGTTCGGATCAACCTGCGTCGGGAGTGACCGCCCGCCCGGCGCTATCGCGTGACGAGGAGAGTGTGATCCGATGAGACGTCGCACGTGTCGAGGACAAGGGATGTTCCACCTGCTGAACGGCCGCTCTTTATCGATAATCACGGCTCGTGTTTCACTGAGCGGCGTGTGTGCCCGACGACCCCTCCGAGACGGGTGTTGAGATGATCACGACGACCGCGCTCCAGACGCTTGCCCAACCGGACAGCTTGGGCACGACGAACCTTCGTGACTGGATCCTGGACAACGTCGTACCCCTGCTGCTGCTCACGGTTGCCGTCCTGCTGCTGTGGCTGGGTGGCGGCAAGGGGGACAACGCCGGCGTGATGCGGCGGCTCGGGGGCGTCATCATCGCTCTGGCCATCGTCGGCCTCGCCGTTTCCGGGGCCGGGGTGGACCTGGGCACGTGGCTCGCCGAACTCCTGTCCGGGTGATCGAGGCGTGCGAATCCGCACCGACGACGAGGTGTACCGGGTCGACGCGGTCTGGCTCGGTCCGCCCAAGGCGACGTTCCCCTGGCGGGCCCGCTACGTGGCCTGGGGCGTCGGGATCGTCCTGTTCCTGTTGACGATGCTGGTCGAACGGAGGGTGGGCGTCGGCTTCGGGTTCTTCTCCACCGCCTGGGCACTGGTCATCTCCATCGTCGCCACCCGGCTGATCTGCTCCCGGATCAGCCACGAACGGCCGCTCGGGGCCGTGACCGTCATGTGGCTGCGGGAGTTGTCCGCGCCCCGCAGGACCGCCGAACGCCGTGGCGGCGCGGCGAGCGCCACCGCGGTCCGCGTGCGCGACGAGCGACCGCGCCGCCGGCCGAACCGACGTGAGGAGGCCCGCCGTGTTCGGCCGTCGGCGTGACCGCCAGCCCGACCCGGTGGCGCGCTACCAGGCGCACAACCACCCGCAGTACCAGGACCGCTTCCAGCCGTTGCCGACGCCGCCCCAGCAGGGCAACGGCAAGCGCGGCGGCCGCGGCAAGCGCCGGCTGACCGGGGAGCAGGCCGCTCCCACGTACACGCCGAGCATCGCGCTGCGCAGCATCGACGGGCACCTGACGCGCACCGGCCAGGAGGTCTACGCCTGGTACAAGCTCGCGCCGCAGCGCTGGTCGTTCCGCTCGGACTCGCAGCGCCAGGACCTCATCCAGGCGATCGCGGGCCAGTACGCCGAGCTCCAGGGCCGCTGGATGCACCTGCGGGTCACCACCCGGCCGTACCCGATCCGGATGTGGGCCGAGGCCCACGTGCGCAACGCCCTGAACCGGCTGCCCGACGCGCCCGGCGCCATGTCGTTCGACGACTACATGATCGGGGAGCAGCAGCAGCTCCTCGGCCGCTCGATGGCCGAGAAGGAGGTCTATCTCGGCGTCCAGGTGCAGACCCGCAACGTGGTCGACCGCGCCGTGGAGCGGGCCGCGCCCCTGCTGCGCCGGGTGTTCCCGGCCGCGGTGGACGCCGAGCTGGTGGCGCTGGACGCCGAGGTCGAGCACCTCGACCTCGTGGTGGGCGGCTCCGGGCTGGAGGGCCGCCCGGTCACCGCCGACGAGATGTCCTGGCTCATGCACCGGTCCTGCTCGCTCGGCCTGCCGGCGCCGCGGAACCTGCCCGGCGACAACGGCGCGGTGCCCGGCGCGGCCTGGGAACCCGAGGACCTGGCGAGCTTCACCGACGCCGCGGACTTCCACCAGGAGCCGTACGCGCCGACCATCACCGTGCACGGCCGCACCGGCTCCAACGCCGGCATCCAGCGGCACCTCGTGGTGCTCACCGTCGGCCTCATGCACGGCCTGCAGATCCCCGAGGCGGATGACCCGTGGGTGCAGCGCGCCGACCGGCTGCCGGCCCCCGTGGAGTGGTCCGCGCGGATCTACGTGCGCCGTCCCGAGGAGGTCGGCGGCGAGCTGCAGCGCCAGATGAACAAGGTCCGCTCCCAGGTGCGGCACTACACCGACGAGCACGAGCTGGAGCCGCCGCAGTCACTGTCCCGGCAGGCCGCCCGGGTGCTGGAGATCGACGACGAGATGACCTCCGGCTTCACCTCGCTGGCCACCCGGGTGCGTTCCTGGTGGCGGCTCGCGGTGTCCGGCAACGACGAGCGCGAGGCGCTGCGGCTGGCCCAGCAGCTCCTCGACCTCTACAAGCCCAAGGTCGCGATCGAGCACCCCGAGGCCCAGTACGCGCTGGCCCGCGAGTTCATCCCCGGTGAGCCGCTGTCCTCCGGCGCCTACCTGCGCCGCGGCTCGGTGGTCTGGGCGGCGTCCGCGGTGCCCACGGCCACCGCCGAGGTCGGCGACCGCCGCGGCGTGCTGCTCGGCGAGACCTGCACCGCCACCCGGCGGCCGGTGGCCTGGGACCCGTGGATGGCCCAGGAGGTGCGCGACGGGTCCGGTCTCACCGCGATGGTGGCCGGCCTCGGCGGCGGCAAGTCGTTCCTCGGCGGCGGCATCGTCTACAAGACGCTGCGGGCCGGCGCGCACTGGACGCTGCTCGACCCGTCCGGCCCGCTCGCGCAGCTCTGCTCGCTGCCCGAGCTGCGCCCGTTCGCCCGGCCGATCAACCTGCTGAACGCCCAGCCCGGCATCCTCAACCCGTACCGCGTGGTGCCCGAGCCGCTGCTGGAGCACTTCCTGGACGAGGACGAGCCGGAGCGCTCGTGGCGCCGGGAGAAGGCGCTCGTCGCGGCCACCCGGCGGCGGCTCGTGCTCGACGTGCTGACCGGCCTGCTGCCCTACGAGGTGGCCCGGCTGCCGCAGACCAGGATCGTGCTGCTGCGCGCCGTGCGGGCCGTCGGCGGCCGCCAGGACGCGCACCCCGGCCAGGTGTTCGAGGCGCTGCGCCGGGACGCCTCCGAGCACCACGAGCACGCCGTCGTGGTCGCCGACTTCCTGGACGAGATGCGCGAGCGCATGTCGCTGCTCATCCCGGAGCGCGACGCCGACCCGTACGGCCACCTGCGCGACGACCGGCTCACCGTGCTCACCATGGCCGGCCTGACGCTGCCCAAGGACGGCGTCGGCCGCGAGCACTGGACCGACGCCGAGTCGCTCGGCGTGGAGCTGCTCAACCTGGCCGCCTGGCTCACCCAGCGCTCCATCTACGAGCGGCCCAAGGACCTGCGCAAGGGCGTCTGGATCGACGAGGCGTTCTTCCTGTCCGAGGTGCCGACCGGCCGGGTGCTGATGAACCGGTTCGCCCGTGACTCCCGCAAGTGGAACGTCCGGGTGCTGCTGTCCTCGCAGATCCCGGCCGACTTCCTCAAGATCCAGGGCTTCGTCTCGCTGCTGGACAGCGTGTTCGTCGGCCGGCTGGACGACGAGTCCGCGCAGGCCGACGCGCTGCGGCTGCTCAAGGTGCCGATCGGGGCCGGCTACGAGCAGGTGATCGCCGCGCTCGGCCGCCGGCCCGGCGGGCACCGCGGCACCGAGCGGGACCGGGCGCCACGCCAGTTCATCTTCGGTGACGGTGCCGGCGGCGTGGAGCGCATCCGCGCCGACTTCTCCGGACCGCACCTGGCCCACCTGGTGCAGGCGCTGGACACCACGCCGGACGGCCAGCGCGACGCCGCGGCCACCGCCGCCGCCTCCGCGGCGGCCGACCGGGCCGCGCTCATCGGCTCCGACACCCCGGAGCTCGAACCCGGCCCGTCGGCCGCGGCCGACGGCGAGGAGGAGTTCGTCTTCCCGGAGATCGAGCCGGGCCTGGACGACCTGCCGCCGCCCGGCGAGCCGGACGCGGAGGACACCCAGCGGGTGCGCGCCGAGACCGTCGAGGCCGCCGCGCGCGGCGGCGACGGCACGGACCGCACGGGACGCAAGTCGGACCGGAAGGACGACGCCGCATGAGACCCGGGCGGCGGGTGCGCCGCGTGATCTCGTTCCTCGCGGCCGCGCTCGCCGCGCCACCACCCCGGCCGCGTCGCCCTCGCACGCCGCACGCCGCCGGTCGCCGGGCCCGCCGGGTCGCGCTGCTGATCGTCGGCCTGCTGGTCGGCGCCCAGGCGATCATGGGCGCCCCGGCCACCGCGCAGATCCCCATCCCCGGCCTGGAGGACTGCAAGGACGCGCCGAACCCGGAGCGTCCCGGCTCCGGCCTGGTGGGGGTGCTCGACCCCACGCCGGCCGGCCAGGGCAAGGAAGGCAGCATCTACCGCGACTTCGGCTACGCGGGCCAGGTGTGGCACACCTACGACCTGGGCTGCGGGCCGTCCGGGCTGCGCAACCCCAACGCCGTGGTCGACACCTGGACCGGCAACCAGGTCTTCAACATCGGCAAGAACCTGGTGGCCGCCACCAACGGCCTGCACTACGCGCTGCTCGACGGCGGGCTGCTGGAGCCGTTCGACAACCTCATCCTGACCGGCACGATCGCGCTGTACGACAGCGTGTACGCGCCGCTGTTCGGCCTGGTGGCGCTGTTCCTGGCGATCGTGCTGTTCCGGTCCATCTGGCGCGGTGACCTGGCCACGATCAGCAAACGCGCGCTCTGGGCGCTCGCCGCCATCTGGTTCGCCGCGATCACCTACCTCACGCCGCTCACCTACACCCACGTGCTGGACGACCTGCTGATCGACGGCACCTCCTCGGTGCAGGCCGGGTTCTTCCGCGAGGTGGGCGTCGAGGAACGCGACCAGCTCCCGACGCTGCTGCACGAGACCGTCATCTACCGCAACTGGCAGCGCGGCGAGTTCGGCTCGGCCACCGCGCCGCAGGCCGAGCAGTACGGCCGCCAGCTCGTCGAGGCGCAGGCCTGGAGCAAGCAGGACGTGGCCGACGGCCGTGACCCCGGCTCGCCGCAGCCCAAGAAGGACGCCTTCACCGGGCTCGCCGACCAGCTCGACGACACCAGCGTCTACGGCTACTTCCAGGGCGCCGACGGCTCCCGCATGGGCGCGGGCTTCCTGGCCACGGCGCAGGCGTTCGCGCTCTCGTTCTTCCAGCTCCTGGCGAAGGCCACCATCCTGCTCGCCCAGGTGCTGCTGCGGGTGCTCATCCTGATCGGGCCGCTCGTCGGCCTGGTGGCCCTGGTGCACCACGAGGTGCTGCGCCAGGTCGGCAAGGCACTCGGCGCGGTGATCATCAACGTGGTCGTGGTGGCCGCCATGGCCGGCCTGCACGCGTTCGTGCTCACCGAGCTGTTCGACCCGGGCAACGGCGTGCCGCCGCTGGCGCAGCTGCTGCTCGCCGCGGTGGTGACGATCATCTTCCTGCTCATCGTCAAACCGGTGCGCCGGATGTGGCAGATGATGGAGATGTCGGTGAGCGTCGCCGGCGGTGCGCTGCCGTCCACCGGGCCCGGTGTGCTGTCCCGGATGCGCCGCCGCAAGGAGAACATGCCCACCCCCCAGGACGACTTCTGGGCGCAGGTGCGTGGCGTGGACCCGGACTCGCCGATGCCGCCGAGCACCACCGACGGCCGGCTGCGTCCCGAGGCCGCGGCCCCGGTGATGGCCGTGGCGGAGCGGCTGGACCGCGGCCGTCCGGCGATCGGCGGTCCCGGCAACGCCCTGGTGATCAACGGCACGCCGGTCATCACGAACCTGCCGGAGCAACGGGCCGCGCTGCCCGCCGGCGGCGGCACGCCGAGCCGCGTGGTGGACACCGCTCCGGTCGTGGACCGCAGCTGGGACCGGGTGGCCGAGGAGGAGCCGGTGCTGGTGCCCTCGCGTGCCACGCCACCGCCGGCGCCGCGCCGGGCCGAGGTCGAGATGGTGGGCGGCCGGCCGGTGTTCGTGGTGTACCGGCCGTCGCGCGGCCTTGAGGTGCAGCCGTACTCCGGTGACGGCCCGGCCGGACGGGGGACCTGATGCCGATCCGGACCAACCGCGGCCGCGCCGCCGTCTACCGCAAGCTCTGGGCCTGGCCGCTGCGCTCGCCGCGGCACCTGGTGATGGCCACCGTGCTGCTCGTCGTGGTGGCCTCGGTGGTGGGCTTCCTGCTCCCGCAGGCCACGGACAACCTGGGCTCGCGCCGCGCCCGCCCGACCGTCACGGTGTCCAACGGCACCACGGTCACCCTGCCGGCCGCGCCGGTCCCCGGCACGCCGTCGCGGGGGGCCACCAGCACCAGCCCGGTGCCGCGCGCCACCACCCCGACGCCCTCGCCGGCCGCCGCCGCCCCGGAGGCGCTGGCCGTCGCGGACGCCTGGGCCCGCGCCTGGGTCAACCACCCGGCCGGCATGACCAACGACGACTGGGTGGCGCAGCTCGCGCCGCTCACCACCGAGGAGTACCTGCCGCAGCTGCGCAGCGTGGAGCTCGCCAACATCCCGTCGACCACGGTCACCGGCAAGGCCGAGCCGATCAACGCCGCGGCGGCCGCGGTCGACGTCCGGGTGACGACGGACGGGGCGACGCTGCTGCTCACGGTCATCGCCACCGAGTCCGGATGGCGAGTGTCGGCGTTCGACCGGGTGGACTGAGCCGTGCGCCCGCGGGTCCTGCGTCGCGTCCTCCTCGCGGCGGTCGGCGTCATCGCCGTGATCGGACTGCTGGCCACCGGCGTGGTGGCGGCGCTGCTCGGCAGCTCCGGCTCGAACCAGGCGATCGCGCTGCCGTGCCTGCCCACGCTCGACCCGATCAACGGCGGCGGCACCAGCCCGATCGGCCCCGAGGAGCTGGACCAGGAGCAGGTGGCCATCGCCACCGAGATCATCCGCATCGGCAAGGAGCGCGGGCTGCCGCCGCGGGCCTGGCAGGTGGCGCTGCAGGCCGGCATGACCGAGTCCAAGCTGCGCAACCTGAACTACGGCGACCGGGACTCGCTCGGCATCTTCCAGATGCGGCCGTCCACCGGCTGGGGGACTCCCGAGCAGGTCACGAACGTCACCTACCAGGTTCACGCCTTCTACGGCGGACCCGATCACCCGCCGGGCAACCCCGGGCTGCTGGACGTGCCGGGCTGGGAGCAGATGCGCCCCGGCGACGCCGCGCAGAAGGTGGAGCGCTCCGCGTTCCCCGACCGCTACCACGCCTGGGAGGCGCTCGCCGTCTCGCTCATCGGCCAGCTCGGCGGCGTGGAGAACCCGGGCGGCTGCACGCCGTCGCCCGGCCTGCCGGGGGACGTGCCGCCGCCGACCGAGGCCGCCGGCACCGCCATCGCGTTCGCCCTGGCCCAGATCGGCAAGCCGTACGTCTGGGGGGCCACCGGCCCGAACTCCTTCGACTGCTCGGGGCTCATGCTGCGCGCCTACGAGGCGGCCGGCATCCAGCTGCCGCGGGTGTCCCGCCAGCAGGTGAACGCCGGCGCCAAGCTCCCGATCGAGAACGCCCTGCCCGGGGACATGCTGTTCTGGGCCAGGGACCGCAACGATCTCCGCACCGTGCACCACGTCGCCATGTACCTGGGCGGCGGCCAGATCGTGGAGGCCCAGCAGACCGGGGTGCCCGTACACACCCGAGCCATCCGCTTCACCGAGCGCGGTCTCCTCCCGTTCGCCGTCCGTCCCGGCGTCTGATCCGTACCTTCGAGGGGAGACCACAGATGCCCTACAGCTCCGACCCCATCCCCCGGCCGGCCGGGCCGCCCGCCGCCGGTTCGCCGCTGCGCGACTTCCTCTCGTCCGTGCGCAACGGGGTGGACCCGGGCTACCTGGTGCTGCCCCGCTCGCTCGCCGAGTCCATGCCACCGGCCTGGCAGCACCAGCTCGCCCAGCTGGTGGCCGAGCTGCAACAGGCCTACGGGCACCTGCCGTGGCCGGTGTACCGGGTGGTGCCGAGCCGGCCGGAGCGGCTCGCCGACCTGGACGAGGAACAGCTCGCCGAGGTCGGCTGCATCGTCGAGATCGACGGCGACGGCGAGCTGCGCTACCGCGACCGCGACGGGCGGGTGATCGAGAACCCCGAGCAGCACGAGGTGCTGGTCTCCTGCATCGACCCCATCCCGCGCGCCCGCCCCGGCCGGCCCGCCGTCACCACCCCGGTCTGGCCGACCTGAGCCGGCCCGGGTGGCGCCGCACCGCACCCCGGGCACCGGCCACGCTCCCGGCCGGCCGCCCTCGCCCCGCTCTCCCGGCCCGCTGCCCCTGGCCTCGCCGTCCCGGCCTGCCGCCCCACCGGCTCCGGGGCGGCGGCGGGGTGAGGCGGCGGGAACCGGGTGCCCGTCGCCGCGCGGGCGCGGGGTGAGCGGTTAGGCTCCGTCATCGTGGCGCCCGGCACCCCCGCTCCCCCGACGGACTTCGGCGCGGTCCGGCAGGAGCTCGGGCTGCCGCCGGCCGCAGACAGCGCCGCCTTCCCGCCGGACGTCCTGGCCGAGGCCGCCGAGGCCGCCGGCCGCACCGACTTCGGTGACCGCGAGGACGCCACGGACCTGCCGCTGGTCACCATCGACCCGCCCGGCTCGATGGACCTCGACCAGGCGCTGCTCGTGCTGCGGCGCGGCAGCGGCTTCACGCTGCACTACGCGATCGCCGACGTGCCGGCGTTCGTCCGGCCGGACGGGCCGCTCGACCTGGAGACCCGCCGCCGCGGCCAGACGCTGTACCTGCCGGACGCCTCGGTGCCGCTGCACCCGCCGGTGCTCTCCGCGGGCGCCGCGAGCCTGCTGCCCGGCCAGGTGCGGCCCGCCGCGCTCTGGACGATCGAGCTGGAGGCCGACGGCGAGCCGACCGGCATGCGGGTGCGGCGCGCCATGGTGCGCTCCGTGGCCCGCCTGGACTACCAGGGGGTGCAGGACGAGCTGGACGCCGGCCGGGCGCACCCCTCGGTGGAGCCGCTGCCCGACCTGGGGCGGCTGCGCCGCGCGGCCGCCGCGGCCCGTGGCGCCGTCGAGCTGGAGCTGCCCGAGCAGGAGGTGGCGCCCGACGGCACCGGCTGGCTCATCGTGCTGCGCCGGCGCACCGAGGTGGACGCCTGGAACGCCGAGATGTCGCTGCTCACCGGCATGTGCGCGGCCCGGCTGATGCTGGACGCCGGGGTGGGCGTGCTGCGCACCCTGCCGGAGCCGGACGCCGCGGCCGTGGCGCACCTGCGGCAGGCGGCCAGGGCGCTCGGTATTGACTGGCCGGACGGCGCCACCCCGGCCGCGGTGCTCTCCACGCTCGATCCCGCCGACCCGGCCGCGCTCGCCGTGTTCACCGGCGCCACCCGGCTGCTGCGCGGCGCCGGCTACGTGGCCTTCGACGGCGCGCCGCCCGAGCGGGCCTGGCACACCGGCATCGGCGCGCCGTACGCGCACGTCACGGCCCCGCTGCGGCGCCTGGTCGACCGCTACGGCGCCGAGGTGTGCCTGGCCGTGTCGGCGGGCGCCGAGGTGCCGGACTGGACCCGGGCCGCGCTGCCCACGCTGCCGGAGCTGATGGCCGGGTCCGACCGGCTCGCCGCCCAGGTGGACCGCGCCTGCCTGGACCAGGTGGAGTCCTGGCTGCTGCACCCGCGGGTGGGGGAGCGCTTCGAGGCCATCGTGCTGCGCGGCACCCGGGATCGCGACGCCGCCACCGCACCCGCCGACGCCGGCACCGCCCGGCCCGCCGACGGGTCGTCCACCGCCCGGCCGCCCGACGGCGCACCCGCCGAGGACAGGCCGGCGGAGAGCAGGGCGGCCGAGAGCAAGCCGGCGGAGAGCAAGCCGGCCGAGGGCAGGGCGGCCACGCAGGCGCAGGCCGAGGTGTTCATCACCGAGCCGCCCACCCTGGCCCGCTGCGTGGGCGACGGCCTGCCGGACGGCGAGCGGGTGCCGGTCACCCTCGTCCAGGCCGACCCGGTGGCCCGCAAGGTCCTCTTCGCGGCCGACGGGGCCGTGCCCGCTGTGAAGGAGTGAGGCCGTGGAGCTGTCCGACTCGACCATCGGCGTGATCGGCGGCACCGGCCCGCAGGGGCGCGGGCTGGCGTACCGCTGGGCGCGGTCCGGGCTGCGCGTCGTGCTCGGCTCCCGTGCCGCCGACCGGGCCGCCGCGGCCGCCGCCGAACTCAACGAGCTGGCCGGCGTCGACACCGTCTCCGGGCTGGACAACGCGGGCTGCGCCGCCGCGGCCGACCTCGTGCTGGTCGCGGTGCCCTGGGACGGTCACGCGGCCACCGTGGCCGCGCTGCGCGCCGAGCTGGCCGGCAAGATCGTCATCGACTGCGTGAACCCGCTGGGCTTCGACAAGCAGGGCCCGTACGCGCTGCGCGTCGACGAGGGCAGCGCCGCCCAGCAGGCCGCCGCGCTGCTGCCGGACTCCACGGTCACCGCGGCCTTCCACCACGTGTCCGCCGTGCTGCTCGCCGACGCCACGCTGGACGCGGTGGACACCGACGTCCTCGTGCTCGGCGAGCACCGGGACGCCGTCGGCCTGGTGATCGACCTGGCCGACGCGGTGCCCGGCATGCGCGGCGTGTACGGCGGACGGCTGCGCAACGCCGGTCAGGTCGAGGCGCTCACCGCCAACCTCATCGCGATCAACCGTCGCTATTCCGCGCACGCCGGGTTGCGGATCACCGACATCTGAGCGGTGGATTGCTCCGTTCGTCCCGGTGTGTGCCACCTGCCCGGCGGTACACCTGGCGCAGCGTGTTCGGGCCTTGACGGTCTCGACCGGCGCTGACTAGCGTCGAATCGGTTTCCATCCACCCGGCCAATCAATGAGCGGGGGAGTCCTGGCCGTGTTCGATTCGTCGACGTACCACATCTGGCACGGGCTGTCCCCGATGGCGGATTTCTTCCGGCTGTCCGACCCGGAGATGTTCCTGGTCGGCGGCAGCGGTTGCCACGTGACCGACCGGTCCGGCCGCCGCTACCTGGACGCCCGCTCCTCGATGTGGAACGTGACCCTCGGTTACTCGTGCGAGCCCGTCAAGGAGGCCATGCGCCGCCAGCTCGACGTGCTGCCGTCGGGCACCGTGATGCGCTACGAGCACCCCGCCGAGGTCGCCGCCCGGTACGCCGCCGCGCTCGCCGGCGTGCTGCCGGAGCCGTTGCGGCAGATCAGGTTCGGCAACACGGGCAGCCAGATGACCGAGGCCGCCGTGATGCTCTCGCGGTTCCACCGGCGGATGACCGGCGAACCCGGCCGGCAGCACGTGGTGGCGGTGCACGGCAGCTACCACGGCACCGGGCCGCTGGCCTCCGCGCTCACCGGCGAGGAGTTCCTGCACGACCTGTGCGGGCCGATCGACACCCACGTCGGTTACGCGCAGACGCCGCCCGCCGAGTCCTGCGAGGGGTCCGTCCAGAACTGCTCGTGCGTGCGCCCCGTGCTCGACGTGATCGATTCCATCGGCGCCGAGCAGGTGACCGCCGTCATTCTGGAACCGGTGATCGGATCGTACGTCCTGAGTCCGCGCGGCCATTACCTGGAATCGTTGGTCGCGCAGTGCCGGGCCCGGGGAATTCATTTCATCGCGGACGAGGTGACGACCGGCGCGGGCCGCACCGGGCGTATGACGCTCAGCGAGCGGCTGCCCGAGCCACCGGACATGATCGTGCTCGGCAAGGGCCTGAGCGCCGGCTACTTCCCGCTCGCCGCGCTGGCCGTGGCGCAGCCGCTGTACGACGAGCTGGCCGACTCCGGGCACCGCGTCGGCTTCCCCAACGGATCCACCACCGACGGTCACCCGATCGGCATGGCGGCCGGCCTGGCGGTGCTGGACGTGCTCACCGCGCCGGGCTTCCTGGAGGGCGTGCGCCGGACCGGCGAGCACCTGCGCGGCCTGATCATGGACGTGCTCGGCGACCGCGACGAGGTGCGCGGGGTGCGCGGCGAGGGCCTGATGCTCGGCGTCGACCTCGCCTACCCGGACGGCACGCCGTGGTCCGTCGGCGACACCAACCAGCTCCGCCTGGTGTGCCGTGACCACGGGCTGCTCACCAGCTTCACCCGCGGCGTCCTGCCGCTGCTGCCGCCGCTGGTGATCACCGACGACGAGTGCGCCGAGCTGGTCGACCGGCTGGGCGCGGCGCTGCTCGAGTTCCGCAAGCGCACCGAGGGCTGAGCGCGATGTCCGACTACGAGCTGCGCGCGGCCCGGCCGGACGAGCTGGCCGACGTGCTGCGGCTGGACGCGCTGGTCTGGGGCAACGGCGCCGACCCGGCGCGGGACCGCTGCTACACCGAGTTCCTGGAGGCCGACCGGGCGATCTGCGCCTTCCACGACGGCGAGCTGGTGGGCGTGCAGTGCACGGTGAGCCTGGACCTCACGGTGCCCGGCGGCGCGCGGCTGCCGCTGGCCGGCGCCACCTGGCTGCTGGTGCACCCGCTGCACCGCGGCCGCGGCCTGATGGCCGTGCTGGACACCGCCGTGCGCTCCGACCCCGGCTTCACCGAGCCGCTGTACGGCGGCATGCCGCACGACCCGGCGGTGCGCCGCAGCCGCGACGAGTACGGCCCGGCCAGCCGGCACGCCGAGTGGACCATCGACCTCACCCGGCACCGCGGCCTGCGGCACGTGCCCGAGGACGACGGCACCCTGGAGTACGTGCCCGTCGCCGACGCCATCGCCGCCATGCGCGAGGTGGCCGCCGGCCTGCAGGGCGTGCGCAACGGCTGGGTGCGGCGCAAGCCCTGCCTGGACGACTACAAGTACTCGCTCGCGCATCTGGCCGGCGCCTCCTACGGGCCCATCACGTTCGTCGTGCACCGCGACCGCGCCGGCTCGGTGGACGGCGTGCTCGCCTACCAGCTCGGCGCCAGCTCGGAGTCCCAGGGCCGTCCCGAGGGCAGCCTCCGCGTGGTCGAGCTGCTCGGCCTGTCCACCGTCGTCGAGGCCCAGCTCTGGAAGCACTGCGTGGACAACCGGCTCGTCTACCAGCTGGTCGCGCTGCGCCGCCCCGTCGACGACCCCGTGGTGTACCGGCTGGCCGACCCGCGCGACGCGCGGCCCACGATCCGCGACGACATGTACCTCACGCTGCGCGACGTGCCGGTCGCGCTCTCGGCCCGCCGCTACGCGCGCGACGATGCCCTGGTGATCGAGCTCCGCGACGGCGGCCGCTACCGGCTGGAGGGCGGGCTGGACGGCGCCGACTGCCGCCCGGTGACCACCACCCCCGACCTCACGGTGTCCCGCGCGGCGCTGTCCGCCGCCTACCTCGGCGACCTGTCGCTGCGCACCTCGGCCGGCGCCGGGCACGTGGACGAGCACACGCCGGGCGCCGTCGACCGGGCCGCCGGCATGTTCACCTGGGCGCCCGCGCCCTGGCTGCAGGACATCTTCTGACCGCGATCCTCGGCGAGCCCGCCGTTCGCCCGGTGGTGCTGGCCCACGTGGTGAGCCTGACCGGCAGCCACGTCACCGGCCTCGCCGTGCCCACCCTCGCCATCCTCACGCTGGACGCCGGCCCGTTCGCCGCCGCGCTGCTCTTCGCGCTCGGCCACTGCGTCCGCGGGCTCATCGGGCCGCTGCTCGGCGTGCTCGTGGACCGCGCGTCCTCGCCCCGCGCCGTGCTCGTCGGCGCCGACCTCGCGCACGCCGTCGTGGTCGCCACCGTGCCGCTCGCGTACCTGCTCGGCGCCGTGAGCATGCCGCTGCTGTTCGCCGTGGCCGCGGCCGGCGGCGTGCTCGGCGGCGTCAGCGAGCTGTCCGTCCAGGCCAGCCTGCCGTGGCTGGTGCCGCGGGAACGTCTGGTGTCCGCCAACTCCGCGCTCGCCGGGGCGCGTGCCGCCGGCACCGTCACCGGCCCCGGGCTGGCCGGCCTGCTGGTGCAGGCGCTCGGCGCCGCCACCGCCATGGTCGCCGACGCCGTGAGCTACCTGCTGTCCGCGGTGCTGCTGCGCCGGTTGCGCGTGACGCGCTCCGCGGCGCCCTCCTCGCGGGGCCTCTCGCTGCTCGCCGCGTTCCTCGAGGGCGGCCGGGTGCTGCGCGGCCGGCCCGTGCTCATCCGGCTGGCCCTGGCCGGCGCCGCGCTCAACCTCGGCGGCGCCGGCATCGGCGCCCTGTACGTCCTGTACGCCTACCGCACCCTCGGCCTCGGCCCCCTCGTCGTCGGCCTCACGGTGGCCGTCTACAGCGCCTCGTCCATCGCCGCCGTGCTCACCGTGCGGCGCCTGGTGGACCGGCTCGGCATGGCCCGCACGGTGTCGACGTTCGCGCCGGTGGCCGCCCTCGCCCTCGCGCTCATCCCGGCCGCCTCCCTCGGGCACCCGATCCCGCTGCTCGTCGTCTACGAGGCGGTCTTCGGCTACTGCGGCACCGTCTGGCTGGTCGCCGCCACCACCCTGCAACAGACCCTGGTCCCCGCCGACGCCCTGGCCCGCGTCACCGCCCTCACCCGCTCCGTCGGCACCCTCGCCATCCCCGCCGGCGCTCTCGCGGGCGGCGCCGCCGCCGAACTGGCCGGTCCCACGCCGGTCCTCGCCGCCCTCGCCCTCGTCGCCCTCCTCGGCACCCTCACCGTCCTGCGCCGCCCGCGGCACCCCCACCCGCCCCCGCCGTGAGTGACTGAAAGGCGCCTTCAGTCGTGTGGTGTGACTGAAAGGCGCCTTCAGTCGTGTGGAGTGGCTGAAAGGCGCCATCAGTCGTCTGGAACGACTGAAAGGCGCCTTCAGTGGCTGAAGGACGCTCCCGGGCCGGGCCGCCGGGTCACGGCAGGTGCGGGGTGAGGACCGCGCGGGCGCTCGCCAGCGACGGTCCCCACCACGTCAGGTGGCGGCCGTCGACCAGGGCGCAGGGGCGGCCGGGGAAGGCCTCGGGACCGTCGTGCGGGGTGAACGGGTACGGCTCGTCGGGCAGCACCACCAGGTCGGCGGGGGCGGCCCGTAGCTCGTACAACGGCGGCCGGGGATAGCGCTCCGGGTGCCGGCCGTAGGCGTTGGCGATGCCGAGCCGCCGCAGCACGTCGCCGGCGAAGGTGTCGCGGCCGAGGACGACCCAGGGGCGGCGCCACACGCAGGTCACGGCGGTCGCGCGCACCGGCGGGACGACGGCCCACTCGCGGTCGGCGGCGTCCAGCCAGGGCGGTGCGGGCAGCCGCAGCACCACGGTCAGCATCCGCCGCAGCGAGGCGAGCGCCGCCGGCACCGTCTCCGCCGCGGTCGTGGTCCAGACCGGCACGCCCGCGGCGCGCAGCTCCGTCACGTCCTGCTCGCGGTTCTCCTCGGCGTTCGCCAGCACCACGTCGGGCCGCAGCGCAAGCACCGCCGCCACGTCCGGGAACTTTGAGCCACCCACCCGCTCGATGCCGAGGTCCGCCGGGTGCGTGCAGTAGTCGGTGGCGCCGACCAGCAGATCCGGCGCCGAGCGGGCCACCGTCTCGGTGATCGACGGCACCAGGGACACCACGCGCCGCGGCCGCGCGACGACCGGGACCTCGGCCCCCAGGTCGTCGCGCAGCACGGCGGCGGCTCAGTGGTAGGAGTGCGCCGGCGTCGGGTACGCGCCGGTGCGCACCTCGGTGGCGAACGAGGTGGCCGCCGCCATCAGCTCCTCGCCGAGCGAGGCGAACGTCTTCACGAACTTCGGGGTGCGACCGCCGAGTCGCCAGCCAGCCATGTCCTGCCACACCAGCACCTGCGCGTCGGTGTCCGGCCCGGCGCCGATGCCCACCGTGGGGATCGGGGTGGCCGCGGTGACCCGGGCCGCCAGCTCGGCCGGCACCACCTCCAGCACCACGGCGAACGCCCCGGCCGCCTCCAGCGACTTGACGTCGCGCTCCAGCCGCTCGCCGGCGTCGCCGCGGCCCTGCACCTTGTAGCCGCCCAGCGCGTGCACGCTCTGCGGCGTCAGGCCGACGTGCCCCATGACCGGGATGCCGGCCTCGACGAGCGCCTCCACCTGCGGCGCGACCCGCAGGCCGCCCTCCAGCTTCACGGCGTGCGCGCCGCCCTCCTTCATGAACCGGGTGGCGGTCTCCAGCGCCTGCGTCGGCGATGCCTGGTACGAGCCGAACGGCAGGTCGGCCACCACCATCGCCCGGCGGGTGCCGCGCACCACGCCGCGGACCAGCGGCAGCAGCTCGTCCACCGACACCGGCACCGTCGTGTCGTAGCCGTACACCACGTTCGCCGCCGAGTCGCCGACCAGCAGCACCGGAATGCCGGCCGCGTCCAGCAGCGAGGCCGTGGAGAAGTCGTAGGCCGTGAGCATCGGCCAGCGGTCACCGCGCCGCTTCGCGGCCAGCAGGTCGAGCGTGGTCACCCGCTTCGCGGGGGCGTCGGCCGGGAGCGGTCCGCCGTACAGAGTGGGCTCAGACATCGTCGTCCGTCCTCCCTCGAGGCCCGCCCTGCGGGTCCCCGGGTCGCGTAGGAACGTGAGCGTGACGCGATAAGCCTGCACCCGTTGTCGGGGCGTCGCACTAGCCTGCGACCAGCTTCACACAACGGAAGAAAGGGTGGTGATCACATGGCCTGCCGCATCACCGAGCTGGTGCTCGACTGCCGGGACCCGGAGCGGCTCGCGGGGTTCTGGGCCGAGGTGCTCGGCTACCGCGAGACCGGCCGGGACGAGGACGGTGTGGCCATCGGGCCGCCCGAGGGCACTCCCGCGCCGGTCGAACTGCTGTTCTCGCGCTCCACCGACCCGCGCCCGGCCAAGCTGCCGCTGCACCTCGACGTCAACGCCACCGATCGCTCGCAGGACGAGGAGCTGGAACGCCTGCTCGCCCTCGGCGCGCGGCACCTCGACATCGGCCAGGGCACGCCCAGCTGGTACGTGCTCGCGGACCCGGAGGGCAACGAGTTCTGCCTGCTCCGCCGGACGGTGGAACCGTGAGGGACGAGGACCGCCGCGAGCCCCCCGGTGCCGCCGGCGAACTGGAGACCCTCCAGGGCTTCCTGGACTTTCACCGCGACACCTTCGTCTGGAAGTGCGCCGGGCTGACCGACGAGCAGCTCAGGGAACGCCCGCTGCCGTCGTCCGCGCTCTCGCTGCTCGGCCTGCTGCGCCACCTCGCCGACGTCGAGCGCAGCTGGTTCCGCCGCGAGGTCCGCCGCGACGAGGACGCCCCGCCGATCTATTACACGGAGGAACGCCTCAACGACGACTTCGACGCCGTCGATTCGGCCCCGGTGGACGAGGTCTGGCAGACCTGGCGCGCCGAGGTGGCGCGCTCCGACGAGATCATCGCGTCGATGCCGCTGGACGCCACCTTCACCCACACCCGCTCCGGCGACACCCTGTCCATGCGGTGGCTCCTGGTGCACATGATCGAGGAGTACTCCCGCCACAACGGCCACGCCGACCTCCTCCGCGAACGCCTCGACGGCAGCACGGGCGAGTAGGGGGCAGGTGGCGGCACTGCCCGTCAGAGGACCGGCAGGTACGTCCGCAGCTCGTGGGGCGTGACGTTGCGGCGGTAGTCGTCCCACTCGGCGTGCTTGTTGCGCAGGAAGAACTCGAAGACGTGCTCGCCGAGGGTCTCGGCGACCAGTTCGGAGCGTTCCATCTCGTCCAGGGCCTCGTTGAGGTTCTGCGGCAGCGAGGCGTAGCCGGCGGCGCGGCGCTCGGCGTCGGAGAGGGACCAGACGTTGTCCTCGGCGGGGGCGGGCAGCTCGTACTTCTCGGCGACGCCGCGCAGGCCGGCGGCGAGGATCACCGAGTAGGCCAGGTAGGGGTTGCAGGCGGAGTCCAGGGAGCGGATCTCCACGCGCCGGGTGGAGGCCTTGCCGGGGGAGTACATGGGCACGCGCACCAGGGCGGACCGGTTGGCGTGGCCCCAGCACACGGTGGTCGGGGCCTCGCCGCCGATGATGAGGCGCTTGTAGGAGTTCACCCACTGGTTGGTGACGGCGGTGATCTCCCGTGCGTGCCGCAGCACGCCGGCCACGAACGCCTTGCCGGTCTCCGACAGCTCGTACGGGTCGTCGGCGTCGTAGAAGGCGTTGCGGTCACCCTCGAACAGGCTCAGGTGGGTGTGCATGGCCGACCCGGGGTACTCGGCGAACGGCTTGGGCATGAACGAGGCCCGCACGCCCTGGGTCAGGGCGACCTCCTTCACGGTGTACCGGAACGTCATGACGTTGTCCGCCATGGTGAGCGCGTCGGCGTAGCGCAGGTCGATCTCCTGCTGCCCGGGGGCGCCCTCGTGGTGGCTGAACTCCACCGAGATGCCCATGGCCTCCAGCGCCTCGATGGCGTGCCGCCGGAAGTGCGGCGCCTGGTCGTGCGACGCCTGGTCGAAGTAGCCGCCGTTGTCGGCCGGCTCGGGCCGCGAGCCGTCCGAGGGCAGGCTCTTGAGCAGGAAGAACTCGATCTCGGGGTGCACGTAGCAGGTGAAGCCCGCCTCGGCGGCCCGGGACAGCGCGCGCCGCAGCACGTGCCGCGGGTCGGCCCAGGACGGCGACCCGTCCGGCATGGTGATGTCGCAGAACATGCGCGCGGAGTACTGCGCGCCCTCCGCGGTCTCCCACGGCAGCACCTGGAACGTGGCCGGGTCCGGCTTGGCCACCATGTCCGACTCGTACACCCGGGCGAAGCCCTCGATGGCGGAGCCGTCGAAGCCGATGCCCTCGGCGAAGGCGCCCTCCAGCTCGGCCGGCGCCACGGCCACCGACTTGAGGAAACCCAGCACGTCGGTGAACCACAGCCGGACGAACCGGATGTCGCGTTCCTCGAGCGTGCGGAGCACGAACTCCTGCTGGCGGTCCATGACCGAAGCGTAGGCAACGACGGGCCGCGCCGACGACGGCGGTGGCCGTGTTCGGGAATGTTCGGCTTCCGGCCACGCGGCCCCGCGCGGTGCCACCCTCCACGCGGGGCCGCCGACCCGGGGGGTGCACGGGTCGGCGGCCCCGCCCGGCGGCGGGAGCGATCCCGGGCTCTCAGCGTCCGGCGGCTAGGCTCCCGGCCATGATGCGCTCGGTACGGGCCGTGGGGATGACGTTGCTCGCCGCCACCGCCGTCGTCACGGCGGCGTGCACCGGCGACGAGGGCGGGAACGGCGGCTCCGGCGGCGACCTGCCCGAGGCCGGCCCGCTCGTCGAGCGCGCCGCGGCCGCCACCCGCGAGATCGAGACCGTCCACTTCACGCTCGCGGTGGACGGCCAGGTCCCGGGCATCTCGATCAGCGGCGCCGACGGCCGGCTCACCAAGGCCGGCGAGGTGCAGGGCACCGCGGTCATCACCGTCACCGGGCAGCCGGTGGAGAGCGAGTTCGTCATCGTCGGCGACTCGCTCTACCTCAAGGGCCCCACCGGCGGCTTCCAGGAGCTGCCGGCCTCGGTGGCCGCGAGCATCTACGACCCGACGAAGATCCTGGACGACAACCTGGGCCTGGCCGCGCTCGTCGCGGGCGTCGCCGACCCCAGGGTCGACGGCCGCGAGGACGTGGACGGCGTCGGCACGTACCGGCTCTCGGTGACGTTCGCCAAGAACAACCTCGGCGTGCTGCTGCCCGGCGTGGGCGCCACCGCCGACCTGCCCGGCCGCCTCTGGGTCACGGCCGACGAGCCGAACCGGCCGGTGAAGGCCGAGGTCGAGGTCCCGCCGAGCGGCGGCCAGCAGGGCGGCACCGTGACCATCACGCTGTCCGAGTTCAACGCCCCCGTCGAGATCACCCCGCCGGCCTGATCGGGGTGACCACCGGCGACACCGGCGCCACCCGGCGGGGGGTGGCGCTCGGCGCCAGCGGCGCCGCCGTCCTCCTCGCCTCGCTCGACACCTACGTCGTGGTGAGCCTGCTGGTCGACATCGTGGTCGACCTGGGCGTGCCGGTGAACCGGCTGGAGCGCGCCACGCCGGTCGTCACCGGCTTCCTGCTCGGCTACGTGGCCGCCATGCCGCTGCTCGGCCAGCTCTCCGACCGGGTGGGACGGCGGCTGGTGCTCCAGCTCTGCATCGCGGGCTTCGCGGCCGGCTCGCTCGTCACCGCGCTCGCCGACACGCTGCCGGTGCTGGTCGCGGGGCGGGCCCTGCAGGGCGTGGCCGGCGGCGCGCTGCTGCCGGTGACCATGGCGCTCGCCGGGGATCTGTGGGCCGGCCGGCCCGCGCGCCGCTCCACGAT
>DASWTI010000231.1:0-7411 GCA_036402215.1 Pseudonocardiaceae bacterium
GGTGACGGCGTTCGAGGTCGTGGGTGGCGAGGGCGGCGGCCCGGCGGTAGGCGGCGCGGGCCTCGCCGGTGCGGCCGGCGCGTTCCAGGAGCGTGGCCCGGGCGGCCGGCAGGCGGTGGTAGCCGGCGAGCGCCGGATCGCCGGCGAGGGCGTCGACGGCGGCGAGACCGGCCCACGGGCCGTGGGCGGCGCCCACGGCGATCGCCCGCGCCAGGGCGGTGACGGGGGACGGGTCGACGCGCAGCAGGGCGTCGTACAGGGTGACGACGCGGGGCCAGTCGGTGGCGTCGGCGCCCGGTGCCTCGGCGTGCACGGCGGCGATGGCGGCCTGCAGCAGGTACCGGCCCGGCCGCCCGGTCCGCGCCAGGAACCGGCGGGTGAGCGCGGTGCCCTCGGCGATCGCGGCCCGGTCCCAGCGGGTGCGGTCCTGGTCGGCCAGCAGCACCAGCTCCCCGTCGGCGTCCACCCGGGCGTCGCGGTGGGCGTCGCTGAGCAGCAGCAGCGCCAGCAGGCCGTGCACCTCCGGCTCGTCGGGCATGAGCAGCGCGAGCAGCCGGGCCAGCCGCAGCGCCTCGGCGACCGCCGTGGTGTCCACCAGCAGCGGGCCGTGGCGTGCCGTGTGCCCGGCCGTGTTCAGCAGCGAGACGACGGCCAGCACGGCCGGCAGCCGGCTCCCCAGCTCGGCGTCGGACGGCACCCGGTACGGGATGCCGGTGGCCCGGATCCGCCGCTTCGCCCGCGTCAGCCGTGCCGCCATCGTCGCCTCCGGCACCAGGAACAGCGCCGCCACGTCCGCCGTCGGCAGGCCGCACACCAGCCGCAGCGTCAGCGCCACCCGCGCCGCCGGGGCGAGCGCCGGGTGGCAGCACGTGAACACCAGCCGCAGCCGGTCGTCCTCCGGCGGCCCCGGCCCCGTCCCGGCCGGGTCCGGCACCACCAGCAGCGGCAGCCGGTCCCGCAACGCCCGTCCCCGCCGCAGCGCGTCGAGTGCCTTGCGCCGCGCCGTCGTGGTCAGCCACGCCGCGGGGTTGTCCGGCACACCGTGCTCCGCCCAGTGCGTGACCGCCGAGCCGAACGCCTCCTGCGCCGCGTCCTGCGCCGCGTCCAGGTCCCGGGTCACGCGCGCCACGGCCGCCACCACCGACGCCCAGTCCCGCCGCCACGCCGCCGCCACCGCCTCCCCGGCAGGGGCGGCAGGGGTGGCGGGCCCGGGAGTCCCGGCCGTGTCCGGCGTCGCCGGACCTGCGGCGAGCCCGGGTACGGACCCGCCGCCGGTCGGCCGCCGCGTGGTCACTCCCAGATCGGCCGGATCTCGGTGCCGGTGCCGGTGGGGCAGCGCCGGGCGATCTCCAGGGCCTCGTCCAGGTCGGCGGCCTCGATGACGTAGATGCCGCCGATGTGTTCGGTGAGCTCGACGTACGGCCCGTCGGTCACCAGCAGCTCGCCGTCGGCGGCGCGGCGCAGGGTGGTGGCGTCGGTGGACGGGCGCAGCGCGTGCCCGCTGTACTCGGTGCCGCGTTCCCGCAGGTACGCCGCGAACTTCGCGTGCTCGGCCAGCGCGCTCCGCAGGGTCTCGGCGGGCACCGACTCCCAGTCGGTGTCGCGCTCGTACAGGAACAGCAGGTACTTCATGCCGGCCTCCGCATCGTCGGTCGATTGTCCGTCACGGGTACGACGAACGGGGAGCACCCGGATTCGACAGCGCAATCACCTTCACGCACCGTCACCGCCATCCGAGCGCCGGAGGGCCACCGCCCGGCCCTGAGCGGCTTCGAACGGCTCCGAACGGCTCGGTCATCCCGCCGCCACCGCGTCGTCGCCGCACCGCCGTCACCCGGCGACCGCCCGCCACCCGCCACCACCCGGGACACCCCGGGAACCGCGTGCGCCACCATTGTCCGGCTACTGGAACCGCAGCTCTCCGATCCACCGAACGGGCGCCGACCAAGGCCCGTCAAGTTGCTCCGTTCGGCCGAATGCGCCGCGTGAGCGAGTGGTTATCGTCAGTGGAATCACGCTGGAGCAAACGGGCGATCCGAGGAGGATACGGACCGTGACGGGCTAGCCCTGGGTGCCGTTTCTGGCCGATACGGGGTGCTCCAGAAGCGAAATCAACCGACCTGTTCCCTCGAGGTGTCGATTCGGGGTCGGCCCTCCCTGTCCGGGCGTCCGCGTCCGGGCACGACCACTGCCGGGCAAGAACCGCGCCGAGGACCGTTGTGCACAACTCTCTGACCCCTGACCTGGCCGCCGCGGTGTGGGCGGACGTCCTCGGAGCCACCCGGCTCGACGCGGACGCCCCGCTCGCCGAGCTCGGCGCCGACTCCCTCGACGCGGCCCGGGTGGTGGCCCGGCTGCGCCGGCGCTGCGGCCTGGAGGTGGACTTCCGGGTGGTGTTCGAGGCGGCCACCCCCCGCGCGCTGGCCGACGCGGCCGCCGTGGCCGGCCGTCCGGTGGCCGCCGAGGCGCCGCTGCCCACGGCCGATGACCGCGAGCTCTGGCCGCTCTCGCACGACCAGCAGCGGCTCTGGCTGCTCGACCAGCAGGGCGGCGCCGCCGCGGCCGGCTACCAGCTCCCCGTGGTGTCCGAGCTGCGCGGACCCCTGGACGTCGCGCGGCTGGAACGGGCCTGGGCCAGGGTCGTCGCCCGGCACGGTGCGCTGCGCACCCGGTACGTGGTGCGCGGGCACGAGCCCCGGCAGGAGGTGCTGGCCGAGGTGCCGGCCACGCTGCCCGTGGCCGAGGCGCACGGCGCGGACCTCGCCGAGGTGCTGGAGCGGGTCGCCGACCTGGCGGCCGAGCCGTTCGACCTCGCCGCCGCCCCGCCCTGGCGGGTCATGCTCTACCGGCTGGGCACCGATCACCACGTGTTCGCCCTGGTGGTGCACCACATCGCGTTCGACGGCTGGTCCGAGGAGGTGCTGCGCCGCGAGCTCGCCGCCTGCTACGGCGACCCGGACGCGCCGCTGCCGGAGCCGGCCGTCCGCTACACCGACCACGCCGTGCACCAGCGTGAGCACGCCGCCGCCGACCCGGCGACGCTCGACCACTGGCGCCGTGAGCTGACCGGCCTGGTGCCGCTCGATCTGCCGTCCGACCGGCCGCGGCCCGCGGTCCCCACCGGCCGCGGCGCCGGCCACGACTTCGTGATCGACGCGCCGACCGCTGCCGCGGTGCGCGACCTCGCCCGCCGGCACGGCGCCACGCCGTTCATGACGCTGCTCGCGGCCTGGCAGGCGCTGCTCGGCCGGCTCTGCGACACCGACGACGTGGTGGTCGGCGCGTCCACCGCGGACCGCGGCCGTCCCGAGCTCGAGGACCTCATCGGCATGTTCGTCAACGTGCTGGTGATCCGCTCCCGCCCGGACCAGGGCCGGCCCTTCGGCGAGCTGCTGGACGCCGTCCGGGAGACCACCCTCGGCGCCTTCGCGCACCGGGACGTGCCGTTCGAGCGCCTGGTCGCCGAGCTCGCCCCGGACCGGCAGGCCGCGCGCACGCCGCTGTTCTCGGTGAACTTCGTGTACCTCAACATGCCGGTCGCCGAGGGCGGCTGGCCCGGCCTGGAGGTGCGGCCGCACACCCCGCCCGCCCGGGCCACCGCGTTCGACCTGATCCTCGCCGTGCAGGACCTGCCGGACGGCACGCTGCGCGGCTACCTCGAGTACAGCACCGACCTGTTCGACGCCGGCTCCGTGGCCCGCATCGGTCGCTGCTACACGCGGCTGCTCGCCGCCGTGACCGCTGACCCCCACGCGCCGCCGGCGGACGCCGACCTGCTCGGCCCGCACGACCGCGCCGCGCTGCTCGCCGCGGGCGTGGCACCCGGCCCGGACCTCCCCGCCGAGTGCCTGCACGAGGTGGTCCGCCGCCGCGTCGCCGAGCACCCCGGGGCCATCGCGGTGGCCGGCGGCGGCCGGCGGCTCACGTACGCCGAGCTGGACGCCGCGGCCAACCGGCTCGCGCACCATCTGCGTGGCCAGGGCGTCGGCCCCGGCGTGGGCGTGGCCGTCCGGCTGCCGCGCGGCACCGACCAGGTGGTGTCCATGCTCGGCGTCTGGAAGGCCGGCGGCTACTACGTCCCGCTGGACGAGGAGCACCCCGCCGAGCGGGTGGCCATGATGCTCGGCGACGCCGCGCCGCTGGTGCTCGTCACCCGTGGCGCCGAGGGCATCGCCGCCGGGGAGGCCGCCGGCGAGCTCAAGGTGGTGTGCCTGCACCGCGACGCCGCGGACCTCGCCACGCACCCGGCGACCGAGCCCGCGGACGTCGGCGTGCGGCCCTCGGACCTGGCCGCCGCCATCTACACCTCCGGCTCCACCGGCACCCCGAAGGCCGTGGCCCTCACCCACCGCAACGTGCTGTCCGCCCAGGCCGGGCGCACGCCGCTGCCCGTCCCGCGGAGCCTGCTGCTGCCGGTGTCCTTCGCGTTCGACGTGTTCCTCTCGTTCGCCGCCTGGGCGCTGGTGAACGGCGGGCGCGTCGTGGTGCCGGTGCAGCCGCGCGGGGCCGACCTGGACGAGCTGGCCGGGCTGTTGCACGCCGAGGAGGTCTCGCACCTCGTGGGCCCGCCCGACCTGCAACGCGCCCTGCTCGCCCGCGACGACGTGCGCGGCCGCACCGTGCTGCGGGCCGGCGTGGTCGGCGGCCAGTCCTGCCCCCGGCAGCTCGCCGAGGACTACGCGCGGTACACCGACGGCGCGATCCTGGTCAACGAGTACGGGCTCACCGAGACGTCGGCCGGCACCTACTTCACCACCACCGGCGCCGACCTCGACGACGGCGTGGGGCAGCTCCCGATCGGCGTGCCCGCGCCGAACTACCGCGTGCACCTGCTGGACCGGCGGCTGCGCCCGGTGCCCACCGGGGTGCCGGCCGAGGTGCACATCGGCGGCCCCGGCGTGGCCCGCGGCTACCTGCGCCGCCCCGGCCTCACCGCCGACCGCTTCCTGCCCGACCCGTACGGCCCGCCGGGCGAGCGGCTGTACCGCACCGGCGACCTGGCGCGGCGCCGCGGCGACGGCTCGCTGGAGTTCCTGGGACGGCGCGACCGCCAGGTGAAGGTGCGCGGCCACCGCATCGAGCTGGCCGAGCTGGAGGCCGCGTTGCTGCGGCACCCCGCCGTCGCCGTGGCGGCCGTCGTCCAGCCGGAGCCCGGCGGGGAGCTCACCGGCTGGGTGGTGCCCCCCGAGGGCACGCCCGCGCCGGCCGCCGACGAGCTGCGCGCGCACCTGCGCCGTTTCCTGCCCGACCCCTGGGTACCGGCCCGCTTCGGCGTGCTGGACGCCATGCCGCTCACCCCGAACGGCAAGGTCGACCGGGCCGCGCTCGCCGGGCTGGACGTGACCGCGCCGACGGACGCCGACGCCCCGGCGACGGCCGCCACGCCGGTGGAGCACGCCGTCGCCGACGTGTGGGCCGAGGCGCTGGAGATCGACGCCGCGGGCATCGACGTGCACGCCGACTTCTTCGCCATCGGCGGGCACTCGATGCTCGCCGCCAGCGTGGTGTCCCGGCTGCGGGAGCGCTTCCCGGACGTCACGCTCGGCATGCCCGACCTGTTCGCCGCACCCACCGTGGCCGGCCTGGCCGCGATCATCACCTCCCGCCGGCCCGAGCCGGCCACCGGCGTGGACGCCTGGAACGACACGGCCCGCGAGTACCGGCTGCTGCCGCTCGGTGCGGCGCTCGCCGAGCGGGTGCGCCGCGACCCGACCCGGCCCGCGGTGTGGGCCGACGGCCGCTGGTCGAGCTACGCCGAGTTCGGCGCCGCGGTGAACCGGCTCGCCGCGCACCTGCGCCGCGGCGAGGTCGGGCCGGGCGACGTGGTCGGCGTGTGCCTGCCGCGCGGCGCCGCCCTGGTCACCGCCGTGCACGCCGTGGTCACCGCGGGCGCGGCGTACCTGCCGTTGCCGCCGGATCTGCCGCCCGCGCGGCTCGCCCTGATGACCGAGGACGCCCGCCCGGCCGCCGTGATCACCACGACCGGCCTGGCGCACCTCGTGGGCGACCTGCCGCTCGTGCTGGTGGACGCCGACGCCGACGTGATCGCCGCGGAGCGGCCAGACCCGCACGCCGTGGACGTCCCGCCGGACGCGCTCGCCTACGTGATCTTCACGTCGGGTTCCACCGGCCGGCCCAAGGGCGTCGCCGTCTCGCACCGGGCCATCGCCGACCGGCTCGCCTGGCTCCAGGAGACCTTCCCACTCACCGCGGCCGACCGGGTGCTGCTCAAGACGCCGTTCTCGTTCGACGTGTCGGTGCCGGAGCTGTTCTGGCCGTTGCACGCCGGCGCCGGCCTGGTGGTCGCCGAGGACGGCGGGCACCGGGACCTGGACCGGATGGCCGCCCTGGCGCGCGACACCGGCGTGACGCTCGCCCAGTTCGTGCCCTCGGTGCTCGCGCTGCTGCTCGACGAGCCGGACGTCACGGCCCGCCTCGGCTCACTGCGCCGGGTGCTCGCCGCAGGCGAGGCCCTGCCCGCCGACCTGGTGCGGGCGTTCCACGCGGCGCTGCCGCACGCCGAGCTGCACAACCTGTACGGCCCCACCGAGGCCGCCGTGTACGCCACCTGGCACGACCTCGCGGGCCACGCCGGGGCCACGGTGCCCATCGGCGGGCCGATCGCCAACACCGTGCTGGAGATCCTCACCCCGGCGGGGGAGCGGGCGCCGGTCGGTGAGCAGGGCGAGCTGTACCTCGGCGGCCCGGGCCTGGCCGACGGGTACGTGGGCCGCCCGGAGCTCACCGCCGAGCGGTTCGTCCCCGATCCGTTCCGCGGGGCGGGGGCACGGCTGTACCGCACCGGCGACCTGGCCTGCTGGCTGCCGGACGGCACCGTGGAGTTCCTCGGCCGTCTCGACCACCAGGTGAAGGTCCGTGGCGTCCGCATCGAGCCCGCCGAGGTCGAGGCCGCGCTGCGCGCCCACCCCGGCGTGGCCGGCGCCGCCGTGGTGGCCTGGCGCTCCGGCGCGGACACCCGGCTGGTCGCCTACCTGGCCGGGCCGGACCTGCCGTCGGCCGTGGAGCTGCGCGCGTTCCTGCTCGACCGGCTGCCCGCCGCCATGGTCCCGGCGCGCTTCGTGCCGCTGCCCGCGCTGCCGCTCACCGCCAGCGGCAAGCTCGACCGCGGCGCGCTGCCCGACCCCGGTGCCATCGACGTCGGCCTCATCGACCGCCAGTCGCGCGAGGCCGGCCCCGGAACCTCCGGCGAACCCGAGGAGGACGTCTCGTGACCCGGCCCCTGCTCACCGGGCGCACCGTCACCACGCCCACCCCCCGCCGGTCCGCCGACGAGGCCGCGTTCGGCTCCGTCACCGGCGCCGTGGCCCCCGCCGTCTGGGACGGCCTGGCCGCCTCCGAGGTGTACGCCTCCTCGCGCTGGCTGCGGTTCTGCGGCCGCGACGACGGCGCG
>DASWTI010000232.1:0-7373 GCA_036402215.1 Pseudonocardiaceae bacterium
TGGTGGCCGCCGTACGGCGCCGGCGGCCACCACCGGGGACTCAGGTCACCGACGCGAGGATCGAGTCGACCTGCCGCTGCGCGTCGGCGAGCAGCCGGTCGAGGTCGGCGTCGCGGTCGGTCAGCACCTTCTGCATCACGGTGTCGAGCACGGCGTAGATCTGCTGCGCGTTCGGCGGCTCGATCATCAGCGGGATGCCCGGGGTGCCCTCGACGAACGGGGCGTAGTTCTCCTGCGGGGTGTTGGTGTGTTCCTCGGTGGCCTTCTCGTGCGCCGCCGCCGCGTCGCCGGTCCAGATGTTCGGCTCGGGCAGGCCGACCGGCAGGTTGTTGTCCTTGTCGAACTTCTTGTCCGCGGCAATGCGGTCCGGGTTGGCGAACTTGAAGGTGAGCCACTTGAGGCCGGCGCGGATCTTCTCCGGGGATGCCTTGGCGTTGAACATGAAGCCGTCGCCGCCGGTCAGCGTGCCCTTGCCGCCCGGCATCGGGCCGAGGCCGTAGAGGGTGTAGTCACCCTTGTACTGGTTGACGATCGTGGGGATGTTGTCCGACGTCGCGATGTACATGCCGAGCTTGCCGGACGCCATCAGCTGCAGCAGGTCGGCCCATTCCAGGAGCTGCCGCTCCCCCATGGAGTTGTCCGTCCAGCGCATGTCGTGGAGCTGGCGCAGGACCTGCCGTCCCTTGTCGTCGTTGAACTTCGCCTTCCAGGTGCCGCCGTCCTTCGCGGCCATCTCGCCGCCGATGGAGAACAGCTCGGCGGCGAAGTGCCAGCCGCCGGTGTTGCTCTTGCTGTAGTCGCCGTAGCCCACGACGTCCGGCCCGAGCGCGGCGATCTTCCTGGCGGCGGCGCGCACCTCGTCCCAGCTGTCCGGCGGATCGTCCGGGTCGAGGCCGGCCCGCGTGAACAGCGCCCGGTTGTAGAGCAGGCCCATGGAGTAGTTGGTCCAGGGCAGCCCGTAGACCTTGCCGTCCGGGCCGGTGAACACCTGGCGCAGCTCCGGTCTGATCTGCTTGATCGCCGGGAACTCGTCGACGTACGGGCTGATGTCGGCCACCTGGCGCTTGGCGATGAGGTTGGCCGGGTCGGTGAAGTAGACGTAGAAGACGTCCTCGAGCTGGCCGCCGGCGAGGCGGGCCGCGAAGGTCTGCGGGTCCATCTTGCCCTCGCGGGCATCGACGTCGATGTCCGGGTTGGCGGCCTCGAACTCGGCCACGTCGGCGAGGAACTTGTCGCGGTTGACCTTGTCGGTCGCCGCCGGCAGCGCGTTGACCGTGATCGTGACCTTGCCGCCGGCCCTCTGCTCCGCGGTCTGCTGGCCGTCGCCGCAGGCCACCAGGCCGAGCGCCGCGACGCCGAGGGCGGCCAGCACGGCGAGCCCCGGCCGCACGGGCCGGCGGGTGGGACGGCCGGAGCCGGGCGTGACCGGACGCACGAACGAACGCATGGACGGACGCATGACGAACACCCCTTCCTGGGGTCGCGTGCTCGCCTGGACAAGAGGTGCTGGGGAGGACTGGACCGGGCCGGACAGCGCCACGTTTCGCATCGATGACGATACGAAAGCCAACCCATGAACGCAAGAAGGAGACTAGCTGCCGCAAGAATACGATCCGATCCGCACGGCCACCGCGATCCCCGCCGAGACCACCCGCCGCCGCCGCAACCGCCACCGCAACCGCCGCCGCCCCTTCGCCCCTCCTTCTGAGGCGAATGGACCATCAGGCCCCCACCGGGGCGTGCGAATGGACCATTTGTCCCGTCGAGCGGCGAGGAGGCACGGCGTGGCCAGCGCGAGGCCGCCGGGCGGAGAGGGCGACCGGGCGAGAAGGGGCGCCGGGCGGGTCAGCCGCGGGGTGCCGGGGCGGTGGAGCCGCGGACCACGAGCTCCGGCTCGAAGAGCAGCTCGTCGGCGCCCACCTCGGCGCCGTCCATCTGGCGGTCCAGCAGGTCGACGGCGGCGTGTCCCATGACGTCGATGGGCTGGCGGACCGTGGTGAGCGGCGGGTCGGTGCAGTTCATGAACGCCGAGTCGTCGTAGCCGACCACGGACACGTCGCGCGGCACCCGCAGGCCCATGCGGCGGATGGCCCGGATCGCGCCCAGGGCCAGCACGTCGCTCGCGCACACGATGCCGGTCACGCCGCCCTCGACCAGGCGGGTGGCGGCGGTGCGCGCGCCCTCCATGGAGAAGATCGAGCGCTCCTGGGTGAGCGCCACACCGGCCGCGGCGGCCACCCGCTGCAGGGCGTCGATCTTGAGCCGCGAGGGCACGTGACCGTCGGGCCCGAGCAGGGCGCCGATGCGCTGGTGCCCCAGGGCGTGCAGGTGCCCGAACGCCTGCTCGACGGCGAACGCGTCGTCGGCGGACACGTACGGGTAGCCGAGGCCGTCCACGCCGGCGTTGACGAACACCACCGGCAGCTTGCGGTCGGACAGCCGCCGGTAGTGGTCGTGCTTGGCGTCGGCAAAGGCGTACTGGCCGCCGGCGAAGACGACGCCGGACACGCGGTGGTCGAGCAGCATGTCGATGTACTCGTTCTCGGACACGCCGCCGATGGTGCGGGCACACAGCGCCGGGGTCAGCCCGCGCTGCACCAGCGCGCCGGTGACCACCTCGGCGAACGCCGGGAAGATCGGGTTCTGCAGCTCGGGCAGCACCAGCCCGACCAGGCGGGCCCGCTCCCCCCGCAGCTTGGTCGGCCGCTCGTAGCCGAGCACGTCGAGCGCGGTGAGCACCGCCGCCCGGGTCGCCTCGGACACCCCGTTGCGGTCGTTGAGCACCCGGCTGACGGTCGCCTCGCTGACGCCCGCCTTCTTCGCGACCTCACTGAGCCGTCGTGTCACGGGGCAACCATAGAACACGAGAGCGCAAGAATCGAACAGGTCTTGCGGTGCGCTTGCAGCGGCTCATCGTCCGGGTACGACGACGGCGCGGCACCCGGGCGCCCACGAGGGCCGGGTGCCGCGCCGCGTCGTGCACACGGTGCGGGCGCCGCCGTCAGAGGCCGGCGGCGGCCTTCAGCGCCTCGACGCGATCGGTGCGCTCCCACGGCAGGTCGACGTCGGTACGCCCGAAGTGGCCGTACGAGGCGGTCGGCGCGTAGATCGGGCGCAGCAGGTCGAGGTCCCGGATGATGGCGGCCGGCCGCAGGTCGAACACGGTGGTGATGGCCTGCTGGATCTTCACCGGGTCCACCGTCTCGGTGCCGAACGTCTCGACGAACAGGCCGACCGGGGCGGCCTTGCCGATCGCGTAGGCCACCTGCACCTCGACGCGCTGCGCGAGGCCCGCGGCGACCGCGTTCTTGGCGACCCAGCGCATGGCGTACGCCGCGGAACGGTCGACCTTTGACGGGTCCTTGCCGGAGAACGCGCCGCCGCCGTGCCGCGCCATGCCGCCGTAGGTGTCGACGATGATCTTGCGACCGGTCAGGCCGGCGTCGCCCATGGGACCGCCGACCACGAAACGGCCGGTCGGGTTGACCAGCAGCCGCAGGTCGGTGGCGTCCAGCCCCAGCTCGGCGATCTCCGGCCGCACCACGTGTTCCCGCACGTCCACGCCGAGCATCGACTCCAGGTCGATGTCCGCCGCGTGCTGGGTGGACACCACGACGGTGTCCAGCCGCACCGGCTGGTCGCCCGCGTACTCGATGGTGACCTGGGTCTTGCCGTCCGGCCGCAGGTACGGCAGCGTGCCGTTCTTGCGCACCGCGGTGAGCCGGCGGGCCAGCCGGTGGGCCAGCGCGATCGGCAGCGGCATGAGCTCCGGGGTCTCGGTGCAGGCGTAGCCGAACATCAGGCCCTGGTCGCCCGCGCCCTGCCGGTCGATCTCGTCGGAGGCACCCTCGACCCGCGCCTCGTGGGCGGTGTCCACGCCCTGGGCGATGTCCGGGGACTGCGACCCGATGGCCACGTTGACGCCGCAGGAGGCGCCGTCGAAGCCCTTGGCGGAGGAGTCGTAGCCGATCTCCAGGATCTTCTCGCGGACGATCGTGGGGATGTCGGCGTAGGCGCTCGTCGTCACCTCGCCCGCCACGTGCACCTGACCGGTCGTGACCAGCGTCTCCACGGCGACGCGGCTACGCGGGTCCTGACGGAGCAGCTCGTCCAGGATCGAGTCGCTGATCGCGTCACAGATCTTGTCCGGGTGCCCTTCTGTGACGGACTCGCTGGTGAAGAGACGACGGCTCACGCGACACGCTCCTTAACACGGCCAAGGCCTCGTGGGTCCTCCGGTGGTCCAGTGCAGGTTACTAGCGGGCGGGGCCCAGAAGTTGCGCCATCGCGTCACACACGGCCGCCGCGAGCAGCGCCTTGGGCCCGCGCGAGAGCACCTCGACCCGCCCTCCACCGGCGTGCAGCAACCAGCCGCCGTTGTCCTCGACCTCGAAGGCGAGCCCGTCCCCCACGGCGTTGACCACCAGCAGGTCACAGCCCTTGCGGGCGAGCTTGGCGCGGGCGTGGCCGAGCACGTCGGCGGTGTCGTCGCCGGTCTCCGCGGCGAAGCCGACGATCACCTGGCCCTCGCGGCGGGCGGCCACCAGCTCGGCCAGCACGTCGGGGTTGGTGGCGAGCGGGATCGGGTCCGGCCCGGCGCCGGTCTTCTTGATCTTGTGCGGCGCGGTGGCGGCCGGCCGGAAGTCGGCCACGGCGGCGGCCATCACCACGGCGTCCGCCTCCTTGGCGGCGGCCAGCACGGCGTCCCGCAGCTCGGCCGCGGTGCGCACCCGCACCACGTCCACGCCGGCCGGGGCGTCCAGCGCCTCGGTGTTGGCGGCCACCAGGGTCACGGCGGCGCCGCGCTGCGCGGCCACCCGGGCGAGCGCGTGGCCCTGCCGGCCGGAGGACCGGTTGCCCAGGAAGCGCACCGGGTCGAGCGGCTCGCGGGTGCCGCCGGCCGAGACCACCACGCGGCGGCCGGCCAGGTCGTACGGCAGGGCGTCGCGGCGGGCCAGCAGCAGCCGCGCCAGCTCCACGATCTCGGACGGCTCGGGCAGCCGTCCCTTGCCGGTGTCGGCGCCGGTGAGCCGGCCGGAGGCGGGTTCGGCGACCACCACGCCGCGCCGGCGCAGCGTCGCCACGTTGTCGGTGGTGGCCGGGTGCTCCCACATCTCGGTGTGCATGGCCGGCACCAGGAGCACCGGCGCCCGGGTGGTGAGCAGGGTGTTGGTGAGCAGGTCGTCGGCGAGGCCGTGGGCCGCGCGGGCCAGCAGGTCCGCGGTGGCCGGGACGACGAGCACCAGGTCGGCCTGACGGCCGAGCCGGACGTGAGGCACCTCGGGCACGTCCTGGAAGACCCCGGTGTGCACCGGGTTGCCGGACAGCGCCTCGAAGGTGGCGGCGCCGACGAAGCGCAGCGCGGCCTCGGTGGGCACGACACGCACGTCGTGCCCGCTCTCGGTGAGGCCGCGCAGCACCTCGCACGCCTTGTAGGCGGCGATCCCACCGGCCACGCCCAGCACGACGGCCGGGCGACCGGCCGGGGTCACTCGCCCTCGGTGTGGTCCAGCAGGCCGCTGTGGATCTCGCGCAGGGCGATGGACAGCGGCTTCTCGCGCGGACCCGGCTCGACGAGCGGGCCGACGTACTCCAGCAGGCCCTCGCCGAGCTGGGCGTAGTAGTCGTTGATCTGGCGGGCACGCTTGGCCGCGTAGATGACCAGGGCGTACTTCGAGCTCACCTTGTCGAGCAGGTCGTCGATCGGGGGGTTGGTGATGCCCTCCGGTGCGGTGGTGGCCGGTGCGCCTAGCGCGCCGAGCTCGGCGAAGATCGGCTCGGTGGGGATGCTCACTCGCGTGCTCCTGCGTCGGGAGGTCTGGGTCTGGGGGCCGGAGGTGCGGCCGGCACGCCGCGTCGTCACCGCCCCCGGAGGACCAGGCTACCAAGAGGTCTTGACAAGCGGCGGGCCGCCGGTGCCGTGACAGGCGAAACGGGGCCGACCGGTGTGGTCGGCCCCGTCCGGGACTTGCCTGAATGGGCGTCCTGCCCGCGCCTGCTCCATGCCTGTGGATGCCCTTGGTGGGAGCGGCGCGCACGTCCGCCTCGCCGGATCTCGGTCGGGCTCGTCGGCCGTGCTGGGGCTTTCGCCGCGGGTCGTGCTGGTGGTGCTGGTGTTACCTCAGTCGCCGGCGAACTCGGTCAGCAGCGCCTTACGCTGCCGCTCCCCGAGGCCGCGCAGTCGACGGCTCGTGGCGATCTCCAGCCGCTCCATGATCTGCTGGGCACGGACCTTGCCGACGCCCGGCAGCGCCTCGAGCAGCGCGGAGACCTTCATCTTGCCAAGCACGTCGTTGCTGTCGGCGTCCTTGAGCACCTCGGCCAGCGTGGTACCGCCACGCTTGAGCCGGTCCTTGAGCTCGGCCCGCGCCCGGCGGGCGGCGGCCGCCTTCTCCAGCGCAGCGGCCCGCTGCTCCTCGGTCAGCTCCGGAAGGGCCACGGTCTCCTCCGTCAGTAAGGGATGGTCGGGATTTGGTGCGAGGGCGCACGGTACCGACTTCCGGTGATCGCCACCAACCGGGGTCCCAGTGTCCTACGCGGCCGCGAGTTCCGCTATCACCCGCGCGGCCGCGCGACGCAGGGCGGCCGGATCGGGCCCGTGGCGGAGCACATCGCGCGAGGTCGAGGGCACGATCGGGCCGTTCACGACCCCCACCGCGGAGCGCAGCCCGGCGGCCGTGCCGCCCTGCGCGCCGAGGCCGGGGGCGAGCACCGGGCCGTTCAGCGCGGCCAGGTCGAGCCCGTGGCCGCCGGTCGCGCCGATCACCAGACCCACCGAGCCGAACGGGACGGCGCCCGCGTTCTCCGCGGCGGCACCGTCCACTATGGACTGCGCGACGGTTCGTCCACTGTGGACCGCAGCCTGCACGGCGGCGCCCTCCGGGTTGGACGTCCTGGCGAGCACGAGCACGCCGCGCCCGTTCGCCGCCGCCACGTCGAGCGCCGGGCGCAGCGAGCCGAAGCCGAGGTACGGCGAGAGCGTCACCGCGTCCCCTGCCAGCGGTGATCCCTCCGTCAGGTAGGCCGCCGCGTAGCCGGCCATGGTGGAACCGATGTCCCCGCGCTTGGCGTCCACGAGCACGATCGCGCCCGCCGCGCGACCCTCGGTGACCACCCGCTCCAGCACCGCGACGCCCCGTGAGCCGAACGCCTCGAAGAAGGCGGACTGCGGCTTGAGCACCGCCACGAGGTCCCCGACAGCCTCCACAGTGGACAGTGCGAGGCGCTCCAGCCCGGCCACGTCGACCGGCAGGCCCCAGCCGGCGAGCAACTCCGGGTGCGGGTCCACGCCCACGCACAGGGCCGTGCCGCGGGCCGCGATGACGCCGGCCAGCCGGGCCCCGAACGGCGCCGGCACCGCGCCGCCGGCCCCC
>DASWTI010000233.1:0-3776 GCA_036402215.1 Pseudonocardiaceae bacterium
GGTCCGCGGCGTCCGGGCCGACCGGCACGCACTCGTAGCCGGGCAGCATGAGCAGCAGGTACGGCGCCCAGCGCGCGGGCGGCGATGCGGCGGCGAGCGCCTCGCGGGCGGCCCGGGAGGCCGGGGTGAGCGGCAGGTCCGGCATCGGCCGCACCAGCGCCTCGTGCGGGTCGAAGTACTCGCCGGGGCGGTGTCCCGGCTGCACCGAGGCGTACCCGGCGAGCGTCACCCCGGAGCCCCGGCGCACCGTCACGGTGAGCGGACGCGGGCCGAGCCGCCCGGCCATGGCGCGCAGCCAGCCCGGCGTGGCGTGCAGCGGGGCGCCCTCGGCGAGCGCGGGCCAGCAGGGGCTCAGACCGTCGGTCACCTCGACGGCCCGCGAGGTCACCGGGTGACCACCCACACCTGCGAGCGGCTGTCCCGGGTGAGCGGCTCGCCGGCGAACCCGCCGTGGTAGCTGACGATGCGCCAGCCGGTGTGCTCCAGCAGGGCGCGGTAGCGGCGCGGGCTGATGTAGTCCACCGACACCGGCGGGTAGTGGATGCGGGAGCACACCTTGCCGGTGACGTCCAGCCGCTCGATGAGGTGGTGCATGCGCAGCGAGCCCTGCCGGGCGGCGCGGTCGTAGCTGACCAGTTCGGCGCGGTAGCTCAGCAGCATCTCGCCGACCCGGCCGCGGGGCAGCGTGCGATCCAGCCGGGAGCGGATGCGCTGCCAGTCCGGCACCGGGGCGTCGAACGCGAAGATGCCGCGCGGGCGGGTGTTGCGGTGCACGTTGGCCAGCAGCTGCACCACCTGCTGCTCGCCGCCGACCAGCGACATCAGGTGGTCCGGGGCGTAGGTGAAGCCGGCCCGGGTGGGCAGCTCGTAGTCCTGCGCGCGGGCCACCAGCGGCGTCGTGCTGCGCACGTTCACCACGCAGCGGCGGAGCACGCCCTCCGACGGGTCCACGCCGTACTCCGGGCGGATCCAGCGGGCCACCCGGCCGTAGCCGATGCCGAGCTCCACGGCGGGCCGGGCCGCGGCGGCCGCCTGGCGCATGTAGAAGCCGACGTCGGACTGCTCCTCCACCTGGCCGTTCGCCGCGTGCCAGAGCGGCAGCACCTCGGTCCACACGGCGTCCGGCGCGGTGCGCGTGTGGGACTGCACGGTGGTCATGCGCGCACCAGGCACGCGCCGATGGAGCGTGGCCGCAGGCCGTGGCGCAGCTTGAAGCCGGGGTTGCCGCGACCCCCTTCGAGGTCCGGCCGGCCGAGCCCGAGCGCGAGCCGCACGGCCTCCCCGAACAGCAGGTAGTACGGGCTGAAGTTGCCGGCCACGGCGTAGTCGACGCCGCCGGCCCACCAGTGCAGCCGCCGCCGGTCGAGCAGGCACACCGCGCCGGTCACCAGCCGCCCGTGCTGGCGGACCTCGATCACGGTGGCCGCCGGGCCGAGCGCGGCGACGAACGGCTCGAACACTCCGGCGCGGTAGAACGAGTCGCTGCCGTGCCGCCGCGCGGTGGCGTCGCACAGCGCGGTCAGGCCGGTCAGGTCCGCCTCGGCGGGGGCCCGCACCAGGATCTCGGCGCCGTGGTCGGCGGCGCGGCGGCGGTGCCGCTCCAGCTCACGCCGGACCCGGGGCCGGGTGGCCGCGGCCAGGAAGTCCGCCAGGCCGGCGTGCCCGGTGAGGTCGGCGCCGTAGCGGTCCTGCAGGTGCCGGGTCTCGTAGCGGGCCGCGGCCAGCGCCGCCGCGGTGTGCCCGCCGTCGCGCACGTTGACCACCCCGCACCACGCGGCGCCGAGGTCCCGCGCGTGGCCGCGCAGCGCGGTGAGCGCGGCGTCCACCACGGCCGGGTGCGCCGCGGCGCCGCCGATGTGCGCGTCGTAGCAGTGCCAGCTGTGGGTCATCAGCAGCCGCTCCCCGGCGGCCTCCGGGAAGGTGGCGGCGATCCGGCCGAGCGGGTCCGGGTCCACGGGCAGGTAGGCCGGCAGCACGGCCAGCAGCCGCCCGCGGCCGTCACGAACGGTGAGGTAGGCCACCGCGTCGGTGGGCGCCAACGGGTGACGCTCATAGGCGCTCAGGAAGGCGTGCGAATAGAAGACCGGCAGGTCGTGCGCGGCGACGGCCGAATCCCATTCATCGGCGTCGACGTCCGCTATGCCCGTGGCGATGCCGACGCGCGGATGGTGCGCCGGGAGCAAGGTCGAAGTACCCCGCCCGGTTACATCCGTTGGCCCTGACATCGCCATGGCTGGCCGCATAGTGTCCTATTTTGCCCCTTTGACCGGGTGAACGCGATCAACAGCGAGTGACGGCCAGCGAGGTGAACCGGATGAGTTCGGTGTTCTTTCGCACCAAATTGGGTAAGACCGAACAGCTCACGGCGACTCCCGGCCAGCCACTCATCGACGTGCTCCGCCACCATGGTATTCCTCGTAACGCCGTACTCACCTGGCGTAACGGCCAGGTGGTCTCGGAGGACACCGCCGTCGTCGGGGTGGACGACGTGATCGAGGTGCGGCAGGTGCGGCACTACGACCTGGACGTGACCCGGCGGCCGCGCCAGGTGACCTACGGCGACCCGGACCCCATCTACACCAAGAGCGTGCTGTTCGACACCAGCGGCGCGCTGGAGGTGCGCAGCGAGCAGCTCGACGCGGCCGGCTTCATCGCCTACGTCGAGGAGGCGTTCGTCCAGGGAGTCGTCAACAAGCAGGTCGCCCGGCCCGGCGACCGCGTGGTGGTCGGCCTGTCCGGCGGCCGGGACAGCGTGGCCTACCTGACGCTGCTGGAGCGCACCCGGCACCGGCTGCCGCGGGTGGACATGACGGCGGTGACCATCACCGGGCTGCCGGACTGGGAGGAGCCCGCGACCTTCGCCGCGGCCCGCGAGGCCGGGGAGCGGCTGGGTATCGAGCAGGTGATCGTCACCGCAGAGGACGTGGCCCGGGTGTTCCGGCTGCGCGGCCGCTTCGTGGACGCGATGAACGACATCGTGGCCGGCGTCGGCAACCACCTGACCATGGTGATCGGCCACCAGGTGCTGCGCCGGATGCTGGAGGTGGAGGCGCGCCGCCGCGACGCGGGCGTGGTGGCCTTCGGGTTCAACGCCGACGACCTGGTGGCCAGCATGGTGACCTGGCTGTCCAGCGGCTTCCGCATGGGCGGCATCCCGGTGCGCGAGATCGGCGGCCTGCGCTACGTGTTCCCGCTGTACCGCGTCACCAAGAAGGAGCTGACGCTCTACCTGGAGCTGGTGGCGCCGGAGCTCAACCGGCAGGGCGCGCCCGGGCGGTTCACCACCGGGCCGGACGAGCGCTCGATGTCCTACGCGGTCACCGACCACCTGTTCGACCTGTGGCCGGGCATCGACTACTACCTGTTCTCCTCGTTCGAGGCGATGCAGCGCTACATGTTCCCGCTGCTGGAGGCGTCCTGCCGGGTGTGCGAGGGCGTCTACCTGCTGCAGGAGGGCGTGCCGAACCCGGCGGACCTGTGCGACGTCTGCGACTTCTTCGCCAGGCGTGAGCTGACCACCGTGTCCTGAGCGGTGGGCACGCCCTGGTACGAGCGGTACTTCACGTCCGACTACTGGACGTACGCCGCGGCGGAGTACACCGAGGAGCGCACCGCGGCCGAGGTCGCGTACCTCGCCACGGTGTTCACGGGTGGCGCGCCGGGACGGCGGGTGCTGGACGTCGGCTGCGGCGCCGGGCGGCACGCGGTGGGCCTGGCCCGGCGCGGCTTCCGGCTGGTGGGCGTGGACGTGGCGCGCTGCGCGCTGGACCGGGCGC
>DASWTI010000234.1:0-3303 GCA_036402215.1 Pseudonocardiaceae bacterium
ACCGTGCCCGGCCGGTCGCCGGCGACCCGGGCGCCGGGCCGGTCCCCCGGCGCGCCGTCCGGGTCGTCCCGGTCATCCGCGTCGCGGGTGCCCGGCAGGTTCTCCGGCGGGTCGTCCATGGCGCGGGTGTCCCGCGGCGGCAGGAACGGCTCCTGCTCCTCCGGGTGCCCCGCCGCCACGGCCCCACCGCGGGCCAGCTCGGCGTCGAGCTCCGCGCCGAACAGGATGGCCAGGTTGGAGATCCACAGCCACACCAGGAACACCACCACCGCGGCCAGCGAGCCGTAGGTCTTGTTGTACGAGCCGAAGTTCGCCACGTACAGGCCGAAGCCGACGGAGGCCAGGATCCAGACCAGCACCGCGATCGCGCTGCCCGGCGTGATCCAGCGGAAGCCCGGGTGCCGCACGTTCGGCGACGCCCAGTAGAGCAGCGCCACCGCGAGGCTCACCAGCACCGCCAGCACCGGCCACTTCGCGATGTCCCACACCTGCACCGCGGTGCCGCCGAGCCCGATCCAGCTGCCGACCCGCTCCGCGATGCCACCGGTGGCGACCACGCCGACCACGCACAGGCCCAGCAGTACCACCAGCGCCAGCGTCAGCCCGACCCGCAGCGGCAGCGTCTTCCAGAGCGGCCGGCCCTCCTCCATCTCGTAGATGGCGTTCGACGCCCGCACGAAGGCCGCCACGTAGCCCGACGCCGCCCACAGCGCGCCGAGCACACCCAGGATGGCCACCGGCCCGGCGAACCCCGCCGACCCCTCCAGGTCCCGGATCGCGTTCACCAGCAGGTCCCGCGACTCGCCCGGCACCAGCTGCCGCACCTGCTCGATCAACGGCTCGGTCGCCGACCGCCCGATCAGCCCGATCACCGACAGCAGCACCAGCAGCGCGGGGAACAACGACAGCACCCCGTAGTACGTCAGCGCCGCCGCCCAGTCCGTGATGTTGTCCTTGTTGAACTCCTTGACGGTCCGCTTCAGGGCGGCCCACCAGGCACCCTTCGGCAGCTTCGACGGCCCGTCCGGCCCCACTGTCGTTCCCGCGCTCATGCCCCCGGCTACCACCGCCCCGCCCGGGCAAACCTCGCCGCCACCGGCAACCCGCGCTACGCCTGGGCCAGCAGTTCCTGGGCGTCGGCCAGGTCGTCCGCCGTGGGGGCGTCGTCCTGGGAGAGGGTGGGGCGCCAGTAGCCGGTGAAGTCGACGGCGCGGCGGTCGGCGCCGGCGGCGAGGAGGTGGCGGCGCAGGACGCGGACCTCGGGGGCCTCGCCGGCCAGCCAGGTGAACAGGCCGGGGCGGACCTCGGCGGTGAGGGCCGGGGCGAGGCCGCCCAGGGTGGCGCCGGCGGCGCGGTGGTGCCAGCGGACCGTGGCGTGGCCGGGCAGTGGGCGCTCCTCGGCGGCGTCGTGGACGAGCAGGTGGGCGGTGGCCGGGACGCCGGCGGGCACCGCGGGGAGGATGGTCTCGATGGCGGGGACGGCGGTCTCGTCGCCGATCAGCAGGACGCGGGAGGCGGCGAGGGTGTCGGCGAGCGGCACCGGGCGGGCGAAGTAGGCGGCGGGGCCGAACATGCCGAGGGTGTCGCCGACGGCGGCGGACAGCGCCCACGAGGTGGCGGGGCCGGGATCACCGGCGTGCAGGTGGAAGTCGATGTCGAAGGAGTCCGGCCGGACGGCGCGCAGGGTGTAGCTGCGCATGGGCGGGCGCACGTCGTCCGGCAGCGCGCCGTAGGCCTGGTACCAGGACAGGAAGTCCTGGTCGGCCGGCGGCAGCACCGGGGCGGACTGCCCGGCGCGCGGGAAGTAGAGCTTGACCTGCTGGTCGACCCCGGACGCCGGGGCGTCACCGGTGGTGAAGGTGACGCGGGCGGTGCGCGGGGTGGGACGGGCGACGGCGGTGACGTGGACGAGGCGGACCGGCAGGGGTTGCACTGGACCTCCGGGGACGGCACGGAACTGACCACTTCGAGTGTGTCATTGAACTGCTAACTTGAGTTTCCATAGGAACAACGCCAGGAATCACTACGACAACCTCAAGTGCCCGGCTGAAGGTCGCGGACCTCGCCGAGCTCGCCGGGGTGTCGCCGCAGCAGATCCGCAACTACCTGGAGCTGGGTGTGCTGCCACCGGCGGCGCGGACGCCGGGCGGGCACCGGGTGTTCGGTGCGCGGCACGTCGCGGCGCTCACCACGGCGCGGCGGATGGCGGCCGGGCACGGATGGGCGGTGACCCGGCGGGTGCTGGGCGCGGTGCACGACGGTGACGTGGCGGCGGCGCTGGCGGAGCTGGACCGGGCGCACGCCGAGCTCGACCGGGAGCGCGCCGAGCTGCGCGAGGTCACGGCGGCGTTCGAGACGGTCACGGCCACGCCGGTGACACGCGGGCCGCGCCGCATCGGCGAGGTGGCGCACGCGCTCGGCGTCCGCACGTCGGCGCTGCGGGTCTGGGAGCGCGAAGGCATGCTGCGGCCGGACCGCGAGCGCGGCACCGGCTACCGCGTGTACGACGCGGGGGAACAGCGGATCGCGCGGGCGGTGGCGGTGCTGCGGCGCGGCGGCTGCCCGCTGCCGATGGTCCGCGCGGTGATCGCCGAGCTGCGGCGCAGCGGGAACCCGGAGCGGGTGCGGGCCGCGCTGGACGAGCGGCGGCACCGCCTCACCGCGCGCAGCCTGCGCCGGCTCGACGGCACCGCCGCGGCGCACGCCTATCTGACGGGCGCTCAGGTGATGGCGGACTCCAGTACGTCGCCGGCCGCGCCGTAGGCGGTGTAGCCGAAGCCCTGCGAGGAGCCCCCGAAGTCGGCGAGCCAGAGCGTCCACGTGGTCCGGGCGACCTCGCGCACCGGTACCGGGCGCCCGTCGCCGGCCCGGACCTCCAGCCGCGCCACCCGGGGGTCGGTGACGAACAGCAGCAGGTGCGGCAACGGCCCACCGCCCGGCACCGGGCCGCCGAGCACCGCGGAGGTCTGCACCAACGACTCCGGTCGGCCGCTGAACGGTGGGATCGGCACACACCCCGAGAACGGGTGCGAGACAGGCACCCCGGCTCCCAGCCCCTGGCGATGGCCGGTCACGCACACGTGCTCCAGGCGCAGCCCCGCCACCGCCTCCCAGGTCACTCCGTTCTCCACGAAGGTGGCCAGGGTCACCCCGTGCTCCCAGGACGGCGCAGAGGTCGCCCCGGCCGTGGATGTCGGCCCACCGGTCGGCGTGGGAACGGGGGTCGAGGTGGCGGCGGGCGGCGGCGACGGGCCGTCCAGCAGGGCGATGGGCACGGCCACAACGGCGACGGCCGCCACGGCC
>DASWTI010000235.1:0-6348 GCA_036402215.1 Pseudonocardiaceae bacterium
GCGCCGGCCGCGCGGCTCCCCGGTCCCTCGTCCCACGCCGGCGTGCCGGGTGCCCGGTCGTGCGCCGTTCCGTCCCCGGCGTCCGCCGGGGCGCGCCACGGTTCCACCGCCGGGTCCCGCGCGCCGGTCCGGGGGTGCTCATCGCGTGGCGTGGCCATGGCACGAAGTATCGGCCAGTACCGGCCGGTCCGCCGGTTCATCCACGTCATACGGCCGGGTGAGGCGGCCTACGACCCGGTGGTGGCCACGGCGGTCAGCACCAGGGCGGCCGCGACGCAGGCCACGGTCCGCACGTGGTTCCACGCGGTCCAGCGCCGCAGGAACTCCGCCCACAGCTGCGCGGCCCCTGGGCCGGCCGGTCCGGCCGCCTCCAGCCGGTTGTTCAGCGGCACGTTCACCAGCATCGTCAGCAGGAACCCGCCACCGGCGTACGCCAGCGCACCGGCCACCCGCCAGCCCGCGTGCGGCACGCCGGCGAACGGCGCGGTCACCGCCAGCGCCACCGAGGCCACCAGCGTGCCGCCGAACGCCAGGCCGAACACCGGGTTGAGGATGGCCGTGTTGAACGCGCGCATGGCGGCCATCGCCTCCGCGGGCGGCCGCCGCCGGAGGCCAGGCATGACCGACGTGGAGAAGGCGAGCATCACGCCGCCCACCACGCCGCTGCCGACCGCCACCAGCACCGTCAGCCAGCGCACCAGCTCGTCCACCACGACCTCCCTCGATCCGTGCGTCCAGCCTGACGGACCGCCCGCCGCCCCTGACCGGAGCCCCGCACAGCGGAACGGGGCGGCACCCCGGTGAAGGAGTGCCGCCCCGTTCCGTCGTCACCGCGGCGGGTGGCTCAGCCGCGCTTCCAGGCGAACATGTTCCAGGTGACGCCGCCGTAGGCACCCACGTACGAGATGGGGCTGATGTCGGCGTCGGCGGCCGCGAAGTCCGAGAGCACGAACAGCGGCAGCGAGTGCATGTCGGCGCGCATGAGCTTGTCGACCTCGTTCAGCATCTGCACGCGCTTGTCGTAGTCCAGCTCGGAGTTGGCCTCGGTGTAGAGCCGGTCCAGCTCCTTGTTGGAGTACCGGTTGTAGTTCGAGCTGCCGCCGGCGTCGGCGCTCACGTAGTTGCCGTAGGCGCTGGACTTGACCGCGGTGCCCACCCAGGCGAACAGCGCCATGTCGAAGTCGCCGACCTTGAGCCGCACGTCGTTGAAGTTCTCGCTCTGGTCGTCGATCACCTCGACGCCGGCCGGCGCGCAGTGCGACTGGATCAGCCGCACGGTCTGGCTGCGCCGCTCCACGATGCGGTGGCCCAGCTTGAACGAGACCCGCTGGCCGTTCTTGGCGAAGATGCCGTCGGCGCCCTTGGTGTAGCCGGCGTCGGTGAGGATCTTCGCGGCGGCCTCGGCGTCACCGTTGCCGGTGTCCGAGTAGTGGTCCTCGTAGCCGACCTCGTTCGGCATGAACATCACGTTGCCGAGCGGCTTGGCGCTCGGGTCGATGTCCTTGACCAGCTTGTCCACCAGGTCCTGGCGGTTCACGCAGGCGGCCACCGCGTCGCGGACGGCCTTGTCCTGGAACAGCGGCAGGTCCATCCGGAAGTCGATGTGCTCGTACGTCTGGCCGGCCGCGGCGAACGTGGTGATCGAGGAGTCACCGCGCAGCTGCTGGGCCACCGCACCGTCGGCCTGCACCGCGATGATGTCCACCTCGCGGTTCTGCAGCTGTTGCGAGGCCGACTGCGAGTCGGTGTTCACCCGCATCCGGACCTTGGCCGGGCCTCCGCGCTCGGCCCACCACTTGTCGTTGCGCACCAGCACCGTCTCGTCCTCGTTCGAGGACTCGATCAGGTAAGGCCCGGCGGAGGGTGCCAGCTCCTTGGTGAAGCCCACCCAGCCGGTGTTGAAGAACTCGGCCGCCTTGGTCATCGTCTCGGCGTCGGAGTCGGTCACCGCGGTGATGTCCGCGATCCCGGTCTGCTTCTCCAGGATGTGCGCCGGGACCATGAAGTTGAACAGCGAGCGGTAGTCCGCGTACGGCTTCGAGAAGTCCGTGGTGACCGTCTTGCCCTCGTCGGAGCAGGTCAGCTTCTCGATCTGGTCGTAGCCGGTGGGGCTGGTGTCCCACACCCGCACCTGGCCGCCGTCGTCACCGGTCTTCATCACCTGGCTGGTGGCGGCGATCCACTGCAGGTGGAAGTCCTTGCAGGACAGCGCGGGGCCGTCCGACCAGACTGCCTCCTTGCGGATCTTCCAGACCACCTGCATCGGGTCGGTCGAGGTGACCTCGACCGACTCCATGACGTCGCCGTCGACCTTGATCACGATCTGGCCGTCGACCAGGTCGAAGAAGTACGGCGACGGCTGCACGTTGGACAGGATGACGGTGTTCTGGAAGGCGTTGGCCGCCCCGGTGCCGTTGTTGTAGTCGGTGAAGCCGCTCTCGCGGACCATGGTGAACTCGCCGGTGTCGTCCATCTTGGGACGCTTGAAGACCTCGTCGGCCTGGCCGAGTTCGTCAGGACGCTGGTCCTGCTGCCGTTCGGTGCCGACCTCGGCGCCGCCACCACCACACGCGCTCAGCACGAGCGCACCGGTGGCGAGCAGCGCCAGGACGGGTACGAGCCTGGATCTCCTCACGCATGACCTCCTGGCGCCGGGCCGCCCGGTTCGGACGACCTGATGTCAGCACGCGAGCGGTGTTCGCCCGTTGCAGTGCTGCCGGGAGAACCGTAGGAACGGCGCACGGAGCCGGTCATCAGCGCGGAAACAAACGTGACCAAAGGGTGACGCGACTCGTCACGAATCGCTTCCCGATCGTTGTGAATACCCCCCGAACGGCCTATTGGTGCTCATTCGGCCTATCGTGCGGGCATGGCGACCTTCGTTCTCGTGCACGCGGCCGGTGGCAGCACCTGGGACTGGCACCGGCTGGTCCCCGAGCTCCGGGCGCTCGGCCACGACGCGGTGACCATGGACCTGCCGTGCGAGGACGAGGACGCCACGCTGGCCGGCTACGCCGCCGCCGTGGTGGACGCGGTGGACGCGGCCGGCGCCCGCGGCGGCGACCTCGCCGTGGTCGGGCACTCGCTCGGCGGCATCACGGCCGCGCTGGTCGCCGGCGAGCTGGACGCCGGGCTGCTGGTGTTCGTCACCGCGATGGTGCCCGCGCCCGGCGAGACGATCTCGGACTGGTGGGCGAACACCCGGCACGAGCAGGCCGACCCGGACGACGACGAGGTCACCGCGTACCTCGACGACGTGGAGCCCGCGCTCGCCGCCGAGGCGCTGCGCCGCAGTCGCGGCCAGACCATGGGCGGGATGCACGAACCCTGGCCGCTGCCCGCCCTGCCCGCGGTGCCCACCCGCGCCGTGGTGTGCACGCTGGACCGCTTCTTCCCGCCGGACTTCATGCGCCGGGTGCTCGCCGAGCGGCTCGGCGACGCGGCCGGCGAGCCGCTGGAGCTGGTCGCCGGGCACTGCCCCGCGCTGTCCCGCCCGGCCGAGCTGGCGGCGCTGCTGGACCGTTGCTGGGCCGGGCGTCACCGGCAGGGGGGCGACGCCGATGTGCGGGAACCGTGACCGAACCGCTACCGTCGAGGTTCGCCAGTGCCTGCCGGGTGGAGACGGATGCGATGTACGACGACGACCAGCTGATCATCGATGTGGAGCAGGTGGGCGACGACGTCGTCGTGCGGGCGGAGGGTGAGCTCGACTCGCACACCGAGGGCGGGCTGCACGCCACGCTCAAGGCCGTCTGCGACGCGGCTCCGTCGCGTGCCGTGGTGACGGCCGACCTGTCCGCCATCACGTTCTTCGGCTCCGCGGGCATCGCGCTGCTCGCGTTGAGCCAGCGCCGCTGCGGAGAACGCGGCGCCTCGTTCCGCGTCATGGCCAGCCCCGCCGTGCTGCACACGCTGCGGCTGACCGGGCTCGACCGCTCCCTCGACCTCGTCCCGGCGGTGCCGACGCGCCCGTGACCAGCGGGCTACCGTGGTCGGCATGTGTCGCAACATCACCGAGCTGCGCGGCCTGGAGCCGCCGGCCACCGAGGACGAGATCGAGGCGGCCGCCCGCCAGTTCATCCGCAAGGTGAGCGGCCTGCGCCAGCCGCCGACCGGCGCCGTGGCCGAGTACGAGAAGGCGGTCGCCGAGGTCACCGAGGTGACCAGGCGGCTGCTGGCCGCCCTGCCGGAGCGCCGCCAGCCCCCGGCCACGGTGCCGCCGCTGCGCCGCCCCGAGGTGCGGGCCCGGATCGCCGCCCGCTCCGGCCGCACGGGCTGACCCCACCCGGGCGCTCGCTCGCCCCGGCCCGGACGCGCCGGCGCCGGGTGCGGTGGTCGCACCCGGCGCCGGGTCGTTCACTGCCGCTCAGCGGGTGAGCGGGTCACGCCGTCCCGGGATCAGAGGTCCAGGGTCCAGCTGTTGATGTAGCCGACGTCGGCCGCGGCGGCGTCGCGGACCCGCAGGGTCCAGGTGCCGTTGGCCGGGTGCGCCGACAGGTTGCGGGTGTAGGTGGTGTTGATGTTGTCGGCGCTGCCACCGCTGCGGTTGTGCAGGTTGTAGACGGCGCCGTTGGGGGCGATCAGGTCGACGACCAGGTCACCGATCCAGGTGTGCACGATGTTCACGGCGATCGTCGCGGCGGACGAGGCGTTGCCGGTGCAGTTCGAGATCGCGATGGTCGACTGGCCGGTGCCGAGGTCGGGGACGTTGACGTCGGTGCCGTTGGTGACCGGGTTGCAGCCGGGCGGCGGCGGGCCGCCGGCGCCGACGCGGACCAGGCGGTTCGGCGAGCCGGTGCCCGGGTTCGTGATCTTGTTCAGCGAGGCGTTCGCCGACATGGTCGACCAGACGGTGGCCGGGCTGGCGGACGGGTTGGCGCCCAGGATCAGGGCGGCGACACCGGCGGCGTGCGGGGCGGCCATCGAGGTGCCGGAGATGGTGTTGGTGGCGGTGTCGCTGGTGATCCACGCCGCGGTGATGTTCTGGCCCGGGGCGAAGACGTCGGTGCAGGTGCCCCAGTTGGAGAACGAGGCGCGCGCGTCGGTGTTCGTCGACGCGTTCACCGTGATGGCCTCGGCGACGCGGGCCGGGGTGAAGTTGCAGGCGTCGGAGTTCGAGTTGCCCGAGGCCAGCGTGTAGGTGACGCCGTCGGTGATGGAGTTGCGGACGGCGTTCTCGGTGGCGGCGTCGGAGCCGGTGGCCCCGAGGCTCATGTTGGCGACGGCCGGGCCGCTGGTGTGGTGGCCGGTGACCCAGTCGATGCCCGCGGCGACGCCGGCGAAGGAGCCGGAGCCGGCGCAGTTCAGCACCTTGACGGCGATCAGGTTGACGTTCTTGGCGACGCCGTAGGTGTTGCCACCGGTGGTGGAGGCGACGTGGGTGCCGTGGCCGTTGCAGTCGGTGTTGTTGCCGTCACCGGTGGTGTTGGTGCCCCAGGACGCCTGGCCGCCGAAGTCGCTGTGGCTGGTCCGGATACCGGTGTCGATGATGTAGGCGGTGACGCCGGTGCCGGCCTGGTCCGGGTAGGTGTAGGAGTTGTTCAGCGGCAGGTCGGTCTGGTCGATGCGGTCCAGGCCCCACGACGGGGTGGGCGACTGGGTCGCGGCCAGGGTGACCGTGCGGTTGGCGGACACGTACTCGACGGCCGGGTCGGCGGCGAGCTTCTTCGCGGCCGCCTCGCTCATGGTGCCGGCGAAGCCGCGCAGGGCCGCGGTGTACTGGTGCTGGACCGTGGCGTTGTGCTCGGCGGCCAGGCTGTCGACCAGCGAGTCGACGCCCTGCGCGGACAGGCCGTTGTCCTTGAAGACGACGATGTAGCTGTCCTTGATGGCGTCGGCCGCGCCGGCGTACAGAATCTCGCCCTCGGCCGCCGCGGGCAGCGCGGTGGCGGAGGCGAGGGCGACGACGGCGGCCGTCGCGAGTCCGAATCCGGCGGCCCGGCGGGCCCAGGGCGTGCGAGTGTCTTCTCGCATAACAGGGTTCTCCCTCGTGCAGGGGTCGTCCGGCCGGCCGGTCTCCCGGGCCCGCCTGGACATCGAGGTTGGGTGTGGCGTTCGCGAACGCGGTTCGGACTTTATGGGATGGACCAGCGGAAAACAATCCGTTGCGTGTTGGAACAACTACCGGTTAGATCCGGCGTGAAATGATCTCGCCGCGATATGGGGCAATTGCTTGATCAATTGATGCGTCCGGTACAGATCGGACTACCCGGAACGGTGTAGCCATTCCTGCGGCCTTACGGCGCAATGCGTCCCATTTCCGCAGGTCACAGCCCGCGAGTGATCAACCACGGAGCGTGCCGGCCGGCGGCCGGCCGGGCGGGCCCGATCACGGCCGGGGAGGCCGCG
>DASWTI010000236.1:0-7268 GCA_036402215.1 Pseudonocardiaceae bacterium
GCCGCCGCGTCGGTGGTCCGCTCGGCGGCCGGTTCCGCCGCCGGTTCCGCCGTCGTCGCCGCGCCCGGTTCCGGGGCCGGGGTGGCGCCGGGACCTTGCGGCGCAACGGGTTCCGGCGTGCCCGTGGCCGCCGCGGGGCGGTCGGCGGGCTCGGGATCGGGCGTCTGAGGTGGTACGGGAGGCTGCACGAGCGGTGGACGCGCACCCACCGGGTGAGGTTGCCGCCGTGGTGGTGCCGTGACCTCAGACCGTCCGCACACGCCCTGTGCCACACTGCGCCGCGATGTCGCACCGTTCGCTCCTCCGCCGCGCCCCGCTCGCCCTGGCCGCCGCGCTGCTGTCGCTCACCGGTCCCACCATCTGGGCGGTGCCGGCCGACGCCGCGCAGCGCACGCCGGAGGACCCGGTCGACGAGTGTGTCGTCGAGGACGACCGGCTCGCCGAGCTGTCCGGCCTGGCCGCCGACCCCGAGGTCCGTTACGCCGTGGGCGACGGCGGACGGCGCCTGCAGGTCCTGGTGCTGCGCCCGGACTGCACCGTGCAACGGGTGATCACCGCGGCCGTCGACCCGTTCGACGTGGAGGACCTGGCGCTCGGCCAGGACGGCCGGCTCTGGCTCGCGGACATCGGCGACAACGCCCGGGCCCGCGCCACCATCGCGCTGCACGTGCTGTCCCAGGACGGCGCGCCGGAGCTGTACCGGCTGACCTACCCGGACGGGCCGCACGACGCCGAGGCGCTGCTGCTGGACACCAGCGGCGTGCCGTACGTCGTGACCAAGGAGGCGCTCGGCAGCTCCGGCGTGTACCGGCCGGTGGGGGAGCTGAGCACCTCGGGGACCACGCCGCTGGAGCTGGTGACCTCGGTGCGGTTCACGCGCACCGACACCGAGGGCGGCCCGCTCGGCGCCCTCGGTTCGTCGGTCGTCACGGGCGGCGCGGTGAGCGCCGACGGCGGCGTGGTGGCGCTGCGCACCTACACCGACGCCTACCTGTTCGCCGTCCCGGACGGCGACGTCGTCACCGCCCTCGGCTCCACGCCGGTGCGCGTGCCGCTGCCCGGCGAGCCGCAGGGCGAGGCGATCGCCTTCACCCCGGACGGCGCGCTGCTCTCCGCCTCCGAGCAGGGCGACGCCGGTCCCCAGCCGATCCGCTCGGTCGCCGACGCCCTGGAGCTCGTCCCCCCGCCCGGCGAGGAGCCCGAGCCCACCGAGGAACCGGCCGCCACCCCGGCCCCCACCGCCGCCGCGGGCCCCCAGCCCGAGCCGGAGCGCGGCACCCTGTCCGACTGGCAGGCGGCCCTCATCGCCATCGTCGCCGCCGCCGGCGTCATCCTCGTCATCAGCCGCTTCGCCGGCCGCAGCCGGACGAACTGACCCACATCGGCCGGCGGGTTCCGCCGTTCACCCCGGCCACCGCCGGGCGTGGTGCCGTCAGGGACGCGGGCGCGGTGCCGTCAGAGGCGGCGGAGCACCGCCACCACGCGGCCGAGCACGGTGGCGTCGTCGCCGGGGATCGGCTCGTAGGCCGGGTTCCGCGGCTGCAGCCAGACGTGCCCGTCGCGCCGGCGGAAGGTCTTGACGGTGGCCTCGCCGTCCAGCATGGCCGCGACGATCTCGCCGTTCTCCGCGGTCGGCTGCTGCCGGACGACGACCCAGTCGCCGTCGGTGATGGCGGCGTCGGTCATCGAGTCACCGACCACCCGCAGCAGGAACAGCGAGCCCTCGCCGACGATCTCGCGCGGCAGCGGGAAGACGTCCTCGATCGCCTGCTCGGCCAGGATCGGCCCACCGGCGGCGATCCGGCCGACGACCGGCACGTACGCGGGCTTCGGCCGGGCCGCGGCGTCCGACGGCTCGCTGTCGGCGTCCGGCGGCAGCACCCCGACCGCGCGCGGCCGGTTCGGGTCGCGTCGCAGGTAGCCCTTGCGCTCCAGCGCCCTGAGCTGGTGCGCGACCGACGACGTGGAGGTCAGCCCGACCGCCTCGCCGATCTCGCGCACGCTCGGGGGGTAGCCGCGCCGCTCCACCCACTCCCGGATGACCTCCAGCACGCGGCGCTGGCGGGGCGTCAGCCCCTCCGTGCCGTCCGAATCGGGCACGGTGTCGGCCGGGAACGGGTGCACGCTGGCGCCCGAGCCCTCCCCGCCGGTGCCGCTGCCTGTCGTGCGTGCCACCCGTCGGCCTCCCTGGTCGCGTTCCACGATGCGGACGTTAGTCCGACACGCCGACGGTTTCAAACACGTGTTCGAAGGACACGCCGCGAACTTCTCGATTTTGTCGGTACCTGGTGGTAGACAGCTTTCGCACGGGCGTTCGATCGAACGACTGTTCGAGGAGGCGATCATCATGGCAGTGCTCGCGGGCTGGCAGGTGACGACGACACCGACCGCGCCGGAGGCCCCGGCCGGAGCTCCACCGCGCGGACGGGCACACCTTCGGCTGGTCCCGTCCGGCCTTGTGGAAGCTCCCGCTCCGCCGCGTCGCCGCTCCGCCCCGCCGCTCCCGTCCGGCGACGTGGAGGCGCCCGCCCCGCCGCGCCGGCGCCCCGCCCAGCCCCTCCCGCCGCGCCCGGACCGCCGCCCGCGAGGCCGCCGTCGCCCGATGGTCCTCGCGGGCGCCCCGGCGTCCCGGCCTTCCGTCACCTCCTGCGCGGCCGTCTACCGCCGCCGGCGCGTCACCGCCCTGCTGGCCCTCGTCCTGCTCGTCGCCGCGGCCGTCGTGGGCCTCGCCCTCCTCCGCGCCGCCGCCGTCGACGACGGCGTCCCCAACTCCACCGCCGTCGTCGAGGTCCAGCCCGGGGAAACCCTCTGGGACCTGGCCACCCGCGTCGCTCCCGACAGCCCCACCCCCGCCGTCGTCGACCGCATCCGCGAGCTCAACGGCATGCGCGGCTCGACCCTGTACCCCGGCCTCCCCCTGGTGGTGCCATCGGACAGCTGACCCCACAACTCAATCCGCACGCGACCACGCTCAATCCGCGCGGCCCTCGCCGGGTCGACGGTGGCCGCCACGCCACCTCCCACCGCCGGCCGACGGACTCCGGCGGTTCAGGTCCAGCCTGACCACCGAGGGGCCGGTAGCGGCTCAGCTCCGAGCGCCGTGGCCCCGCGGCCATGGCAGCGCGGACGCACTGATGTCGTCGTGCCCCGTCGTGCGCCGAGCCGGCCCGCGGCCGGGAGTGATGGCCTGTGGTGGTGTGGTCGCCGAGCGGCCGTCATCCCACGGCCACACGGGTCCGCCCTCCAGCCGTCACGGCCACGCTGTCGCTGGCTGCTCTGGGCTCTCGCCACGGCGGTGTGGCGGCCTGTCCTCCGCTGTCCCGGCCGCGGCGTCACGTATCGCTGGTACGGCTCCTGGACCGATCGTCGCCGATCGGCGTGACCAGCCCACGGGTGCTAGCCACGTCGTTGCGTCGTTGCGTCGTTGCGTCGTTGCGTCGTTGCGGCCGAGCACGGCCGAGCACGGCCGGCACGACGCGGCTGCCGTGGTCGGCCGTCGGCCTGTTCGCCGGACGACGCCTGCGGTCCGCTCAAGGCCGTTGCTTCGGCGCGGGGTCGTAGTAGGCGCCCTGCTGAAGCCGGCCGGACCGCGCCCTGGCGTGAAGTCCGGGCGCCGTGCTGGCCGCCCACCGGGGTCGTCGCCAGGGCGCCGTGCTGGAGTCGGCCGGGCCATGCCTGATGTGATGCCCGGGCGGCGTGCTGGCCTGTCCGCCAGGTGACCATCAGGTGCCGGGCCGGAGCTGGCTGGGCCGTGCCCAGACGGTGAAGTCCGGGCGGTGTGGGCCTGCCTGCCGGAACCGCGCCGTGCCGGTGCGTCGTGCCCGCCTGGGAGGGCCCGGCTGATGCCAGGCCACGGTGTCGGGTCCGTGATCGGTGCCGGCGTGCGGGACGTCGGTCTCGGGCGGCCGCAACTGCTCCCTGCCGGTGCCCCGGGCGTGGGTCTCCTGTTGGACGAGCTGCTCCTGGGCGGGTCCGAAGCCCGCCGACGCGCCGGGCAGCTCCCGGGAGCCTGGGGCGAATGGACCATGTGCCCCGCTGGGTGGGTGAAGCGGTCCGCCTGCCCCGTTACGAGGACGCACCTTGGCGAAGTTCGGCGTGTCGGGTGGCGAGGCGGCAGGAATGCGACATGGGTGTGCTGGGCCGGAAGGTTCGTGGGCCCGGCCGGTCCACGATCGTGGCGCTTCGCGTGATCGCCCGGCTGGGGCCGTGGAGGGCCGTGCGGGCCGCCTTCGTGCACGTCGAGCGGGGTCACGGGGCGCGACACGCCGGGGGTGCGTGAGGGGCGGGCCGCGCTTGCAATCGACTGGCTCGCGATCTACTGTCACCCCCTACATCTAGTAGTTACAGTTGTGTAGTTACTCCACAGGTAGGGTTTCGGACGATCCACAGGGTGTCCTCAGGTGATCCCCAGGTCGATCCACAGGCCCGGTCTTGTGCCCGACGCTGCGTGACTGATCGACACCGAAATGGAGCGTGCGGACGATGCGATGTCCGTTCTGTCGCCATGCCGATTCCCGGGTGGTGGACTCGCGTGAGGTCGACGAGGGTCAGGTGATCCGGCGTCGCCGGTCGTGCACGGAGTGCGGCCGCCGCTTCACGACGGTGGAGGAGCCGGTGCTGGCCGTGGTGAAGCGCTCCGGCGTCACCGAGCCGTTCAGCCGCGACAAGGTGGTGCGCGGCGTCCGGCGTGCCTGCCAGGGCAGGCCGGTGGACGAGGACGCGCTGCAGCAGCTCGCCCAGCGCGTGGAGGAGGCGGTCCGTTCCGGCGGCTGCGCGGAGGTTCCGAGCCACGAGGTCGGCCTGGCCATCCTCGGCCCGCTGCGTCAGCTCGACGAGGTCGCCTACCTGCGCTTCGCCAGCGTCTACCGCTCCTTCACCTCGGCGGAGGACTTCGAGAAGGAGATCGCCGACCTGCGGGCGAACGCGCGAGCGCGCCCCGAGGCCGGCTGACCGGGAGCACCGGGAGCACCGGGAGCACGGACACCACCGACCGGCGCCGACCCAGAACGAGAACCACGAACTCATGAAGCGCAGAGCAGCACGGAGAGGGCACGTCATGACCGAGACCGCCGAGACCCCCACGACGGGCGGCACGGCCGCCACGAAGGGGCGCACCGCGAGGCGCAAGCAGGGACTGCGCGTCGAGCGGGTGTTCACCACGGAGGGCGTGCACCCGTACGACGCCGTCAGCTGGGAGCGCCGCGACGTCGTCATGACCAACTGGCGGGACGGTTCGATCAACTTCGAGCAGCGGGGCGTCGAGTTCCCCGACTTCTGGTCGGTCAACGCGGTCAACATCGTGACCAGCAAGTACTTCCGCGGCGCCGTCGGCAGCTCGGAGCGTGAGTCGGGCCTGCGCCAGCTCATCGACCGCGTGGTCGGCACCTACGTCCGGGCCGGCGTGGACAACGGCTACTTCGCCACCGACGACGACGCCACGATCTTCGAGCACGAGCTCACCTGGATGCTGCTGCACCAGGTGTTCAGCTTCAACTCGCCGGTCTGGTTCAACGTCGGCACCAGCTCGCCGCAGCAGGTCAGCGCCTGCTTCATCCTGGCCGTCGACGACACGATGGACTCGATCCTCAACTGGTACAAGGAGGAGGGGCTCATCTTCAAGGGCGGCTCGGGCGCCGGCCTCAACCTCTCCCGCATCCGCTCCTCGCGTGAGCTGCTCTCCTCCGGCGGCACCGCGTCCGGCCCGGTCAGCTTCATGCGCGGCGCGGACGCCAGCGCCGGCACCATCAAGTCCGGTGGGGCCACCCGCCGCGCCGCCAAGATGGTCGTGCTCGACGTCGATCACCCCGACATCGAGGAGTTCATCATCACCAAGGCGCGCGAGGAGAACAAGATCCGCGTGCTGCGCGACGCCGGGTTCGACATGGACCTCGGCGGCGCGGACATCACGAGCGTGCAGTACCAGAACGCCAACAACTCCGTGCGCGTATCCGACGTGTTCATGCGTGCCGTCGAGAGCGGCGGCGAGTTCCGGCTGCGGGCCCGCACCACCGACCAGACCTGGCCGGCCGACGCCAAGAAGATCTTCCGCGACATCGCGCAGGCCGCCTGGGAGTGCGCCGACCCCGGCGTGCAGTACGACGACACGATCAACGACTGGCACACCTGCCCGGAGTCCGGCCGGATCACCGCGTCCAACCCGTGCAGCGAGTACCTGCACCTGGACAACTCCAGCTGCAACCTCGCCTCGCTCAACCTCATGAAGTTCCTCAAGGACAACGGCACGTTCGACGCGAAGCTGTTCGTCCGCGCGGTCGAGCTCGTCATCACCGCGATGGACATCTCGATCTGCTTCGCCGACTTCCCGACCGAGGCGATCGGCCAGACCACGGTCGACTACCGCCAGCTCGGCATCGGCTACGCCAACCTCGGCGCCCTGCTCATGGCGATGGGCCTCGGCTACGACTCCGAGGGCGGCCGCTCGATGGCTGCCGCGATCACGAGCCTCATGACCGGTACGTCGTACAAGCGCAGCGCCGAGCTCGCCGGCATCGTCGGCCCCTACGCCGGCTACGCCCGCAACGCCGACGCCCACAAGCGCGTGATGCGCAAGCACCAGGCGGCCAACGACGTCGTCCGCGTGCTGCACACCGAGGACGGCCGCGTGCACAAGCTGGCCACCCAGGCGTGGGCCGACGTGATCAAGCTCGGCGAGAAGAACGGCTTCCGCAACGCGCAGGCCTCGGTCCTCGCGCCCACCGGCACCATCGGCTTCATGATGGACTGCGACACCACCGGCATCGAGCCCGACTTCTCGCTGGTGAAGTTCAAGAAGCTCGTCGGCGGCGGCTCGATGCAGATCGTCAACCAGACGGTGCCGCGTGCGCTCCGCAAGCTGGGCTACCAGCAGGAGCAGATCGAGGCGATCGTCGAGTACATCGCCGAGCACGGCCACGTGATCGACGCCCCCGGCCTGAAGACCGAGCACTACGAGGTCTTCGACACCGCGATGGGGGAGCGGGCCATCACCCCGATGGGCCACGTGCGGATGATGGCGGCGGCGCAGCCGTTCCTGTCCGGCGCGATCAGCAAGACCGTGAACCTGCCGGAGACGGCCACGGTCGAGGAGATCGAGGACATCTACCTGCAGTCCTGGAAGCTCGGCCTCAAGGCGACGGCCGTCTACCGCGACAACTGCAAGGTGGGCCAGCCGCTCTCCGGCGGCAAGGGCGACAACCAGGGCAAGTCGTCCAACGCCGACGGCGACTCGACGCAGGTCGAGCCCGAGGTCGTCGAGAAGATCGTCTACG
>DASWTI010000237.1:0-16157 GCA_036402215.1 Pseudonocardiaceae bacterium
TGATCACACCCGGGCACCGTGGCCACCGCCGCCTCCACGATCCGTCCCCAGATCTGCTCCGGCGTCGCCTCGGCCTGCAACTGCCGAGCGATATCAGCGAACGCCCCGGCCAGGTCATCCCACTCCGGCCCCTCCACCCCGCGACCGTAGTACACACCGCTCCGCACCAACATCGAGTCGGGAGACTCTAAACCGAAGCTCAAAAGGCCCTGCGACTAGTGTCCAACGGGTGCCCGACTTGCTGAACGTGCACGTCGGCCTCGACGGACGGACGGCCAGGGTGACAGCCCGGGGCGAGGTGGACCTGTCCACGGCCGGCATGCTGAAGAGCGCGATCGACGACGCCTGCGGAGCCCACGGCGTCACCGCAGTCGTCCTCGACCTGACGGGCGTATCGTTCCTGGGCGGCACCGGCCTGGCCGTGCTGCTGAAGGCGAAGCAGAAATGCGCCACCCGCGACCTGACCCTGGCCCTCCACGGCAGCAAACCAGTACAGCGAACCGTGGAAATCTCCGGCCTCGCCGACGACCTTCCGGTTCAACCCGCTCCACCATGACGGCCGCAGCTGCAACATCCTCTCGATCCGCCCGCAGGCGGCCGCCGCGTATCGGTCGTGCCCGTGAAACGGTCGACATCAAGATGTCCGTCCCGTGGGGCCCGGCTCGCCCATCACGTTCGAATCCCTCCATACACACCGACGTCCGCACAGGATGATCAGTGACCCCACACGCGGGTGTCCGCGCCACGGGGCCAGGCTCACGACGGGCCAGTTCGACGAGCACCACTGCCCCCGGCGCCGATGACGGCGGCGGTCAACAGCGTCCACGGAAGTGACGTCGAGGAGAACTAGTCCCTCCCCGAGCGCCCGCATCGCCACGACGCCGGCCACGACCGCAGCCATGGTGGCGATCAGGACCACCTTCCAGAGCGCCAACGGCCGCTCCAGAACCAGGAGCGTCCGCAGCCCCCAGGACCAGCACGACAAGCGTCGCCGCGGTACAGGCGCACGCCAAGCCCGACAACGGCTCCAGCCACCGGGTGACGACGTAGCACAGGTAGGCGCCGACGCTGGTCACCAGCCCGGCCCGCACCGAGAACCGCAGCACGCCTGCGGCCACCAGTACGCAGCGGCTGACCGCGGCAGCCGGGACCGTAGCCCGAGACCCTGCACACAAGGTGGATCGGAGGTCTCGCGCTACGGTCCGCTCACGTCACGACGAACGCGGAGTGGCGTCGAGGGCGGGCTCGTTGTCCAGCGAGGCGGCCGATGGAAGCCGGTCGGGCGGCACGTCCCCAGATGTGAGGTTCCGGTGCGCCCGGTGCACCGCGAGGGCGATGAACAGGACGCCTGCCAGGGCGGCTACGGAGCCGAGGGCGAGCAGAACTACCGCGGACCTGGTCAGACCCGGCAGCGTGGCCGCCACGCGGATCTCGGTGGAGACCTCCGCGCCGCCATCGGCGCGCATCATCACAACGGTCCAGTCACCCTCGGCGGGACGCCAGTCCAGTACCTGTCTGCCTGTACCGCTGACGGAGGCGGCCCAGATGTCGACCTCGGTCGGGCGCACCACCGGGGGACCGCCGGCCATCTCGGTCGAGTCAGGCCCGGGCATCCCACCGTCCCACTGGTCGCCGAGCATCGCGCGGCCCACACCACCGAGGTAGCGGTCGACGTCGGCGGTCCGTCCGACGCCGAGGAACAACTCGTCGCCGACGGCCGTGGGAACGGCTTCGAGCCGGGCCGTACCGAGCAGGTCGTCAACGACCCAGTCGAGGCCGTCCCCCTCCAGCACGATGCCGTCGGTGGTGAGGGCGTACAGGTCGGTACTGAGCACCGCGTCCGGTGTCCGGACGTACCCGTTGTCGTCACGCTGGGTCTGATCGGCCCAGAGCAGCCCGCTGCCGGCGGTCAGGAAGCCGGTAGAGGTGAGCAGCAGGATCGCGCCAGCCACGACCGAGACCACGCGCCCAGTGGTCCATGTGCTGGTCGGCGAGGCGACGGGGCTTCCGGCCGCAGGGCCGGAGGTTTCGGCCGGTGTCGGCCCGCTGCCCGGCGGGACGGCCGCACCGCCGGCAGGTCCGGTCGGCGGCGGGGCGACGGGCAGCGACCCGGGGTCCGTGCCTCCCATGTCCATCCGGAAGGGCGGGTACCGGTCGGTCATCAGTCCTGCGTAGACGGCGACCCGGAGAGCCCAGCGGTCCATGCCCATCACGAAGTCGTAGATCGGTGTGGGATAGCGCCCGGAGAACAGCAGCACGACGCCGGCCACGAAGACGAGCAGCGCCACGAGCCCGCCAAAGGCCCAGCCGTCCTGGCCTGCCCCGTCGGGCCAGCCGGCGCCGAACCACATGCCGCCTCCGACGAACAAGGCCAGGATCAGGTAGTGCGGGATGGCGAGCAGCCACCACTTGACGAGCACCAGGCGGCGGGAGAGCCGCTCGGGATACGGGACGTCGAGGTGGGCCGGGTAGTCCGGCACGTCGGCCAGGGTGAATGGCGGATACCGGTCGGTGCCCAGGGCGCCGTAGCCGTAGTAGTGCACCCGCCACGTCCAACGGAGCACGGCGACGTTGAAGTCGAACAGTGGCCGCGGATAGCGACCGGTGAACAGGATGGCGAAAAACGCCACCACGCTCAGCGCGCCGAATGCCAGCCAGAGAAAGGCCAGCACGATGTAGTGCGGAATCAGCAGCAGCCACTTGACGAGCCACAGCCCACGCGAGAGCGAGGCGTCCAGTGACGCGTCCACCCGCACGGGATACGACGTCCGGAAGTCAGACACGACGTCCTCCTCACACCCACCGGCCTGGTTCGCGAGCGGCCGCTCCGGCGCCGATGGCATGCTCCGAGCGTCGCCGTTGATCCGGGGCGGCGACACGGCCCGAGGGGACCCGTCTCGCAGGACCTATGTCCGACCTCAGCCAGGACCGCTCGCACGCCGCGTCGGAACGAGCGGTCCCAACGGTCCTCGGTGAAGCGGCCGCAAGGTCGTCCCGGCTGGGGCCGAACCTCCTGGTGGGACTCACCGATCAGCGGTGCAGGACCGCCGCCCCCCAAGCGCCCTGCGCCGGGCCCGACAACGCGCGCGGGGCACCGTCCACTACCTAGGCCCACGGTCATGGTGCGATCCCGAGCCGCCCGTCAGCCGCAGGAAACCCTCGCCGTCGCCCCGGGTGTTGGCTGTGACGCTCCGCAGCCGCCGTTCCTGGAACAGCTCGCCGTCGTGGTGGCATTGGCACCGCCGTATTCGGCGTCAACTGTGGAGACCCACCGGCCGCCGTCGCGCTGGTGCTGGTGTGGGTCCTGGTGAGCACCGGCGCAGGACTGCTGGCCGGGTCGTTGTTCCGCACCCCGGACCAGGCTGGTGCCATCGGACCGGCCGTGGGTATCGCCCTCGGCATGCTCGACGGCGCCATTGGCCGCTAGAGATCGCCACCCCGCCCATGCAGCGACTCGGGCACCTGACACCCCATGCCTGGGCGATCGACGGCTGGATCGAGGTGCTGTCGCGCGGTGGCGGCATCACCGACCTCGCTCGTCCCCTGGCAGTGTTCACGGGGTTCGCCGTGGCGCTGCTGATCCTGGCCAGCGTTCGGCTGAGTCGGAGGGTGACATGCCGACCGGCCACCGCCCGCCCCGCTGCCCGGGACGAACGGCCTCGCCGATCGGCCCAGGGTCGGCTGACCCCACCCGGGGAGATGGATCGTCGGTCTCACACCAGCGGACTGAGCACGTCGTGAACACGCCGAGCCGGATCTTCGAGCTGTCCGGCGGTATACGCGGCCTGCTGCTCGGCTCCACCAGTCCGGCGACGGTGCGCCACGCGCCCTGCCCGGTCGTCATGGCCCGTCCGCACAACCGCACCGGGTCCTCTCTGTCGACAACGACGCGCCCCAGCCGGCATGACGTGCCTGGCACACAGGCGGCGGAGGAGCCGCCGGCTCACTCCGCCTTCGGCGCCGCGCCGATGCGGTTACACATGAAGCGCATCACCCCAGTCACCGCAAGCCGCTTGCACTTAGAGAACTTCGGCGCCGCTGCTTTCACCCGGACCATGACATGACCTCCTTCCCGGATGGATGACCGGCTGTCAGTGATCAGCAGCCTCGGCTCGCGGTCGCGGCGTCACCGCAACCGTTGCGGCGTCAACGTGCAGGTCGCCGAGCTTGGCGCGGCCGGCTTCCAGGCGCGCTATGGGTACCCGGAACGGCGAGCAGGAGACGTAGTCGAGGTCGGCGTCGTGGAAGAAGTGGATGGAGTTCGGGTCACCGCCGTGCTCGCCGCAGACGCCGAACTTCAGGTCCGGTCGGGTGGCCCGGCCCTCGCGGACGGCGAGGCGGATCAGTCGGCCGACACCGTCGACGTCGACCGTCTCGAAGGGAGATGTGGCGAAGATGCCGCGATCCAGGTACCGCGCGAAGAAGGCGCCCTCGACGTCGTCGCGGGAGAAGCCCCAGGTGGTCTGGGTCAGGTCGTTGGTACCGAAGGAGAAGAACTGCGCGGATTCGGCGATCTGTCCCGCGGTGAGTGCGGCCCGCGGTAGCTCGATCATGGTGCCGATGAGGGCGCCGAGTTCCACACCGTGCAGCTCCGACTCCTCGGCCAGGACCGCGGCGGTTTCCTCGGCGATGACCTGTAACTCCTGCACGGCACCGACCAACGGAATCATGATCTCGGGCCGCACCTCGACACCGTCGTGACGCAGCGCCGCGGTCGCCTGGGCGATTGCGCGGACCTGCATGCCGAACAGGCCCGGCATGACGATGCCCAGCCGCACGCCGCGCAACCCGAACATCGGATTGTCCTCGTGCAGGCGGCGCACCGCGGCCAGCAGCGCCACGTCTCGGTCATCGACCTGGCCACCTTGCCGGGCCAGGGCCACCCGAACGGACAGCTCCGTCAGGTCCGGCAGGAACTCGTGCAGCGGCGGGTCGAGCAGCCGGATGGTGACCGGCAGCCCGGCCATTGCGGTGAACACCTCGATGAAGTCGGCCCGTTGTAGCGGCAACAGCTCGGCCAGCACCTTGTCTCGCTCCGCGTCGGTGTCGGCCAGCACTAGCCGCTCGACCTGCTCACGCCGCTCGCCCAGGAACATGTGCTCGGTGCGGCACAGCCCGACGCCCTCGGCGCCGAACCGCCGCGCCCGGGCCGCGTCCCGGCCGGTATCGGCGTTCGCCCGCACCGCGAGCCGGCGCCGGGTGTCGGCGTGGCCGAGGAGCCGGTGCACGGCGCGGACCAGTTCGTCGGCGTCCGGCGCCGAGGGATCCAGCGTGCCCTCGAAGTACTCCATGACCGGCGACGCCACCACCGCGACCTCGCCGAGGAACACCTCACCCGTGCTGCCGTCTACGGACAGCAGGTCGCCCTCGGAGACCACGACGCCGCCGGGCCCGACCATCCTGCGACCGGCGACGTCGATGTTGAGCGACTCGGCGCCGCACACACACGTCCTGCCCATGCCGCGGGCGACCACGGCCGCGTGGCTGGTGCGCCCGCCACGGCTGGTCAGCACACCCTGCGCGGCGATCATGCCGTTCAGGTCGTCGGGGTTGGTCTCGCGCCGCACCAGGATCACGCGTTCACCCGCCGCGGCCCGGGCCACGGCGGTCGCGCTGTCGAAGACGGCAACGCCGCTGACCGCGCCGGGCGAGGCGTTCATGCCGGTCGCCAACACCAACGCATCCGTCCTGGAGTCGAAGCGTGGGAACATCAGCTGGGCGAGCTGGGCGCCGGTCACCCGACGCAGCGCCTCGTCGAGGTCGATGACTCCCTCATCGACCAGCTGACAGGCCACCACGAAGGCCGCACCGGGCGTGCGCTTGCCCACTCTCGTCTGCAACATCCACAGGGTGCCGCGTTCGATGGTGAACTCGATGTCGCACAGGTCCCGGTAGTGCCGTTCCAACGTCGCCATGTTGGCCAGCAGGCTGCGGTAGGAGACGGGATCCAGGCGCTCCAGCGCGGTGAGGGGCAGGGTGTTGCGGATGCCCGCGACGACGTCCTCGCCCTGGGCGTTGGGCAGGTAGTCGCCGTAGACACCCTGCTGCCCCGTGGCCGGGTCCCGGGTGAACGCCACACCACTTCCCGAATCAGACCCGAGGTTGCCGAACACCATGGCCATCACGTTCACCGCGGTGCCCAGGTCGGCGGGGATGTGTTCCTGACGGCGGTAGGTGGCCGCCCGGCGCGAATTCCACGAGTCGAAGACCGCGCGGACCGCCAGCTCCAGCTGTTCGCGCGGGTCCTGCGGGAAGTCCCGACCGGCGCGCTGGAGCACGACTGCCTTGAAGGCCGTGACGATCGAACGCAGGTCGGCGGCGTCCAGGCAAAGGTCGTCGTCAACGCCCTTGGCGTGCTTCGCCGCGTCGAACACGGCGTCGAAGTGCTCGGCGTCGACGCCGAGCACGGTCCTGCCGAACATCTGCACCAGTCGCCGATAGGAGTCCCACGCGAAGCGGTCGTCGGCGGCGATCCTGGCCAGGCCGCGAACCGACTCGTCGTTGAGGCCGACGTCCAGGACGGTCTCCATCATCCCAGGCATGGAGAACGCCGAGCCCGAGCGCACCGAGACCAGCAGCGGGTCGTCGGCATCACCGAGGCGCCTACCCATCGCGGCTTCCAACGCCGCCAGGTGTTGGTCCACCTGGCCTGCCAGTTCCGGCGGCTCGTACCCGCCTGCCAGGTACGCCCGGCAGGCCTCGGTGGTGATGGTGAATCCCGGTGGCACCGGCAGTCCGATGTTGGCCATCTCGGCCAAGTTGGCGCCTTTGCCGCCCAACAGATGCTTCAGGTCCTTGTTGCCCTCGGCGAATGCGTACACGTACTTGGCCACGCCACCAGGTTGCAGCGGTCGGATCGTCGTCCGAAGGGCTTGGGGTCCCGCCGTTGCGGGACCTAACGCCTGGCGGTCGGGGGCCATTGCTGCTGATGGGCGACGGCCGGCCGGGGAAGGGTCTGGGCCTGAGTTCAGCCCCGCGTCGAGGACGGAGAAGGTGATGGTCCGATGACCAGCCAGAGCCGGCGAGAGGAGTTGGCGGGGGACACCGACCGCCCCGACCGGCGGACGATGGCAGCCGCGGTCGAGCTGGCCTGTCGAGCGCCCTCGCTGCACAACAGTCAGCCGTGGCGATGGCGGCTCGACAACCACACCGTGCACCTCTACGCCGACGAGTCGAGACTGCTCCCCGCCGCTGATCCATCGGGCCGCGAGCTCGTGATCAGCTGCGGCGCGGCGTTGCACCATGGCCGGATCGCCTTCGCCTCCATGGGCTGGCGGACTTTCGTGCGACGCCTGCCCAATCCTGCGCAGCCGTCGCACCTGGCCGCGCTGGAGTTCGCCCGCTTGGCAGAGGTCCCGCCGGACGCAGTGACCCTGGCCGCGGCGATCGACCAGCGGTGCTCCGACCGTCGCCCCTACCTGCCGGAACCGGTGCCCGGAGCGGTGCTCGACGCGCTCACGGCCGCGGCCGACGCCGAACATGCCAGCCTCACGGTGGCCGACACCGTCACCGCACGGCGGGAACTGGTGGTGGCAATGACGACGGCCAATGCCGAACAGCGGGACGACCCGGCCTATCGCACGGAGCTCGCCACCTGGGCCGCGCGCGGGCTCGGCGCGGTTGACGGCGTGCCGGCCAGCAGCCTGCGGGCACCTGACCCGCTCGCCCGGCCGCTGCTGGCCAGGGACTTCTCACCGGCCGGCCGAGGCGACCTGACGACACCCCCGATGGACGACGGTGCCGTTCTCGCGGTGCTGAGCACGCTCGGCGACGACCGCCGCAGCTGGCTCGTCGCCGGCGAGGCACTGTCGGCCGTACTGCTCACGGCGACGGCAACCGGCCTGGCCAGTTGCCCGCTCAGTCAGGTCGCCGAGAACGACCTGGCGCGTGAAACGGTGCGTACGGCTGTGCTCGGCGACAGTCGGCAGCCACAGCTGCTGGTCCGCCTGGGCTGGCCGCCCAACCGCACCTCCCCGATGCCGAGGTCACCCCGCCGCCCGTACTCCGAGGTCATCGCCGGAACCGCATGATCACAGATGCCCGGCTGCGCCTCAGTCTGGCGCTTCTCTGCGGAGGCAGACCTACGGAAGGGCCGGGGTACTGCCACGACGTACCCCACAGTGGATCCTGCCTCGACGGGGTGGCGCCGCCACGCGGACCTCGCGTCGCCGCTGCGGATCCTCCGTCAACCCGGTTCCAGAGGGTCATTCAGGTTGCGGCGTGCCGGGCCGGTCTCGGTCAGTCCCGCGACGCACAGCGATGGCTGGACGAGCGGCTCCAGGCGGTTGGCGGTGAGAGGGGCGCGCATCTCGGCCGGTCCGCCTTGCATCAGTCCCAGGTGGACCGAGCACACGGCCTCGCGATGCTCCGCCGCGACCTCGATGAAGGGGCGGTGCCGCAGCCGGATCTCCCGGCGTCCGCCTGGCGTGGCGAACTCCGGGGCGAAGCCGATGTCGTCGAGGATGCGCAGCAGCTGGGTGAGCGCCTCCTCGTGACCGGTCCTGCGGTAGGGCGCAGGGCGCTCGGCCAGATAGCGGCCCCACGTCCGCCCGGCCTGGGCCGCGGCGGCCGCCGCGGCCGGCATCGCGCCGGCGATGAAGCCGGCCAGGATCTCGGCCAGCAGCCGGTAGCTGCGTTTCTGCCCGTGAGCGGCGGGACCGGCACCCATGGTGAACGTCAGCGGCGGCCGACCGGGTCCAGTCCGGCCTTCGGTGTGCCGGGCCACAACCCCGTCGGTGACGAGCCGATCGAGATGGAACCGCACGGTGTTCGCGTGCAGCCCGGCCTGCTCGGCGATCTCCCGCACCCCGAGTCCTGCGGGGGCACGTCGGAGGATCTCCAGGATGCGCAGGCGGCTCACGCCGACCCGCGCGGACACCTGCGCCGGCCCGCTGACGACGTCATTCGCGGCAGACATTCCTCACTACCCAAGTTGTAGGGGGAGGCCGGACCGGGGGACCCCGGCCGAGCGCCGGGTGCACCGTCGCGCACCGGCACGCGGTCACGTTTCACGGCCGGCACGTGAGCCGACCGGGACGTGGCCCGCACCCGAGACCTCAGGTGTGCTTGGCGACGGTGAGCAGCACCGCAGCGTCAGTGAGCGCTTCGAGGCTGTGCCTGGCCTGGGGCACGATCAACAGGTCGCCCTTGCGGCCCTCCCAGGATGCTGCCGCCGACGCGAGCCGTACCCGGCCCTCCAGGACGAACACCGTGGCTTCACCCGGATTCTCGTGCTCCGCCAAGGAGGAGCCGGCGCTCAGGGCGATCACGGTCTGCCGCAGCGTCTTCTCGTGTCCACCGTAGACCGTTTCGGCGCCGCGCCCGCTGCCCGCGGCCGCGGCCTTGCGGGACTGCTCGCGGGCGACCGCGTCCACACTGAGCTTCTCCATGGCCTCACCTGTCGTCGGAAGAGCCGCGTCCCATCGGGCTGCTCGTCGGCCGGCGGTTCCGGCAGCGCGACACGACCGGCCGACGGCAGAAGGGGTGCGCCCCGGCCGCCCCGCTGATATTTTCACCAAACCATCTAGTAAAAACAACCGACCACCCAGTCGGGGGCCACATGCGGATCTTCCCGAAGATCGCCGAGACCACGCCCGGCACGCCGGCCAACTGACGACCGTCGGAGGACGACAATGTCCGCATCCCGCGCTGACCTGCCCGGCGGCGCCGACGTCGCCACGGGGCAGGGACGGCAGGCGGGCGACGGCCCGGCGGGAACGATGCTCGCGCTGGCCACGGTGGGATTCCTGGTGAACTTCTGGGCATGGGCGCTGATCAGCCCGCTCGGCGCCGCCTACCGCGACGAGTTGGAGCTGAGCGCCTTCCAGCAGGCGTTCCTGGTCGCCGTCCCGGTCGTCGTCGGCTCTCTCGGCCGGATCCCGGTCGGCGCCCTGACCGACCGGTTCGGAGCCCGGGTGATGTTCCCGGCGGTGAGCGCCCTGACGATCGTCCCGGTGCTGTTCGTCGGTCTGGTGGCCGACTCCTACCCGCTGCTGATCCTCGGCGGGTTGTTGCTCGGCCTGGGTGGCACCGCCTTCGCCGTCGGCGTGCCACTGGTCAACGCATGGTTCCCGCCGCACAGGCGAGGCCTCGCGCTGGGCGTGTTCGGGGTTGGCATGGGCGGTACCGCCATCTCGGCGTTCACCACCGTCCGCCTCGCCGACAGCTACGGACGGGCGGCGCCCTTCCTCCTGGTCGCCGGCGGGCTGGCGGTCTACACCGTGGTGGCAGCGTTGTTGCTGCGCGACGCCCCCGGCCGCACCGCCTCACAGGGCTCGTTCCTGGCCCGGACCTGGACGACCGCGAAGCTGCCGGCGACCGGACAGCTGTCCCTGCTCTACGCGGTCGGCTTCGGTGGCTTCGTCGCCTTCAGCGTCTATCTGCCCACCTACCTACGCAACGCCTACGGGCTGGACCAGAACGACGCGGCCATGCGGACGGCCGGGTTCGTGGTCCTCGCCGTGGTGATGCGGCCGGTCGGTGGCTGGCTGTCCGACCGGCTGCATCCGGTCCCGGTGCTCACCGCCTGCTTCGCCGCCGCGGCCGCGCTCGCGGCGCTCGCCGCCGCCGAGTTCGAACTGGTGCCGACGGGCACCATCGCGTTCCTCGGCCTCGCCGTCACCTTGGGCGCCTCCTCCGGAGCCTGCTTCGCCCTCGTGGCGAAACTGGCCCCAGCGCAGAAGGTCGGCGCGGTCACCGGCATCGTCGGGGCCGCCGGTGGGCTCGGCGGTTTCGTGCCGCCTCTGGTGATGGGCGTGGTGTACGGCAGCTCCGGTGACTACAGCATCGGGCTCGCCCTGCTCGCGGTCGTGGCGCTGGCCACCGCCGCGTTCACCTGGTGGCCCGTCCGGCGCTCGGTCCACGCGGCCCACCGATGAGGTCACCGCCTCGTGACTGAGCACCACGAAGGGACATCCGTGACGCAAGGACACCACCTCCCGCCCCACAGCCCGGGGATGGACGGCGAGGTCACCGAGGCGCTGCTCAGGACCCGGCGGTTCTTCACCAGGCGCGCGGTCTCCGACGACCTGCGTACCCTGCACCAGATCGGCGGCCGGGACGCCGACAGCTTCTACCGGGACCGATGGAGCCACGACAAGGTGGTGCGCTCCACCCACGGCGTCAACTGCACCGGTTCCTGCTCGTGGAAGGTCTACGTCAAGGACGGGATCATCACCTGGGAGGCCCAGCAGACCGACTACCCGTCGGTCGGCCCGGACCGCCCCGAGTACGAACCGCGCGGCTGCCCCCGCGGGGCGGCGTTCTCCTGGTACACCTACTCCCCGACCAGGGTCCGCTACCCCTATGTCCGCGGGGTGCTGCTGGACCTGTACCGCGAGGCGAGACGTCGCCTGGGCGATCCGGTGCTGGCATGGGCCGACATCGTCGACGACCCGGTGAGGTCGCGCGCCTACAAGGCCGCCCGCGGCAAGGGTGGCCTCGTCCGCGCGACGTGGGACGAAGCGGTGGAGATGATCGCCGCGGCCCACGTGCACACCATCAAGGCGCACGGGCCCGACCGGATCGCCGGGTTCTCGCCCATCCCGGCGATGTCCATGGTCTCCCACGCCGCCGGCTCGCGGTTCTACTCGCTCATCGGCGCGGCGATGCTCTCGTTCTACGACTGGTACGCCGACCTGCCCGTCGCGTCGCCGCAGGTCTTCGGCGACCAGACCGACGTGCCGGAGTCCGGGGACTGGTGGGACGCCGGTTACCTCGTCATGTGGGGCTCCAACGTCCCGGTCACCCGCACGCCGGACGCGCACTGGATGACCGAGGCCCGCTACCGCGGCCAGAAGGTCGTCGTGGTCTCCCCCGACTACGCCGACAACACCAAGTTCGCCGACGAGTGGCTGGCCGCGGCGCCGGGCACCGACGGCGCTCTGGCCATGGCGATGGGCCATGTCATCCTCAAGGAGTTCTTCGTCGACCGCGACACGCCGTACTTCACCGACTACGTCAAGCGGTACACCGACCTCCCCTTCCTCGTCTCGCTCGAGCAGCGGGGTGACACCTACGTGCCCGGCAAGTTCCTCACCGCGGCCGACCTGGGCCACCCGCACCCCACGGGCGAGCACGCGGCGTTCAAGACGGTGCTCCTGGACTCGGACACCGGCCAACCGGTCGTGCCGAACGGATCGCTGGGCTTCCGTTACGGCGAGGAGGGCAAGGGAAGGTGGAACCTCGACCTCGGTGACGTGGACCCGTTGCTCAGCGCCGCGGGGCCCGAGGCCGAGGTGGCGCCGCTGGAGTTGCCGCGTTTCGACGCGCCGGACGGCTCCGCCGACGTGGTGCGCCGCGGGGTACCTGCCCGCCGGGTCGCGGGGCGGCTGGTCACGACCGTGTTCGACCTGTTGCTGGCCACCTACGGCGTGGGCCGCGAGGGACTGCCGGGGCAGTGGCCCACCGGCTACAACGATGCGTCGCAGCCGTGCACCCCGGCATGGCAGGAGGGCATCACCGGGGTACCGGCGGCCAAGGCCGAGCGGATCGGGCGGGAGTTCGCGGCCAACGCCGAGGAGTCCAGGGGCCGGTCGATGATCCTCATGGGCGCCGGCACGAACCACTGGTTCCACTCCGACACCATCTACCGGGCGTTCCTCACCCTCACCACGCTGACCGGGTGCCAGGGCGTCAACGGCGGCGGATGGGCGCACTACGTCGGGCAGGAGAAGGTCCGTCCGCTGACCGGCTACACCCAGCTCGCGAACGCCCTGGACTGGTCCCGCCCGCCGCGCCACATGATCCAGACCGCCTACTGGTACCTGCACACCGACCAGTTCCGCTACGACGCCTTCGGCGCGGACACCCTCGCGTCGGCGACGTCGGGCGGGCTGCTGGCCGGCAAGAGCACCGCGGACGTGCTGGCGGCGTCGGCCCGGATGGGGTGGATGCCGTCCTATCCCACGTTCGACCGCAGTTCTCTGCGGCTGGCCGACGACGCCGAGCAGGCCGCGACACCGATCACCGAGTACGTGCCGGCCGAGCTCAAGGCCGGCCGCCTGCGATTCGCCTGCGAGGACCCTGACGCGCCCGAGAACTTTCCCCGCGTGCTGACGGTGTGGCGCTCGAATCTGCTGGGCAGCTCCGGCAAGGGCAGCGAGTACTTCCTCAAGCACCTGCTCGGCACCGACGCCGCGGTGCGCGCGAGCGAGGCGCGGCCCGAGCACCGTCCGGTCGATGTCGTGTGGCACGAGCAGGCGCCCACCGGAAAACTCGACCTGCTGCTGACCCTGGATTTCCGGATGACCAGCACCACGCTGTTCTCCGATGTCGTGCTGCCGGCGGCGACCTGGTACGAGAAGCACGACCTGAGCACCACGGACATGCACCCCTTCGTGAACTCGTTCAACCCGGCGATCTCCCCACCGTGGCAGACCCGCACCGACTTCGACGCCTTCGCCACGATCGCCGCCGCCTTCAGCCGTCTCGCCGAGACCCACCTGGGGGTGCGCAAGGACGTCGTCGCCGTCCCCCTCGCCCATGACACGCCTGACGAGTTGGCCACCCCACACGGCCGGGTCGCGGACTGGAAGACCGGGGAGTGCGAGCCGGTGCCGGGCGTCACGATGCCCAAGCTGGTCGTGGTGGAGCGGGACTACCCGGCGGTCGCCGCCAAGCTGGGGGCGCTGGGTCCGCTGCTGGACGAGTTGGGCGCGACGACGAAGGGAGTGACGTACCGGGTCGAGCGCGAGGTCGAGTACCTGCGGCGCAAGAACGGGACGGTGCGCGGCGGACCGGCCGACGGTCGCCCCTCGCTGGCCCGCGACGTGCACGTGTGCGAGGCCATCCTGGCCCTGTCCGGCACCACCAACGGGCACCTCGCCGTGCAGGGGTTCCGCACCCTGGAGGCGCGCACCGGCACGCCGCTGGCCGACCTCGCGGCCGAGCACGAGGGCAGGCAGCTGACCTTCGCCGACACCCAGGCCGGCCCGACCGCGGTGATCACCTCACCGGAGTGGTCCGGCAGCGAGAGCGGCGGACGGCGGTACTCACCGTTCACCATTAACGTCGAGCGGCTCAAGCCCTGGCACACCTTGACCGGGCGCCAGCACTTCTTCCTCGACCACGACTGGATGGCCGAGCTCGGCGAGAACCTGCCGGTGTTCCGGCCTCCGCTGAACATGCACGCCTTGTTCGGCGAGCCGCGCCTCGGAGACTCCGGCGAACTCGGCATCACCGTGCGGTACCTCACCCCGCACAACAAGTGGTCGATCCACTCCGAGTACCAGGACAACCTGCTGATGCTGAGCCTGGCCCGGGGCGGGCCGACGATCTGGATGAGCCAGCAGGACGCCGCCAAGGTGGGCGTCAGGGACAACGACTGGATCGAGGCGGTCAACCGCAACGGCGTCGTGGTGGCCCGCGCCATCGTGTCGCACCGGATGCCTGAGGGCACCGTGTTCATGTACCACGCCCAGGACCGACTGATCGATGTTCCCCTGGCGGAGACGTCCGGGAAACGGGGCGGCGTGCACAACTCCCTCACCCGCGTGCTGATGAAGCCGAGCCATCTCATCGGCGGTTACGCCCAGCTGTCCTACGCCTTCAACTACCTCGGCCCGACCGGCAACCAGCGTGATGAGGTCACCGTGGTCCGCCGCCGCTCCCAGGAGGTGCAGTACTGATGCGAGTCATGGCGCAGATGGCGATGGTGATGAACCTCGACAAGTGCATCGGCTGTCACACCTGCTCTGTCACGTGCAAGCAGGCGTGGACCAACCGCACCGGGGTGGAGTACGTCTGGTTCAACAACGTCGAGACCCGTCCCGGCCAGGGTTACCCGCGGACGTACGAGAACCAGGACCGCTGGCAGGGCGGGTGGAAGCTGACCAAGCGCGGTCGCTTGACACTCAAGGCCGGCGGGCGGCTGAAAAACCTCCTGGCGATCTTCTCCAGCCCCAGGCTCCCGTCGATCGGGGAGTACTACGAGCCCTGGACCTACGACTACGAGACGCTGACCACCGCCCCCGCCCAGGAGCACACCCCCGTCGCCCGGCCGAAGTCGCTGATCAGCGGCGAGGACATGAAGATCACCTGGTCGGCGAACTGGGACGACGACCTCGGCGGCGCCCCTGAACTGGCCTCGGCCGACCCGGTCCTGGCCAAGATCTCGGACAAGGTCAAGCTCGAGTTCGAGCAGACCTTCATGTTCTATCTGCCGCGGATCTGCGAACACTGCCTCAACCCGTCGTGCGCCGCCTCGTGCCCGTCCGGGGCGATCTACAAGCGGGCCGAGGACGGCATCGTCCTGGTCGACCAGGACAGGTGCCGCGGGTGGCGCAAGTGCGTCACCGGATGCCCGTACAAGAAGGTGTACTTCAACCACCGCACCGGCAAGGCGGAGAAGTGCACCTTCTGCTTCCCCCGCATCGAGGTCGGCCTGCCGACGGTGTGCTCGGAGACCTGTGTCGGGCGGCTGCGCTACATCGGCCTGGTTCTCTACGACGCCGACAAGGTCCTCGACGCGGCCTCGGTCGAGGACGAGCGGGAACTGCTGGCCGCCCAGCGATCGGTGTTCCTCGACCCCCACGACCCGCAGGTGATCCGGGACGCCGAACACGCCGGCATCCCCCGCGACTGGCTGGAGGCCGCGCGGCGCTCACCGGTCTGGGCCCTGATCAACCGCTACGAGGTCGCGCTGCCACTGCACCCGGAGTACCGCACCATGCCGATGGTCTGGTACATCCCGCCGCTCTCACCCGTCGTCGACGTCGTGCGCGACACCGGCGAGGACGCGGAGGACCCGCGCAACCTGTTCGCCGCGATCGACGCCCTGCGGATCCCGATCGAGTACCTCGCCGAGCTGTTCACCGCCGGCGACGTGCAGCCGGTCGACCGGGTGCTGCGGCAGCTCGCCGCGATGCGCTCCTACATGCGCGACGTCAACCTGGGCCGCGAGCCGAACGCCGCGATCCCCGAGGCGGTGGGGATGAGCGAGGAGGAGATGTACGACATGTACCGCCTCCTCGCGATCGCCAAGTACGACGAGCGCTACGTCATCCCCACCGCCCACGCCGAGCAGGCGCACTCGCTCGAGGAGCTCGCCACCGAGTGCGCGCTCGACTACGAGGGCGGGCCTGGCATGGGCGGCTCCGGGCCGTTCGGCGAGGGCTCCGGGGCACCGGTCCCGATCGCGGTCGAGAACTTCCAGATGC
>DASWTI010000238.1:0-2523 GCA_036402215.1 Pseudonocardiaceae bacterium
CCGCGGGCCGAGCGCCTGCGCCTGCACCGCCGCCGCGAAGGCGCGCAGCGAGGTGCCGGCGGGCCGCAGCCGCGGCCGCTCACCGGCCGCCACCGCGGACCACGCCTGGGCGAGGTCACCGAGCAGGATGCGCCAGGACACGCCGTCCACCGCGAGGTGGTGCGCGGCCAGCAGCAGCCGGCCCGGCTCCGCGCCGCCGTCGAACCAGACGGCCCGCAGCATCACGCCGTCGTCCGGTGCGAGCCCGGCCACCGCGGCGGCCGCCTCCCGGTCGACGGTCGCGGGATCGGTGCCCTCGACCCGGCGCAGCAGCGCAGCGGCGTCGACCTCGCCGGCCGGGCGGGTGTGCAGGGTCCAGAGCACCGGGACGATCCGGGTGAGGCGCAGCCGCAGCGCCGGGTGCCGGTCGATGACGGCCTGCAGGGTGGCGGCGATGGCGGCCTCGGTGGCGCCGGCCGGGGTGCGGACCAGCACCGGCAGCGCGAACCGGTCGATCGGCCCGCCGTCGGTGCGCAGCTGGTGCACGATCGGCAGCGGCAGCACGTCCCCGACGCCGTCGTCGGCGTCCGGCTCCGTTTCCGTCAGGAGTGCCGCCCCGGGCTCCGCCGTGGCCTCCGTCGCGTGTGCCGCGTCCGTCGCGTCGGCCGCAGCCGCCGCGGCGGACCGGCCGGCGAGGGCGGCGAGGGCCGCCGGGGTCCGCAGTTCGAACACGTCGCGCGGGCCGATGGTCAGCCCCGCGCGGCGGGCCCGGGTGGCCACCGTGATGGACAGGATGCTGTCCCCGCCCAGCACGAAGAAGTCGTCCTCCGGACCCACGGCGGCGACCCCCAGTACGTCGCCGATGATGGACCGGAGGGTGTCGAGGGGGCTGGTGCCGGCGGCCGCGGTGCCGTCGGCTGGGGTGTCCGGCCCCGCGTGGGCGCCGGGGCGGGTGGCGCGCGGCACGATCGCCGGTGGGGCCGGGAGCGCCGCCCGGTCGAGCTTGCCGCTGGGGCCGGCGGGTAGCTCGTCCAGCGGCACCAGCACGGCGGGGACCAGCGCGGCGGGGACGCGGGTGGCCAGCTCGGCCCGCAGCGCCTCGGGGTCGGCGCCGCCCGTGACGTAGCCGACGAGGCGGCCGTCATGGACGGTGGCGGCGGCGCGGGTGACGGCGGGCAGGGCCGTGAGCGCCGCCTCGACCTCGCCGAGCTCGATGCGGGCGCCGCGGATCTTGACCTGGTGGTCGGAGCGGCCGAGGTAGCGCAGGGCACCGTCGGCGGTGCGCGTCACGAGATCGCCGGTGCGGTACATGCGGGAGCCGTCGGCGGCGAAGGGGTCCGCGACGAAGCGCTCCGCGGTGGCGGCGGTCGCGCCGAGATAGCCGGCGGCGAGCTGCGCGCCCGCCACGTACAGCTCGCCGGGGTCACCGGCCGGAACCGGGCGCAACAGCCGGTCGAGCACGTACAGCGTGGTGTTCCAGACCGGCCCGCCGATCGGCACGGTCCCGCCGTCGGACGCCGTGGCGGAACCGGCGTGGTGCTCCTGGGCGGTGACGCCGATGGTCGTCTCGGTCGGCCCGTACAGGTTGTGCAGCGGCACGCCGGTGCGGGCCAGCCAGCGGTCGGCGAGCTCGGCCGACAACGCCTCCCCGCCGCTGATGGCGAAGCGCAGCGAGGCCGCCCAGTCGCGTCCGGGCACCGCCTCCAGCAGGGCGTCCAGCAGCGAGGGCACGAACTCCAGCGCGTTGATCCGCTCCGCGCGCACGAGCCCGGCCAGGTACTCCGGGTCCCGGTGCCCGCCGGGCCGGGCGAGCACCACGGTGGCGCCCCCGGTGAGCGGCCAGAACAGCTCCCACACCGACACGTCGAAGCCCACCGGCGCCTTGTGCAGCACCCGGTCCCCAGGGCCGATGCCGAAGTACCCGCTCATCCAGGCGAGCTGGTTGAGCACGGCGCGGTGCGTGACCAGCACACCCTTCGGCCGGCCGGTGGACCCCGACGTGTGCAGCAGGTACGCGGGCGCGTCCGGGTCCGCGGTGGCAGCGGTGGCAGCGGTGGCGGCCTCGGGGCCTGCCGGGGCAGCGGCCGGGTCAGCCGTGCCGGTGGGCGAACCCGGCGGGGCAGCGGCCGGGTCCACGACGTCGGTGGCCGGGGCCGCCGTGGCCGGGGCCGCCACCGCTGCGGCGCCGGGGTCGACGCGGGTGACGCCGGGGGGTAGCTCGGCGTCCGCCGGGGCCACGGCCAGCGTGGCGCCGGAGTCGGCGAGCACCAGGTGACGGCGCTCCGCGGGGTGCTCGGGATCGACCGGGACGTAGGCGGCGCCGCAGCGCAGCACCGCCAGCAGGGCGACCACGAGGTCCGCCGAGCGGGGCAGCGCCACGGCCACGATCTCGCCGGGGCCAGCGCCGTGCCCGCGCAGCACGGCGGCGAGCGCGGCGGAGCGCCGGTCCAGCTCGCGGTAGGTGAGCCGCTCCCCCGGCGCCACCACGGCCTCGGCGTCCGGGGTGCGGGCCACGTGGCCGGCGAAGGCGTCCACGAGCGTGCC
>DASWTI010000239.1:0-9943 GCA_036402215.1 Pseudonocardiaceae bacterium
CGGCCGGCCGAGCAGGCCGTGCGCCACCTCGTCGGCGACGTACAGGTCGCCGATCACGCCGACCGGCGCCGGGCGCAGCGCCCAGTCCAGCACGCGCACCTGGTGCCCGGTGAGCGGGGACCCCGGCGGCCACCCCACCCCACGGGCGTCGACCAGCCGGGCGCCGGGCAGGGCCGCGCCCACCCGGCGGGCGAACGGGTCGTGCGGCACGCCGTCGGTCAGCACCACGGTGCCGGCCCGGAGCGCGTCCGGGGAGCCGTTCAGCAGCTCGGCGAGGCGCGCGGCCACCGTGCTGATCACGTCCCCCGCCCACGGCCGCTCGTCCGGCCAGGACCGCGGCTCCACGGTGGCGCCGGCCGACAGCGCGGCCAGCATCTCCAGCGCCGCCACGTCCTCGTGCGGTGACGCGGCCAGCAGCAGGCTCCCGGGCCGCAGCCCGGCGGCGGCCGCCAGCCGCAGCACACCCGTGGCGAGTGACCCGTGATCGATGACCAGTCCGTGCAGGGCGCCGTCCTCGCCGCTCTCGCCGATCTCGTCGCCCTCCGCCGGCCGCGGGCGTAGGCAGGCCGGGTGTGCCGGGCGTGGCCCGGGCGGCACCGGGCCACCGGGGTCACCGGGGTCACCGGGGTCACCGGGGTCCGGTTCGAGGTCGCCCGGCGTCAGGGTCAGGTCCACCCGGGCCATCCGCGACACGGCCTCGCGCCACGTCACCGGGCGGGCCGGGTCGAGCAGCACGTACGCCGCGCCGGCGCGCAGCGTCCCGAGCAGCGCCACCGCCAGCAGCGGGGAGCGCGGCACGGCGAGGCCCACCGTCGAGCCGGGTCCGACGCCGTCACCGGCGAGCCGCCCGGCCAGCCGGTCGGCCAGCTCGTCGAGCCGCCGGTAGGTCAGCGGAGTCCCGTCGGCCGTCACCGCGACCGCGTCCGGGGTGGCGGCCGCCCGCCGCGCGACGATCGCCGGCAACAGCTCCTCGGCGGGTGGTCCGCCCGTGGCGGCGTCGACGACCGCGTGGTCGGCGGCCAGCAGCGGGTCGATCGACCCCACCGGCCGCGCGGGGTCGGCGACGACCTGGTCCAGGATCGACCGGAACCGAGCGGCGAGCTCCTCGGCGGTGCCCCGGTCGACCACCGGCCGGTGGTACTGCAGGACCATCCGGTCCGGCTCGACGAACAGCGCCACCGGGTAGTTCACGCCACCCGCCGAGTCCACGCCGGTGACCTCGAACCCGTCGGAGCCGCCGGATCCGCCGCCCGGATCGGCCGTCTCCACGGGGTAGGACTGGAACACCACCAAGGTGTCGAACAGCGCGTCGACGCCGGCCACCCGGTGGATCTCCGGCAGCCCGTGGTGGTGATGATCGAGCAGCGCGGCCTGCCGGGCCTGCAGGCCGGTGAGCAGCTCGGCGACGGTCTCACCGGGGGCGTACCCGACCCGCACCGGGATGGTGTTGATGAACAGTCCGACCATGGACTCCACGCCGGGCAGCTCGCCGGGCCGGCCGGACACCGTGGCGCCGAGGACCACGTCGCGGCTGCCGGTCAGCGCGCCGAGCAGCAGCGCCCAGGCGCCCTGAACCACGGTGTTCGGGGTGACCCCCAGCTCGGCGCAGCACCGGGCCAGCGCGCCGGACCGTACGGCCGCCGGCGTCAGCACCACGGTGCCGGTCCGGTCGGTGGGGTCACCGGAGCCGTCCGGGGTGGCCGGCCCGCCGCCGGGACTCTCGCACTCGGCCATCGCGGGGACCAGCAGGGTCGGCCCCGCCAGGCCGGTCAGCTCGTCCGCCCAGGCGCGGCCGCCCGCCTCGTGGTCCCGCCCGGCCAGCCACGCCAGGAAGTCCCGGTAACGAGGAGCGCCCTCGGGGTCCGGGCCGGGCGGCCGTCGCAGCTCCCGCGCCAGCAACTGCTCCGACCAGCCGTCGAGCAGCACGTGATGGGCGGTCAGCACGAGGTCGGCCCGTTCGGGTCCGAGCCGCACCAGGGTCATCCGCAGCAGCGGCGGTACCGCCGGGTCGAAACGGGTGGCCCGCTCCTCGGCGAGCAACCGCCGCATCGCCTCGTCGCGCTCCCGGCGGCCCAGGCCACCGAGGTCGGCCTCACGCCACGGCAGCTCGACGCCCTCCACCACCAGCTGGACCAGGGTGTCGGCGGTGTCCGGGACGAAGGCGACCCGCAGCGCGGCGTGCCGGTCCAGCAGGGCCTGGCCGGCGGCCCGTACCCGCTCCGGGTCGACGGCTCCGGACAGGTGGTACACCGTGCTGATCTGGTAGGTGTCGGGGCCGGTGCCGTCCATCATCGACTCGAACAGCATCCCGGACTGCAGCGGCGTCAGCGGCCACACGTCGGCCAGCCCTGGGTGCCGCAGCCGCCATCCGGCGAGGTCGTCGGCGGTGACCGCCACCAGCGGGCCCTGGGCGGGCCGGGCCGCCGCCGGGTCCACGCCGGTCGCGGCCCGGGCCAGCCGGGCGATCGTGCGGTGCTCCAGAACCTGCCGGCCGGTCACCTCGACGCCCCGGCCCCGGGCGCGGGTGACGACCCGGATGGTGTGGATGCTGTCGCCGCCGAGCGCGATGAAGTCGTCGTCGATGCCGACCCGCTCTCGACCCAGCACCTCGGCGTACACCTCGGCCAGGACGGTCTCGGTGTCCGACCTGGGTGGGCGGTACCCGGCGGCGGCCACCGGCTCCGGGTCGGGCAGCGCGGCGCGGTCGACCTTGCCGTTCGGGGAGAGCGGCATGACCGGCAGCGTGACGAACGCCCTGGGCACCATGTAGGCCGGCAGGCGCTCGGCGACCAGGTCCCGCAGCACGTCCTCGGCGGGCGGCGAGTGCCGGTCGCCGGGGACGACGTACGCGATCAGCCGGCCGTCCCTGGCGGCCACCACCGTCTGCCGGACCTCCGGGTGCGAGCGCAGCACGGCCTCGATCTCGCCCAGCTCCACCCGCAGGCCGTTGATCTTGACCTGGAAGTCGAGCCGGCCGAGCAGCTCGATCAGCCCGTCCCGGTCGAACCGGGCCAGGTCACCGGTCCGGTACAGGCGTTCGCCGACCACCTCGTCGTACGACCACTCGACGAACCGCTCGGCGGTCCGCTCGGGCTGGTCCAGGTAGCCCCGGGCCAGGCCGGTGCCGGCGAGGTACAGCTCCCCGGCGACACCCGGTGGCACCGGCTGCCGGGCCTCGTCGAGGATGTAGACGCGCTGGTTGGCCATGGGACGGCCGTAGGGGATGCTCGGCCGGTCCCGGTCGGCGTCGGCCACCTCGTGGACGGTCGTGTAGATGGACGCCTCGGCCGCCCCGCCCAGCACCACGACCCGCACCCCGGGGGCATGGCCGCGGAGCCTGCCGGGCATCGTCACCGGTACCCAGTCGCCGCTGAGCATGGCCAGCCGCAGGTCCGGGAACGGGTCGGCGGCGACCTGGTCGAGGTGGTCGATCAGCAGCCCCAGCAGCGCCGGCGCGGAGTTCCAGATGGTGACGTTCTCCGCGGCCAGCAGCTCGGCCCAGTGCTCCGGGTCCCTGGACCGCGCGACGTCGGGGATCACCAGGGTGCCGCCGGCGATCGTGATCCCGAGGAACTCGTAGACGGACATGTCGAAGCTCGTCGACGACAGCGCCAGCACCGAGTCCTGCCGGCCGATCCGGAACCGGGAGTTGAGGTCGGCCAGGTTGTTCGCCACCCCGCGGTGGCGCAGCGCGATCGGCTTGGGCACGCCGGTGGAACCGGAGGTGTGGATGACGTAGCAGAGGTTCTCCGGGCCGGCGGTCGGACCGAGGTCGTACCCGTGCCGGGTGGCCAGGACCTCGGCGTCGCGGTCCAGCAGCACCAGGCGCCGGCTCCTGCCGGTGGCCGGCAGGTTCGTCGTGAGCCCTTCTCGGCTGATCATCACCGCGCAGGAGGTGCCGTCGACCATGGTGGCCAGCCGCCGCGCCGGGTAGTCCGGGTCGAGCGGGACGTAGACGCCGCCGGCCTTCAGCACGCCGAGCACCGCGAGCAGCATGCCGGGCGAGCGGTCCAGGCACAGCCCGACCCGCACGTCCGGGCCGACGCCGAGCAGCCGCAGGTGATGGGCCAGCCGGTTGGCCTCGGTATTGACCCGCCGGTAGCTCCACCGCTCGCCGGCGTGCACCACGGCGATGGCGTCCGGGGCGCGGCGGACCGTGGCCTCGAACGCCCGGTGCAGCGGGATGTCGTGCGGCAGGCGGGTCTCCGTGCGGTTCCAGTCGACCAGGATGCGCCGCGACCACTCCTCGGTGAGCACCCGCAGCCGCGCCACCGGCCGGCCCGGGTGCCGCAGGCCGTCCTCGGTGATGGCGCGGAGCTGCTCCAGCAGCCGGGTCGCGGTGTCGCGGTCGAACAGGGCGGGGTCGAACCACAGCTCGGCCACGCTGGGCCGCAGCACCAGCCGCAGCTCCAGCGGCTCCGGGCCGGCCGGCTCGGTCGCGCCGGCGACGTGCACCCCGACCGGGCCGGATCCGGCGCCGGGCAGCGGCTCGCCCCCGTCGGTCAGGTCCCGGTGCGTCGTCCCGCCGCCGATCACGAACCGCAGCCGGGAGTCGCCGCGCTCCAGGCCGATGCGGTCCAGGCCGGTGCAGCGGTGCAGCAGCGCGGCGAAGCCGGCGACCAGCGCGGCCGGCGCCGCCGTGGCGAGCTCGGCGCCGAGGTCCGCGCTGACCGACCCGGAGCAGACGGGCGGTACTCCCGGCCGGCGCGGCCGATCCGTCGGCAGCAGCACCGGCGCCCAGTCGTCGAGGTTCCCGGTGGTGTCCCTGGTGGCGTGGTCCACGGTCGGCGTCACAGCTGGGCGCAGATGCCCTGCAGCAGCCGCTCCTCGACGGCCTCGTCCTCGTCGTGGCCACCGAGCATGTAGCCACCGAACTTCATCCCGGCGTTCCGGCCGAGGGACTGCACCCCGCGGCGCAGGTCGTTGATCGCCGCCTCCACGTCGGACAGCCGGACCTCGGTGTTCTGCTCGATGTACAGCGCGGTGAGCCGCCGCGCCGGCAGGATCTCGCCGTGCCAGGACCGCACCTGGGCGCTGCTGTTGTAGGACTCCCAGTACATCCGGGAGCCGGGGATGATCCCGGGCGGTGCCACCGAGATGCTGGTGATGAGGTCGCGGTAGGTCTCGGCCATCTCCAGCCACTGGTCGACCTCGCTGCGCAGCGAGGTCACGGTGGTGCCCGGCAGGCCCATGATCCCGGAGGCGAACAGCTTGTAGTCGAGCTTCCTGGCCAGCTCCAGCGCCTCGCCGATCCGGTCGGGGCCCTTGTTGATGCCCTTGGAGTTCGCCTTCAGCAACTGTGGGCTGAATGCCTCCAGCCCCACGTTCCACGTCCGCACGAACGACTTGCACAGCTCGGCGGACTGCAGGAACTCGTACACCAGGCCGTAGGTCAGCATGAAGCGCTGCTCGCGCAGCACCGGCGACGCCGCGCACGCCGCGGCCATGTCGTCCAGGTAGGTCATGTTGCCCTCCCACTGGTCCTGGGAGAACCCGAGGGTGGAGTCACCGGCGGCGTAGATGTTCGCCCCCAGCCCGCCGACCACCTCCTCCAGCACCGGGATGGCGGCGGCCACGTTCGTCGTCTTCGGCGTGAGGCCCTGGATCGAGCAGTGCTTGCACCGCCGGCCCGGCCGCCGTCCCCAGGTGCAGCCGCCGTCCAGCGGCATGGTGACCATGCGCTTCAGGTCGTAGTGCTGGGCGTACCAGTGGTTGAACGCCTTGTCGTAGTGGTTCTTGAGCTGGTCGGTGATCAGCCGGTAGTCCGGCAGCAGCCGCCTGTCGAGCGGGTACGTCGGAGCCGACTGGTTCACCACCTCGTCGCCGTCGCGGTAGGCCAGCGACGGGATCTCGCCGATCTCCCGGCGGCCCTGCAGGGCGAGCAGCAGGCCGACCATCGTGTACGGGCCGTTGTTGCCGGTGCTGACGAAGTCCACCAGCCGGCTGCCGTAGGTGCCGGTCAGGATCTCCCGGTGCAGGATGCCGGCGTGGTCGTTGCCGAACACCACGACCGCCTTCGGGTTCACCCGCTTGACCTCGGCGGCCACGATCATCGCCCACAGCGCGGTGGCCGTGTACACCGAGAACGCGACCACATCGGGCGGGTTGTCCTGGATCGCCTCCCGTACCTCGGCCCAGCGCAAATGGCTCATGTCCAGGTAGCGCCAGTCGATGTCCGGCAGATACCGCTGCTGATAGGTCAGCATTTCGACCAGCGCGGCATGGGGATAAACAGTTCCCTCGTTCAGATATCGGTCGGTCGTCTCCTCCGACAACGGCCCGCCCACCGAATGGTCGCTGCGATGCGCCGACGTCAGCGGGAGGCCGATGTACCACACCGATCGGATTTTCCGCGTCGGTCGCCCTGTTTCGGGTACCTGCAGATCCCACCGATAGCGACGGTCGGAGCCGATCTTCTCCTCGGTCGGTTCCAGGGTCATTCGCATCTGCCGTGCTCCTTCGGAAGTATCCGCACCCGAGTCGGTTGACAGCGGCGATCGGCGGCGGTCGGTCCACGTGCTCGGTGCGACTCCGGGGCCCAGTGGCCGGGTGCGGTGCGCCGCGGCGAGGAACGGGAGAATGGGGACATTCGGCGGAATAAGCCGATTGCTTCGTACCGTACTGCCCGGCCCGGGCCAACTATCCGCTTTCGGCTGTGTCCCGTCGACGGGACCCGACGGCGCGGCCGGGGAAATGCGCAGGCCGCGCCTCCACTGTCCGGCGCCGCCCGGCGCCGCCCGTGACGCCGCTTGACCCCGGTGTCCGGGAGATCCGACGCTGTGGTCGACGCGGGCGGCCGCCTTTCGGCCGGCGGTCGGCGGCCGGTGGCCGAGTGCGGCCCGCCGCCACTGTGACTTCGCTTTCCTCGGCCTGCGGTCGAACGGTCGAACCGGTCCGCCACATGACGTCCAAGGAAGTGGAAACGAAATGATCCAGTTGTCGTCCGCGCAGCGCCGGCTGTGGTTCCTGCACCGGTTCGAGGGGCCGTCGGCCACCTACAATCTTCCGGCGGCGCTGCGGCTGACGGGCCGGTTGGACACAGACGCGCTGGTGGCCGCGGTACATGACGTGGTGCTGCGGCACGAGAGCCTGCGGACCGTGGTCGTCACCGACGACGACGGGGTGCCCTTCCAGCGGGTGCTGCCGGCGGGCGAGTCGGCGCCGGAGGTGCCGGTGGTCGCGGTGGCGCCGTCGGCCGTGCCGGCGGCGCTGGCCGAGGCCGCCACCTACCGGTTCGACCTGGCCACCGAGATCCCGCTGCGGGCGACGCTGCTGCGGTGCGGCGAGGACGAGCACGTGCTGGTGCTGGTCGCGCACCACATCGCCGCCGACGGCGAGTCCATGGGCCCGCTGGTGCGGGACCTGTCCGCGGCCTACGTCGCGCGGCGCGCCGGCGAGGAGCCGCGGTGGGCCGAGCTGCCGGTGCGGTACACGGACTACACGCTGTGGCAGCGGGAACTGCTGGGCGAGGAGGACGACCCCGGCAGCGAGTTGTCCGCCCAGCTCGCCTACTGGCGCGCCGAGCTGACCGGCGCACCGCAGCAGCTCCCGCTCCCGGTGGACCGGCCGCGGCCGGCGGTGCCCAGCCACGACGGCGACCACGTGGTGTTCACCATCGGTCCGGCGGACTGGGCCGCGGTGGAGCGGCTGGCCAGGAGCCGCGGCGCGTCGGCCCCGATGGTCCTGCAGTCGGTGCTCGCGGTGCTGCTGCACCGGCTGGGCGGCGGGGAGGACATTTCGATCGGCTCGCCGATCGCCGGGCGCACCGACGAGGCGCTGGCGGACCTGGTGGGGTTCTTCGTCAACACGTGGGTGCTGCGGGCCGACCTGTCCGGCGACCCGTCGTTCCTGGACGTGCTGGACCGGGTGCGCGGCAAGGCGCTGTCCGCCTACGACAACCAGGACGCGCCGTTCGAGCGGCTGGTGGAGATCCTGAACCCGGAGCGGTCCGGCGCGTACCACCCGTTGTTCCAGGTGATGTTCGCCTGGCAGGACACGCCGCGCATGGACGTGGACCTGCCCGGGCTGCGCGCGACCCTGGAGCTGTTGTCCTCCGGCACCGCCAAGTTCGACCTGGAGTTCGCCTTCGGCCTGGCGGGCCCCGGGCAGGGCGTCACCGGTGGCCTGGAGTACGCCACCGAGTTGTTCGACCGGGCCACCGCCGAGGGCCTCGTCGACCGGTTCCTGCGGGTGCTGCGTCAGGTGGTGGCCGACCCCGGCCGGCGGGTGGGGTCGGTGGACGTGCTGACCCCCGCCGAGCGGGAGTGGCTACTGGCAGGCAGCGGCGACCCGGCCGGGCCGCTGCCGGCGTCGACCGTGCCCGGCCTGGTGGAGCGGCAGGTGGCCGCGACGCCGGACGCGGTGGCCGTGGTGTGCGGCGAGGTGTCGTGGTCCTACCGCGAGCTCAACGAGCGGGCCAACCGGCTGGCGCGCGAGCTCGTGCGCCGGGGCGCCGGCCCGGAGTCGCTGATCGGCCTGGCACTGCCGCGGTCGGCGGAGCTGGTGGTGGGGCTGCTGGGCATCCTCAAGTCCGGGGCGGGGTACCTGCCGATCGACCCGCGCTACCCGAGCCGCCGGCTCGACCTGGTGCTGTCCGAGGCGGCGCCCGAGCTGGTGCTGACCGACACCGCGACCGCCCACGGCCTGCCGGGCGACGAGCTTCCCCGGCTGTTGATCGACGACCTGACCGGCGGCGCGGACGACCCCGGCGATCTCACGGACGCGGATCGTGCGGTACCCCTGCGCGCCGACCACGTCGCCTACGTGATGTACACGTCGGGCTCGACGGGGACGCCGAAGGGTGTCGCCATCACGCACCACGCCGTGGTCAACGACGTGACGCGGCTGGCCCAGGTGGTCGGCATCCGGCCGGGCTCACGGGTGCTCGCCGCCACCTCGATCAACTTCGACGTGTCGGTGTTCGAGGTGTTCGGCGCGCTGGCCGCCGGGGGCACCGTCGAGGTGGTCCGCGACGTGCTGGACCTGGGGGAGCGGCACACCTGGTCCGGTGGCGTGATCAGCTCCGTGCCGTCGGTGTTCGCCGAGTTGCTGGACGAGATCACCGGGCGGGTCACGGCGGACACCGTGGTCTTCGCCGGTGAGGTGCTGTCCGCGTCGCTGGTCGAGCGGGTGCGCGCGGCCATGCCCGGCGTGCGGGTGGTGAACGGCTACGGGCAGAGCGAGAGCTTCTACGCCACCGCCTTCGAGCTGCCGGCCGGCGCGCCGTGGACCACCACCGGCCCGGCGCCGATCGGACGGCCGCTGTCCGCCATGCGTGCCTATGTGCTGGGACCGGATCTCACGCCGGTGGCGCCGGGGGTGGTCGGCGAGCTGTACGTGGCCGGCGTCGTGGGCCGGGGCTACCACCGCCGCGCCGGCCTGACCGCCGAGCGGTTCGTGGCCGACCCGTTCGGACCGCCCGGCGAGCGCATGTACCGCACCGGTGACCTTGCCCGGTGGACGGCCGGCGGCGAGCTGGCCTGCGTCGGCCGCGGCGATGCCCAGGTCAAGATCCGCGGCTTCCGCGTCGAGCCGGCCGAGATCGAGGCGACCCTCGCCGGGCACCCGGCCGTCGCGCAGGCGGTGGTGGTGGTCCGCGACGTCGGCCCTGTCCGGCAGCTCGTCGGGTACGCCGTGCCGGACGGGGCCACCGGGGCGGCCGACGCGGCGGACCTGCGGCGGTTCGTGGCCGAACGACTGCCGGAGTTCATGGTGCCGGCGGCCGTGGTCGTGCTCGACCGGCTGCCGCTGGACCTCAACGGCAAGCTCGACCGGGCGGCGTTGCCGGCGCCGGAGTTCTCCACGGAGGTGTATCGGGCGCCGCGTACGCGTTCGGAGGAGGTTCTGGCCTCGGTGTACGCGGAGGTGCTGGGGCTGGAGCGGGTGGGGCTGGACGACGATTTCTTCGTTGTCGGTGGTGACAGCATCCGGTCGATCCAGGTGG
>DASWTI010000240.1:0-6815 GCA_036402215.1 Pseudonocardiaceae bacterium
GCGGCTGTTCAGCGCGTTCCGGCCGTCGGAGGCGGCGGTGGCGCACCTGGCGCGGGCCTTCCGCGCGGTGGCGCTGCCGTCCGGCGTGCGGCCGACGCCCGCCGAGCGCTGGCACCTCACGCTCGGCTTCTACGGCAACGAGGCGAGCGTGCCGGAGCGCGCCGACCACCTGGACACCCAGCTCGCCGGGCTGGCCCCGCCGACGCTGCGGCTGGCCGGGGCCGGTACCTTTCCCGGGGTGCTCTGGGTGGGCGTACAGCCGGCCACCGCGGGCGACCGGGAGGCGTTGCGCCGGATCGCGGTGGCGGCGGGGGCCGGGCGGCGCTACCAGGCGCACGTCACGGTGGCCCGCTGGCGGCTGGACCGGCCCACGGCGCTCATGGTCGGCCAGCTCGCGAGCTACGCCGGGCCCACCTGGACGGCCGACCGGGTGGACCTGGTGCACAGCGAGCCGGGCGGCGCTCACACCACCGTGCACAGCGTCCCGCTGAGCGCCTGGTAACCTCGCTGGTTGGGTCCGGCTGCGGTCCGTGGCGGCCGGCACCGACGACACCGACACGGACCGTAGATCGAGGAGCACGAAGCACAGTGGCGCTTTCCGCCGACACGAAGAAGTCCATCCTGACCGAGTACGGGGTGCACGAGGGCGACACCGGTTCGCCGGAGGCCCAGGTCGCGCTGCTGACCAAGCGGATCAGCGACCTGACCGCGCACCTGCGTCAGCACAAGCACGACCACCACTCGCGCCGCGGCCTGCTGCTCATGGTCGGCCGTCGCCGCCGGCTGCTGAAGTACCTGGCCAAGGTGGACATCAGCCGCTACCGGTCGCTCATCGAGCGGCTCGGCCTGCGCCGATAGCTCATGGCCCCGGGCCCGGCCCGGCGCAGCGGGTAGCACGAACGACCCCGGCAGGGGGAGTGGCCGACCGTCACTCCCCCTCGATCGGGCGGTAGAGGGAACAGAAGAGGAAACACCGGCACGGGCGGGAGCGACACGGTCGCCGAGACCCGTTCGAGGGTAGGCACTTCGCCGGTCCTCGGTAGTGGCCCCCGGCAGCGCGCAGCGACGCGTTGCGGGTGCTTCGATCGAAGACCGGCCGCCTCCTCGGCGGGCCCCGTGGCGTCGCGACACGCGCGCCTGCCGGACCACAGAGGAGATGACTTGACCGAGATCCAGGTGCACGAGACCACCGCCACCATCGACAACGGCGCGTTCGGTACCCGCACCATCCGCTTCGAGACCGGCCGGCTGGCCAGGCAGGCCGCCGGCTCCGTCGTCGCCTATCTCGACGACGAGACCATGCTGCTGTCGGCGACCACCGCGTCGAAGCACCCGAAGGAGCACTTCGACTTCTTCCCGCTCACGGTGGACGTCGAGGAGCGCATGTACGCCGCGGGCCGCATCCCCGGCTCGTTCTTCCGCCGCGAGGGCCGTCCGTCCACGGACGCGATCCTCACCTGCCGGCTGATCGACCGCCCGCTGCGCCCGTCGTTCGTCGACGGCCTGCGCAACGAGGTCCAGGTCGTGATCACCGTGCAGAGCCTGAACCCGCAGGACCTGTACGACGTGGTGGCGATCAACGCCGCCTCGGCGTCCACCCAGCTGTCCGGCCTGCCGTTCTCCGGCCCGATCGGCGGCGTGCGGGTCGCGCTGGTCGACCGCCAGTGGGTGGCCTTCCCGACCCACGAGCAGATCGAGGGCGCCGTCTTCGACATGGTGGTCGCGGGCCGCGTGGTCGGCGACGACGTGGCGATCATGATGGTCGAGGCCGAGGCCACCGACCGCGTCATCGACCTCATCGAGGCCGGTGCCCAGCGCCCGACCGAGGACGTGGTGGCCGCCGGCCTGGAGGCCGCCAAGCCGTTCATCCGCGAGCTGTGCCGGGCGCAGGCCGAGCTGGCCTCGCTGGCCGCCAAGGAGACCGCGGACTTCCCGCGCTTCCTGCCCTACGAGCAGGACGCCTACGAGGCGGTCACCGCGGCGGTCACCGACGAGCTGCGTGACGCCCTGACGATCGCCGACAAGCAGGACCGCGAGGCCAAGCTCGACGAGATCAAGGTCGCGCTGCTGGCCAAGGTCGGCGCCCACGAGGGCGGTGCCTTCGAGGGACGCGAGAAGGAGGTCGGCGCGGCCTACCGCTCGGTGCAGAAGCAGCTCGTCCGCCAGCGCATCCTGCGCGACAAGGTGCGCATGGACGGCCGCGGCATCACCGACATCCGCCAGCTCTCCGCCGAGGTCGCGCTCATCCCGCGGGCCCACGGCTCGGCGCTGTTCGAGCGTGGCGAGACCCAGATCCTGGGCGTCACCACGCTGAACATGCTGCGCATGGAGCAGCAGATCGACTCGCTGTCGCCGGAGACGCACAAGCGGTACCTGCACCACTACAACTTCCCGCCGTTCTCCACCGGCGAGACCGGCCGCGTCGGCTCGCCGAAGCGGCGCGAGATCGGCCACGGCGCGCTCGCCGAGCGGGCCCTGATGCCGGTGCTGCCCAAGCGCGAGGAGTTCCCCTACGCGATCCGCCAGGTGTCCGAGGCTCTCGGCTCCAACGGCTCGACCTCCATGGGCTCGGTGTGCGCCTCGACCATGTCGCTGCTCAACGCCGGCGTGCCGCTCAAGGCGCCGGTGGCCGGCATCGCCATGGGCCTGGTGTCCGACGAGGTCGACGGTGAGACCCGCTACGTGGCGCTCACCGACATCCTCGGCGCCGAGGACGCCTTCGGCGACATGGACTTCAAGGTCGCCGGCACCAAGGAGTTCGTCACCGCGCTGCAGCTCGACACCAAGCTCGACGGCATCCCGTCGGACGTGCTGGCCGGCGCCCTGTCGCAGGCCCGCGACGCCCGGCTCACCATCCTCGAGGTGATGGCCGAGGCCATCGCCGACCCGGACGAGATGAGCCCGTTCGCGCCGCGCGTCACGTCGGTCAAGATCCCGGTCGACAAGATCGGCGAGGTCATCGGCCCGAAGGGCAAGATGATCAACTCGATCACCGAGGAGACCGGCGCCGACATCTCCATCGAGGACGACGGCACGATCTACGTGGGCGCGGCCGACGGCCCGTCGGCGCAGGCGGCGATCGACCGGATCAACGCCATCGCCAACCCGCAGCTGCCCAAGGTGGGCGAGCGCTTCCTCGGCACCGTGGTCAAGACCGCGGCGTTCGGCGCGTTCGTCTCGCTGGTGCCCGGCAAGGACGGCCTGGTGCACATCTCGAAGCTGGGCAACGGCAAGCGCATCGGCAAGGTCGAGGACGTCGTCAAGGTCGGCGACAAGCTGCGCGTCGAGGTCGCCGACATCGACAACCGCGGCAAGATCAGCCTGATCGTCGTCGGCGACGACGCGCCCGAGGCGTCGTCCGAGTCCGCCGACGCCCCGGCCGACCCGGTTTCCGCCAGTTGACGGGTAGCTTCCGCGGCTCCCCGGACGGCTCGCGGCGCTCCGGCACCACCACGGTGCTGGAGCGCCGCGCCGACGGCGGGGCGATGCGGCGCAGCGTGCTCCCCGGCGGCCTGCGGGTCGTCACCGAGGAGCTGCCGGGCTCGCGCTCGGCGTCCGTCGGCCTCTGGGTGGGCGTGGGCTCGCGCGACGAGTCACCCGCGCTCGCCGGGGCCGCCCACTACCTCGAACACCTGCTGTTCAAGGGCACCACGCGGCGCACCGCGGCGGACATCGCCGAGGCCGCCGACCTGGTGGGCGGCGAGCTCAACGCGTTCACCGCGAAGGAGCACACCTGCTACTACGCGCACATGCTGGACACCGACCTGGCGCTCGCCGTCGACCTGGTGTCCGACGTGGTGCTCAACGCGGTGTGCGCCCCCGAGCACCACGAGCTGGAGCGCGGCGTCGTCCTCGACGAGCTCGCCATGCGCGACGACGACCCCGAGGACCTGCTGCACGACGAGTTCGCCACCGCGATGCTCGGCCAGCACCCCCTCGGCCGGCCGGTGATCGGCACCGTCGAGTCCATCACCGCCATGACCCGCGGCCGGCTCTACGGCTTCTACCGCCGCAACTACACCCCGCCGCGGCTCGTGCTCGCCGTCGCCGGCAACGTCACCCACGACGAGGTGCTGCGGCTGGCCGGCGAGGCGTTCGGCCCGCGCCTCGGCGGCGACGCCGAGCCGGTGGCGCCGCGGACCGGCGAGCTGGTCACCCCGCCGCGCGGCCGGCGCCTGGTGCTGCGCACCCAGGACACCGAGCAGGCGCACCTGATGATCGGCGTGCCCGGCATCTCCCGGCACGACGAGCGCCGGTTCGCCCTCGGCGTGCTCAATGCCGCCCTCGGCGGCGGCATGAGCTCGCGGCTGTTCCAGGAGGTGCGCGAGCGGCGTGGCCTGGCGTACTCCGTGTACTCCTCGGTGGCCACGTACTCCGACGCCGGCAACCTGTCCATGTACGCGGGCTGCCACCCGGACCGGCTGGCCGAGGTGGCCTCGGTGCTGCGCTCGGTGCTGGCCGACCTGGCCGACTCCGGGCTGTCCGACGGCGAGCTCGCCCGCGGCAAGGGCCAGCTCCGCGGCGGCCTGGTGCTGGGCCTGGAGGACACCGGCTCCCGGATGCTGCGGATCGGCAAGAACGAGCTGAACTTCGGCGCGCACCTCACCGTGGACGAGCAGCTGGAGCGGATCGACGCGGTGACGGCCGAGGACGTCGCGGCGCTCGCGACCGAGCTACTACGGCGCCGCGTGTCCGGCGCGATCGTGGGTCCGTACGCTCACCCGGACGATCTGCCAGCCGAACTCCACGAGGTGATCACATGACGTCGGGTGACTCCGGGGACGACCTGACCACCGAGCCGATCAAGGTCGGCGTGCTCGGCGCCCGCGGTCGCGTCGGCATCGAGGTGTGCCGCGCCGTGGACGCCGCGCCCGACCTGGAGCTGGTGGCCATGGTCGACGTCGGCGACTGGCTGTTCAACGTGGCCGACGCCGGGGCCGACGTGGTGGTCGACTTCACCCACCCCGACGTGGTCATGAAGAACGTGCGGTTCTGCGTCGACCAGGGCATCCACTGCGTGGTCGGCACCACCGGCTGGGACGACGACCGCCTGGACCAGGTGCGCTCCTGGCTCGAGCCCAAGCCCGAGCTCGGCGTGCTGGTGGCGCCGAACTTCGCCATCGGCGCCGTGCTGTCCATGCGGTTCGCCGCGGCGGCCGCGCGGTACTTCGAGTCCGCCGAGGTCATCGAGCTGCACCACCCGGACAAGGCGGACGCCCCGTCCGGCACCGCCGCCCGCACCGCCTCGCTGATCTCCCGGGCCCGCGCCGCCGCCGGCCTGGCCGCGCCGCCGGACGCCACCACCCGCGCGCTGGACGGCGCCCGCGGGGCCACCGTGGAGGACGTCCGGGTGCACTCGGTGCGGCTGCGCGGCCTGGTGGCGCACCAGGAGGTGCTGCTCGGCACGGCGGGGGAGACGCTGACCATCCGGCACGACTCCTTCGACCGCACGTCGTTCATGCCGGGCGTGCTGCTGGCCGTGCGGGAGATCCGCTCCCGGCCCGGGCTCACCGTCGGCCTGGAGTCCCTGCTCGAACTCTGAGCACCGGTGCCGCCGCGGTTGTCGGGGTGGCCTGGCAGCATGCGCGGCGTGGGAGTGACGAGGACCATCGAGGTGGCGGCGGCGCGGCGGACCGCGCTCGCCGCCCAGGGTTTCGCCGACGCGCGGCCGGACACCGCGCCGACCAGGCGGCACCTGGCGCGCACGCTGCGCCGCACCCAGCTGTTGCAGCTCGACTCGGTGAACGTCGCGGTCCGCGCGCACTACATGCCGGTGTTCAGCCGGCTCGGCGACTACGACCGGGCGATGCTCGACGAGGCGTCCTGGTCGCACACCGCCCGCCGGCCGCGGATGCTCGTGGAGTACTGGGCGCACGTGGCCAGCATGGTGCCGGTCGAGGACTGGCCGCTGTTCCGCTGGCGCATGGAGCGCATCGCGGCGAGACCGTGGGAGCAGGTGGCCGCCGCCGAGCGCCGCAACCCCGGGATCGTGGACGAGGTCCTGGAGCTGGTGAAGGCGGCGGGGCCGATCAGCGCCGGGCAGGTGGAACGCGAGCTGGGCGCGCGCGGCGAGCTGCGCCGCGGCAAGTGGTGGGACTGGTCGGACGTCAAGCTCATCTGCGAGCACCTGTTCGACGTCGGCCGGCTGACCACCGGCACCCGGCGCGGCTTCGAGCGCCTGTACGACCTCCCGGAGCGCGTCATCCCGCCGTCGGTGCTGGGTGTCGCCGTCCCCGAGGACGAGGCGGTGCGCACGCTCACCGAGCGGGCCGCGATCGCGCACGGCATCGCCACCGAGCCGGACCTGCGCGACTACTACCGGATCAAGCCCGAGCCGTCCCGGCGCGCCGTGGCCGAGCTGGTCGAGGCCGGCCGCCTCGAACCGGTCACCGTGCCCGGCTGGCGGCACCAGGCCTACCGCCACGCCGAGGCGCGCACGCCGCGCGCGGTGACCGGCCGGGCGCTGCTGTGCCCGTTCGACCCGCTGATCTGGGAGCGCGACCGCACGGAGCGGCTGTTCGGCTTCCACTACCGCATCGAGATCTACGTGCCCGAGCCCAAGCGGGTCTACGGCTACTACGTGTTCCCGTTCCTGCTGGACGGCGAGCTGGTGGCGCGCGTGGACCTCAAGGCCGACCGCCGGGCCGGCGCGCTGCTCGTGCAGGGCGCGTTCGCCGAGCCCGGCCACGACGGCCCGCGGGTGGCGTCGGAGCTGGCCGCCGAGCTGCGGCTGATGGCCCGCTGGCTGCAGCTCGACGCCGTGCGGGTGGGCGAGCGCGGCGACCTCGCGGCCCCCCTGTCCCGCCTGGTCCGCT
>DASWTI010000241.1:0-5887 GCA_036402215.1 Pseudonocardiaceae bacterium
GAGCGGCTGCTGGCCGAGGACCGGGCAGTGCGGTTCGACCCGGCCGTGCCGCCGTTGCTGCGGCTGCTGCTGGTGCGGCTGGCCGAGGACCGCTGCGAGCTGGTGCTGACCGCGCACCACGTGCTGTTCGACGGCTGGTCCATCCCGCTGCTGGTGGAGGATCTACTGCGGCTCTACGCGGCCGGCGGGGACCTCGCCGCGCTGCCCCGGGTGCGGAGCTACCGCGACTTCCTGGGCTGGCTGGCCGAGCAGGACCACGACGCCGCCGCGCGCGCCTGGGCCGCCGAACTGGACGGCATCGAGGAGCCGACGCTGCTCGTCCCCTCCGCGGCCGACGCGCCGGTCACCGATCCGGCCGCGTTCGGTCAGGTCGAGGTGCCCCTGACGGACGCCGACGCGCGGGCGGTGGGCCGGCTGGCCGGCACGCTCGGCGTCACGATCAACACGCTCGTCCAAGGCGCCTGGGCCGTCGTGCTCGGCGCCGTGACCGGACGGCAGGACGTGCTGCTCGGGGCCACCGTGTCCGGCCGCCCCGCCGAGCTGGCCGGCGTGGACTCGATGGTCGGCATGTTCATCAACACCGTGCCGGTCCGCGTGCCGATGGCACCCACCGACACCGTGGCCGAGCTGCTGACGGGTCTCCAGCGCCGGCAGGCCGCCCTGATCGAGCACCACCACCACGCGCTCACCGACATCCAGCGGCCGACCGGCCTGCCGGCGCTGTTCGACACGCTGGTGGTCTTCGAGTCCTACCCCGTGGACGGCGACGGTCTCACCGGCGCCGGCGACGCCGCCGGCCTCGCCGTCACCGGCATCCGGCCGTTCTCGGCCACGCACTACCCGCTGATGGTCGCCGCCGACCTGGAGCCGGAGCTGCGGATCTCCCTGGTGCACCAGCCCGCCGTGCTGGACGGCGTGACCGTCGAGGGCCTCGCCGCGCGGCTGGCGCTGGTGCTGCGCCGGCTGTGCGCGGACCCCGGCCGCCGGCTCGCCGCGCTGGACGTGCTCGCCCCCGGCGAGCGCGACCACCTGCTGCGCCGGCTCGCCGGCGCCACCGACCCCGGCCCGGGCGGCACCGTGCCGGAGCTGATCGAACGGCAGGCCGTCGCCACTCCCGACGCCCCGGCGCTGCTCGCCGGTGAGCTGTCGCTGACCTACCGGGAGCTGAACGCCCGCGCCAACCGGCTGGCCCACTGGCTGATCGGGCGTGGCGTGGGCCCGGAGACCGTGGTGGCGCTGGCGCTGCCCCGCTCGGGCGAACAGGTGATCGCGGTGCTCGGCGTGCTGAAGGCCGGTGGGGCGTACCTGCCGGTCGACCCCGGCTACCCCGCCGAGCGGATCGCGTTCCTGCTCGACGACGCCCGGCCGGTGCTGCTGCTGACCGCCGGCGAGTTCGTCGCCGCGCTGCCGGCGGACGCCGCCACGGCGGTGGTGGCGCTCGACGACCCCGCGCTGCTCGCCGACCTGGCCGGCCGGCCCACCTCCGACCCCACCGACGCCGACCGGACCGGCCGGCTGGACCCGCGGAACCCGGCGTACGTCATCCACACCTCCGGCTCCACCGGCCGGCCCAAGGGCGTCGTGGTGCCGCACAGCGGCCTGCCCGCCCTGGCCCGCACCGACATCGACGCGCTGCGGGTGACACCGCGGTCGAGGGTGCTCGCCTGCACCTCGCCGAGCTTCGACATCTCGGTCATGGAGTGGCTGACCGCCTTCGCCGCCGGCGCGACGCTCGTGGTGCCGCCCGGCCGGCTGGTCGGCGATGTGCTCGCCGCGGTGCTCACCGACCTGCGGATCACCGTCGGGCTGATCGCCACGCCCACCCTGGCCACGCTGCCGCCGGATCGCTTCGAGCACCTGGTGACGCTCGGCGTCGGCGGCGAGGCCGTGCCACCGGCGCTGGTCGCCACCTGGTCGCCGGGCCGCCGGATGATCAACGGCTTCGGCCCCACCGAGACCACCTGCGTGGCCACCCTGAGCGATCCGCTGGTCGCCGACGGCGCCCCGCCTCCGGTCGGGCGGCCGGTGCGTGACGCCCGGCTGTACGTGCTGGACGGGTGGCTGCGCCCCACCCCACCCGGCGTCGCGGGCGAGCTGTACGTCGCCGGCGGCGGCGTCGCCCGTGGTTACCTGGACCGGCCGGGGCTCACCGCCGACCGGTTCGTCGCCGACCCGTTCGGCGAACCCGGAACCCGGATGTACCGCACCGGCGACCAGGTGCGCCGCCGCCCGGACGGTCAGCTCGACTACCTCGGCCGGGTCGACGACCAGGTGAAGATCCGCGGCTTCCGCATCGAGCCCGGCGAGGTCGAGGCCGCGCTGGGCGGGCACCCCGCCGTGGCCAGGGCCGTGGTGGTCGCCCGCGCCGCGCACGGCGGCCGCCGGCTCGTCGGGTACGTCGTGCCGGCCGGCCCGGACCTCTCGGTCGACGAGTTGCGGGCGTTCCTCGCCGATCGGCTGCCCGAGCACATGGTGCCGGCCGCCCTGGTGCCGCTGGACCGGCTGCCGGTCATGCCCAACGGCAAGGTGGACCGCGCCGCGCTGCCGGAGCCCGAGTTCACCGGCGCCGACTACCGGGCGCCTCGCGGAGCCACCGAGCGGACCCTCGCAGGGCTGTACGCCGACGTCCTGGGGGTGCCGCGGGTCGGCGTCGACGACGGCTTCTTCGCGCTCGGCGGGCACTCGCTGCTGGTGACCCGGCTGATCAGCCGGGTTCGCGAGGTCATGGGCGTGGAGCTGCCGGCCAGGACCGTGTTCGACGCGCCGACCGTCGCCGCGCTCGCCGCCCGCCTGACCGCTGGCGGCCGCCCGCGGCCGGCGCTGCGGCGGCACGAGACACCGGAGCGGGTGCCACTGTCGTTCGCGCAGCGCCGGCTGTGGTTCCTGCACCGGTTCGAGGGGCCGTCGGCCACCTACAACATCCCGTTGGCGCTGCGGCTCTCCGGGCCGCTGGACACCGGCGCGATGGTGGCCGCGCTGCGCGACGTGGTGGCGCGGCACGAGAGCCTGCGCACCCTGTTCGCCGCCGACGAGGACGGCGTGCCGTGGCAGCGGGTGCTCCCGGTGGCCGACGCCGTGCTCGACGTGCGGCTGCGCGACGTGGCGCCGGACGAGGTGGACGCCGCGGTGGCCGCCGAGATGCGACACCGGTTCGACCTGGCCACCGACCTGCCGGTGCACGCCGCCCTGATCCGCGCCGGCGCCGAGGAGCACGTGCTGGCGCTGGTCACCCACCACATCGCCGCCGACGGCGAGTCGATGGCGCCGCTGGCCCGGGACCTCGCCACGGCGTACGCGGCGCGGCGCGCCGGCCGCCCACCGCAGTGGGCCGAGCTGCCGGTGCGCTACACCGACTACACGCTGTGGCAGCGGGAGCTGCTGGGCGACGAGGACGACCCGACGAGCCTGCTGGCCAGGCAGTCCGCGCACTGGCGGGCGGAGCTGACCGGCGCCCCGCAGCCGCTGCGGCTGCCGGCCGACCGGCCGCGGCCGCCGGTCGCCGGCCACCACGGCGACATGGTGGAGTTCGCCGTCGACCCGGAGCTGCTGGCCGCGGCCCGCGAGCTGGCCCGCGAGCGTGACGTGACCATGTCGATGCTCATGCAGTCGGTGCTCGCCGTGCTGCTGCACCAGCTCGGCGGCGGCGAGGACATCTCGATCGGCTCGCCGATCGCCGGGCGCACCGACGAGGCGCTGGCGGACCTGGTGGGGTTCTTCGTCAACACCTGGGTGCTGCGGGTCGACCTGTCCGGCAACCCCGGCTTCGACGCGCTGGTCGACCAGGTGCGCGGCCGGGCGCTGTCCGCCTACGACAACCAGGACGCGCCGTTCGAGCGGCTGGTGGAGATCCTCAACCCGGAGCGGTCACGCGCCCACCACCCGCTGTTCCAGGTGATGTTCGCCTGGCAGGACCACGCCGCGATCGACTTCGACCTGCCCGGCCTGGTGGTGACGCCGCGGATCGTGCAGACCGGGACGGCGAAGTTCGACCTGTACCTGACGCTGTCCGAGGAGCACGGCGGCCACGGCTACCTGGAGTTCGCCACCGAGCTGTTCGACCGGGCCACCGCCGAGGCGCTGACCGAGCGGTTCCTGCGGGTGCTGCGTCAGGTGGTGGCCGACCCCGCCGGGAGGGTGGGGTCGGTGGACGTGCTCGCCCCCGCCGAGCGGGAGTGGTTGCTGACCGGCGTCAACGACACGGCCGTCGAACTGCCCGAGCTGTCGATCCCCGCCCTGGTGGAGCGGCAGGTGGCCGCGACGCCGGACGCGGTGGCCGTGGTGTGCGGCGACGTGTCGTGGTCGTTCCGGGAGCTGAACGAGCGGGCCAACCGGCTGGCCCGCGAACTGGTGCGCCGGGGCGCCGGCCCGGAGTCGCTGATCGGCCTGGCGCTGCCGCGGTCGGCGGAGCTGGTGGTGGGGCTGCTGGGCATCCTCAAGTCCGGGGCGGGGTACCTGCCGATCGACCCGCGCTACCCGAGCCGCCGGCTGGACTTCGTGCTGTCCGAGGCGGCGCCCGAGCTGGTGCTGACCGACACCGCGACCGCCCACGGCCTGCCGGGCGACGAGCTTCCCCGGCTGTTGATCGACGAGCTGGACCTGACGGGCGGCGACGAGCCGGACGGCTCCGACCTCGACGACACCGAGCGGGCGGCGCCGCTGCGACCGGACAACGTCGCCTACGTCATGTACACCTCCGGCTCCACCGGGCTGCCGAAGGGCGTCACGATCACCCACGCCAACCTGGTGAACGGGGTGTCCCGGCTGGCCGAGGTGGTCGGCATCCGGCCGGGCTCACGGGTGCTCGGCGCCACCTCGATCAACTTCGACGTGTCGGTGTTCGAGGTGTTCAGCGCGCTGACCGTCGGCGCCGGCGTGGAGATCGTCCGCGACGTGCTGGAACTCGCCGAGCGCGACGGCTGGGCCGGCGGGGCGCTGCAGGCGGTGCCCTCGGTGTTCGCCGAGGTCCTGGACCAGATCGCGGGCAAGATGAGCGTGGACACCGTGGTGCTCGGCGGCGACGCCCTCCCGGCGACGCTGCTCGACAAGGTGCGCTCGGCCATTCCGAACGCCCGGCTGATGCAGGCGTACGGGCAGACCGAGGACTTCTACGCCACCACGTTCGCGGTGCCGGACGGCTGGAACGGCGTGGGCAACGTGCCGATCGGCGGACCGCTGGGCAACATGCGGACCTACGTCCTGGGGTCCGGGCTGCGGCCGGTGCCGGCCGGGGTGGTCGGTGAGCTGTACGTCGGCGGTGCGGTGGGCCGGGGCTACCACGACCGCCCGGGGCTGACCGCCGAGCGGTTCGTGGCCGACCCGTTCGGGCCGCCCGGCGAGCGCATGTACCGCACCGGTGACCTGGTGCGGTGGAATCGCGACCACCAGCTGGAGTACGTCGGCCGCGGCGACGCCCAGCTGAAGATCCGCGGCTTCCGGATCGAACCCGGCGAGGTCGAGGCCGCGATCGTCGAGCACCCCGCGGTGGCCCAGTCGGTCGTGCTGGTCCACGAGGGGCCGGGGGCCGGCAGGCAACTCGTCGGCTACGTCGTGCCGGTCGTGGCCGACGGGCCCGGCTCCGTCGACGTCGACCTCGACGCCCAGCTCGACCCGGCCGAGCTGCGCCGGTTCGTGGCCGAGCGGCTGCCGGACTTCCTGGTCCCCGCGGTGTTCGTCGTGCTGGACCGGCTGCCGCTGGACGTCAACGGAAAGGTGGACCGGGCGGCGTTGCCGGCGCCGGAGTTCTCGGCGGAGGTGTATCGGGCGCCGCGTACGCGTTCGGAGGAGGTTCTGGCCTCGGTGTACGCGGAGGTGCTGGGGCTGGAGCGGGTGGGGCTGGACGACGATTTCTTCGTTGTCGGTGGTGACAGCATCCGGTCGATCCAGGTGG
>DASWTI010000242.1:0-3871 GCA_036402215.1 Pseudonocardiaceae bacterium
CCACGCCGGCCGGCGGGCCGGGGGCCGCGCTCACCGCGCGCGAGCGGGAAGTGCTGGCGCTGCTCGCCGAGGGCCACACGAACCGCCGCATCGCGCGCGAGCTGTTCGTCAGCGAGAAGACCGCCGGGGTGCACGTCTCGCACATCCTGGCCAAGCTGCACGCCGCGAACCGCGTCGAGGCCGCCGCCGTCGCCCGCCGCCTCGGCCTGCTGGGCCCCGGCGGTGACCCTGATCCGACTGGAAGGACCTGACCGTATGACCGTCGCCCTGATCCACTCCCTGCCCACCGGCGATGACGCCGCCGGACTGGCCGGCCGCTGGTCCGCCTCGTTCCGCCCGGCCGACTTCGGCGCCGAGCCGACGGGCGGCCCGGTGGAGGCGTTCGGCCCCGCCCTGCCCGACGACGTGCGCGGCCTGACGCTCACCGCCACCGGGGCCGGCGCGGCCGGCGTGGCGCTGTTCGACTCCTGGGCGGACGCCCGCCGCTGCGAGCCGGAGCTGCGCGAGTTCTGGTCCGGGCTGGCCGGCGCCGAGGTGGCCGCCGCCGAGCCGGTGGCGGTCTGGGTGCCGGCCACCGGCGACGTCCAGCCGGCCCGCATGATCTGGCGCGCGCCGGCCCCGGAGCCGCTCGCGGCCGGCTGACGGACTAAGGCTTCGCGCGGGCCGGGATACGGCGTTCTCCCGATCCGCGCGGGGCCGTCGCGCGGTGATCCTCCCCCGGTGACCCGGCACCCGCCGGCGTCGCGACCCATGGGAGGGAACCGAGATGCACCTACGGCGACGAGGGTGGTGGCCGGGACGCCGGCTACGTGCCCTGGTGTTGCTCCCGCTCGTCCTCGGGCTGCTGGCGGCGTCGGTGACGCTGACCCCGCCGGCCGCCCGGGCCGACGTCACGCTCGACGAGAACCGGCTGCGCTACCAGCTGTTCGTGGGCAACGAGCGGATCAACGTGATGGGCAACGCCTTCTGGATCCGCGCCGCCGAGCAGGCGTGGTTGCTGGACTACCGGGCCGAGCACCCGGAGGCCACCCAGGAGCAGCTGGTCCAGCAGCTCGCCTGGTACGACAACCTGCTGCGGCAGCGTGGTCTGTACGACGGCATCGAGAAGCCGTGGTACCAGGTGATCGCCGGCACGCTGCAGGCACTCACCGATGCCGGCATCCCGGTGGCGTCCGGGGTCACGTCGGCGCTGCGCAGCCTGATGGACGCCACGCTGGGCGCCGACCTGGCCGAGTTCACCACGACGATGGACCAGATCACCGGCGCCTGGCAGACCTACGGCAACATCCAGCAGTTCAACACGGTCGTCGACGCGATCCTGCAGCGCGTGGTGTCCACCGCCGACCAGGACCGCACGTTCGGCAACGCCCGCGACGCGTTCTTCGGGGCCCTCTCCCGGGCCAGCGTCTACAACACCGCCGAGCAGTTCCTGGCCGACCCGGTGCTCGCCACCTGGATCAACACCCAGGCGATCATCGACCTGCTGCAGTCCGGCTCGGCGAGCCAGGAGGCGCTGCTCACGCTGGTGCGCGCCGAGTTCGGGCGGATCGGGGTGAAGCTCGACGAGTTGCGCAACGGTCAGCTCGCCACGCTCTTCCAGACCTCCGGCGCGCACCCGGTGGTGGAGAACGGCCAGCGCGGCACGGCGGCGGCGCACGCCGCGGCCCAGGCCCAGGCGCGGGCCAACGAGCAGCTCATCGAGGCCGCCCGGGCCGGCGTCACGATCGTCTCGACGCTCGCCGGGTTCCTGGACCCGAAGCTGGGCAAGCAGGTGGCGCTGCTGGGCAACGCGGCGGTGCAGATCGCCTCGGCGATCAACAAGTACCTGCCGACGATCGCCGGGCTGGGCATCGGGCAGGCGCTCACCTCGCTGTCCACGGTCGTGCTCACCGGCAACATCCTGGGCGCGGTGATGACGCTGCTGCCGTTGTTCGTCAACGCCGGCCCCACGCCGGAGCAGGTGATCCTGCAGGAGGTGCAGCGGCTGCGGGAGGACGTGCAGCGGCTCGGGCAGACCATGGGCGACCGGTTCAACCGCGTCGAGCGCGGCCTGAACACCATCTACAACGACATGATGGTCCAGTTCGACCGGGTCATCGACCTGCTGGACGGCATCACCGGCTACCTGAGCCAGATGGGCCACACGCTGGTGACGCTGCAGAGCCGGCTCGACGAGCTGGGTGCCCGGTTGTGGGACGCGCTGGATGCCGTGCAGCAGCGGGACCTCAAGGAGGAGATCAACTACGCCATCGGCTTCCAGCGGCGCTACAACCGGCCGCTGCCGGACGCGGACTTCATCCGCGCCGAGAACCGCTTCCAGTTCTACGCGACCACGGTGTCGCGGGACGCGGTGTCGACCGCGCCGGTGCAGCAGTACGGGCGGGTCGGCAACCTCGACATCGACCCGAACCTGGCCGGCTCGGAGCTGCCCCGCAACCTGGGCTACCTGACGTGGCTGGCGAACTACCGGTTCGGGTACGGCATCCAACCGCGCACCCTGCCGAACGCCGCGGTGTGGAGCCTGGCCGCGCGGGCCTACGCCCGGCTGATCGCGGAGAACCCGGCGGTGGCCGCGACGATCGCCCCGCAACCCGCGGTGCGCGGCACCGGCGCCGAGCTGGACGCCCTGGTGCGCCAGCTCTCCCAGCCCGCCGCCGGCGGCACCAACGGGCTGTTCACCCAGCTCGTCGCCAACTACCGGGCGGCGGCGCAGGGGGTCTCCACGGCGCTGCGCACCGAGCACAACGCGGTGCTGGCTGGCCGCGCGGTGAACCTGTTCCGCGACGCCTGGCAGCCGGCCCCGGTGCCGGCCACGCCGGGGACCATGGAGACCTGCTGGGGCGGCGCCCCGCTGACGGCGGTGAGCACCATGGGGCACTCCGGGCTGCCGCAGCCGGTGTACTCGACGCTCGCCGGCTACCGGGCGGGTCCTGGTGTGCCCCGGCTCGCCACGTGCTACTCGATGGACGTGCGGGAGACCCACGCGCGGGTGTTCAACCGCAACCTCCACCAGTACGGCGCGGTCGACGTGACCGTGCAGACCCGGCTGCGCCTGTCCGACTCCGACCCGTGGCGCGTGGTGCGCTCGATCAGCGCCCCGGCCGTGTGGACCGGCACGCTGTGCACGACGTACTTCATCAGCGGCGAGACCGTCTGCGACGACCCGCTGCCGACGGTGACCCGCAACTGGGACGCCACCTACCGGGCCCGGGTGCAGGCCGTCGCCCCGGTGCTGGACAACGCCGTGGTGGACGGCATCGGCGCCCTGGTCACCGGGTACCTGCGCGGCGAGGCGCAGCGCTACCTGGACGTCGTGTCGGCGAAGCTCGCCCAGCCGTCGGAGCTGCGCAACACCGCGACGGCGCTGACCGGCGCGGCGACGCTGCTGCGGGCCTACACGAGGATGGCGTTCCCGCGGGCGCTGGACGCCGACGACCTGATGAGCGGGATGCTCGTCGGCGACCGGTCGATCGTGTCCGAGTCGCCGGACGGGCCCATGGTGTCCGCCACGTACGCGGTGGCGCGGGTGCGGTTCCAGCCGTGCGCCGCCGGGCAGACCACGGGCTGCACCGGGGCGGACCGGCTGTACCAGCCGCTGTGGCAGCAGCCGTACCTGACGGAGGGCCTGCCGGCCCCGGCCGGGGTCACGCTGCCCGGCGAGCCGGTCGGGGACGCGCTGGTGTCGTCGGCGATCGCCCGGCTGACGGTGCTGGCCGAGCGGATCCAGGTGCACTCGCAGCGCATCGCCGCCGGTGAGCACGTGGAGAGCCTGCCGCTCTTCGAGGAGGTGTCGGCCCGGCTCTCGCTCGCCGAGTCCATCACCCGCCTGTAGCCGGTGACCGTGGTCCCGGCCGTCGCACGACGGCCGGGA
>DASWTI010000243.1:0-3107 GCA_036402215.1 Pseudonocardiaceae bacterium
CGTCCACCGGGAGGGCCACGGCGCGGGCGGCATCGGGGCCGTCGGCGAGCAGGACGCGGAAGCCGTTCTCGTCCAGGATCGGGAGCTTGAGCTGGACGGCCTTGTCGTACTTGCTGCCGGGCGCCTCACCGGCGACGACGAAGGCGGTCTTCTTGGAGACCGAGCCGGAGGCGCGGCCGCCGCGGACCAGGATGGCCTCCTTGGCCTCGTCGCGGGAGAAGCCGGGCAGCGAGCCGGTGACCACGATGGACAGCCCGTCGAGGTTGCGGGGCACCGAGTCGTCCACCTCGTCGACCATGCGGACGCCGGCCGCGCGCCACTTCTCGACGACCTCACGGTGCCAGTCGACGGCGAACCACTCGATGACCGCCTCCGCGATGCGCGGGCCGACGCCCTCGGTGGTGGCCAGCCGGTCCTGGTCGGCGGCGGCGATGGCGTCGAGGGAGCCGAACTCGGTGGCCAGGGCGCGCGCCGCAGTGGGGCCGACGTGGCGGATGGACAGCGCCACCAGCACCCGCCACAACGGCCGATCCTTGGCGTCGTCCAGGTTGGCCAGCAGCCGCGCGCCGTTGGCCGACAGCACGCCCGCCTTGGTGCGGAACAGGTCCACCCGCAGCAGCTTGTCCTCGTCCAGCCCGAACACGTCGCCCTCGTCGGCCACCACGCCGGACTGCAGCAGCGCCACCGCGCCCTCGTAGCCGAGCACCTCGATGTCGAACGCGCCGCGCCCCGCGAGGTGGAAGATGCGCTCCCGCAGCTGCGCCGGGCAGCCCCGCGCGTTGGGGCAGCGGATGTCGGCGTCGCCCTCGCGCTCCGGCCGCAGCGGCGTGCCGCACTCCGGGCACTCCGTCGGCATCACGAACTCGCGCAGCTCACGGCCCGCGCGCGCGTCCACCACCGGCCCGAGCACCTCGGGGATCACGTCGCCGGCCTTGCGGATCACCACGCGGTCGCCGATCAGCACGCCCTTGCGCACCACCTCCTCGGCGTTGTGCAGGGTGGCGCGCTCCACGGTGGAACCGGCCACCAGCACCGGGCTCATCACGGCGAACGGCGTGACCCGCCCGGTGCGGCCGACGCCGACCTGGATGTCCAGCAGGTCGGTCATCGCCTCCTCGGGCGGGTACTTGTAGGCGATCGCCCAGCGCGGGGCGCGCGACGTGGAGCCGAGCCGCCGTTGCAGCGGCACCTGATCGACCTTCACCACCACGCCGTCGATCTCGTGCTCCAGGTGGTGCCGCCGCTCGCCCCAGCCGGCGACGTGCGCCACCACCTCGTCCACGGTGTCCAGCACGACGGTGTGGTCGGACGTCGGCAGGCCCCAGGCGCGCAGCGCCCGGTACGCCTCGGACTGGGTGGCTGGCTCGAAGCCGACGCGCCGGCCGAAGCCGTGGCACAGCAGCCGCAGCGGCCGCGACGCGCTCACCCGCGGGTCCTTCTGGCGCAGCGAGCCGGCCGCGGAGTTGCGCGGGTTGGCGAACGGCGCGCGCCCGGCCGCCACCAGCGAGGCGTTGAGCTGCTGGAAGCCCTCCAGCTCGAAGTACACCTCGCCGCGGACCTCGACGAGCTCCGGCACCGGGTGCTCGGCGGTGCCGCTCAGCCGCTCCGGCACGCCCCGCATGGTGCGCACGTTGAGCGTCACGTCCTCGCCGGTGCGGCCGTCCCCGCGGGTGAGGGCGCGCGTCAGGTGGCCGTTCTCGTACAGCAGGTTCACCGCGAGGCCGTCGATCTTCAGCTCGCACAGGTAGCGCACGCCCTCGCCGGCGTCGCGCACCACGCGCTCGGCCCAGGCGCGCAGGCCCTCCTCGTCGAACGCGTTGTCCAGGCTCTGCATGCGTTCGAGGTGGTCGTGCGCGGCGAAGTCGGTGGAGAACGTGCCACCCACCCGCTGCGACGGCGACTCCGGGGTCACCAGGGAGGGGTGCTCGGCCTCGATCCGGAGCAGCTCGTTCCACAGCGCGTCGAACTCGCCGTCCGACACGGTGGGCGAGTCCAGGACGTAGTAGCGGAACTGGTGCTCGCCCACCTCCTGCACGAGCCGGGCGTGCCGGTCGGCGATCTCGGGAGCGGGGGCGTCGCCGCTGATGTCGCTGCTGGTCACGCGCCGAGACTAGCCACCGGCACCGACAGTTCGCCGGGGATACGGCGAGGTCGCGTCACACGGTGGGAACGGCCTCCTGGCAGGTGACGATGGCCCGCAGTCCGAGCAGGTCGACAGCCCCGGGCGGCTCGGTGTCCACCGGCTCGACGTAGCCGATGCGCTCCTCGACGACCCGCTCGCCGAGCGCGGTGTCGAGCGCCACGAAGCTCAGCGCGTCGCGGTCCCCGGCGCTCAGCCACGGCATCACCGGGTGGTGGACGGCGACGTGCACGATCTCGCCGTCGACCAGCGCGCCGATCCGCACGTCGGCCAGGGCCACCCGGTGCTCGCCGACGTCGAGGGTGAAGTCGGCCGGGTTCTCCATGGCCTGCGCCGCGTCGTGGTACGTCCAGCCGTCGCCGGTGGGCGCGGCGGCCAGCCAGGCGTCGGTGATCTCGCGCAGCGCCACGTCGCCCTCGCCGGTGATCACCAGGGCGCAGGGCTCGCCGCGGCCGCCGGACAGCGACCAGCCCAGCCGTGGGTGCATGCGGGCGACGGCCGCGGCCAGCCGCGCCTCGACGAGGTGCACCTCGCCGTCCTCGAGCGCGTCGGTGACGGCCGGGCGCAGCCGCTCCCAGCGCCGCCAGAACGTCGCGACGGCCTCGGCGGCGGGATCACCCGGCTCTCGGCGGAGGAACTTCAGCACGCTCTTATTGTTCAGCCCGGCACGACCATCGGAGGTCCTCGATCGCCGGGCGCGCGGTGCTGTCGGGCGAGCGGTCCGGTTCGTCGCCGAACGGTCGGCAGCGCACGGTGACCGTCGTCGTCACAATGTGGTCATCCCCGCGGTCGCGTCGCCGTGCGGGCCCGCTGGGGCGGCGGCCGACGCGATTCGATCATGACGAGCGACCGCCGGACGATCACCCGCCGGCCCGTGGCGCGCCGCCCGCGACGAGCGGTCGGATCGGCGCGACGGGGCGCCGGGTCACCAGGACTCGGGCGGTTCGGCGAACGCGCGGGCGGTGTC
>DASWTI010000244.1:0-5824 GCA_036402215.1 Pseudonocardiaceae bacterium
GGCGCCGGCGCGGCCACCGCCGCCTGGCGGGAGCTGCTCGCGGAGTCCTGGGACCGGGGCAGCGCCATCCCGGCCACCGACACCGTGCGCCTGGCGGCGAACCGGCTGGCCCGGGAGCACGGCCTGGACGACGACGGCCGGCGCGGCCTGCGATCGCTGATCGGCGCCATCGAGCGCTCCTGGTACGGCGGGCCACGCCCCGGGCCGGACCCGGCGATCGGCGACGCGCTGCGCCTGGTGCGGGAGAGCTTCCGCCGCAACGCCCCGCTGGCGCTGCGCGCGCGGCTCCTACCACGGTCGGTGCTGCGCCCGACACGCCTGGACGAGGGCGACCAGGATCTCTGATCGATCACGCTCGGTGGCCGTCCAGCAGGATGTGACGAATCACTTACGGACTGCCCGGAGGCCGCCGGAACCGCCGAACGCCACGCGCCCGGCCCCCGTTCGGCCGAAGCCGGCGAGCACCGGCGCCCGGCAACCGCCTGGCGAAGCCCCCGCCCCCCGCGCTCCGCGCAACCGCCCGGCCGAAGCCCCCGCACACCGCGCTCCGCACAACCGCCCGGCCGAGATCGCCGCACCCCGGGCTCCGCACAACCGCCCGGCGGAAGCCGCCGCACACGGCGCTCCGCGCAACCGCCCGGCCGAAACCGCCGAACGCCCGGCGTTCCGGCAACCGTTCGGCCAACGCCCCGACCGCACAACCGCGCCTGTGGACAACCACCCCGAGCCGACCCAGAACTGTCGGCCCTCGCCCGTACAGTCGCAAGACCCCAGGGCGGGTGGGGGCTAGGGATGGGTGGGGGCTAGGGATGGGTGGCGGGCCAAGGACGGACCTGGGGGCCAGAGATGGCGTGTGAGACCAGGGATGGGGGGGCCTGGCTACGGTGCGATGAGCCGGGCGAGCTGGGCGGCTACGCGCGCGATGAGCCGGGGTGAGCTGGGAGGCCGGGCATGAGAACGCCGCCCGCGGCGAGGTGCCGGGGCGGCGTGGGTCTCGGTGCTGGCGAACCCTGACGTGGGGCTACTGCTCTTCGAAGCGGCGGCGGAAGCGGTCCTCCATGCGCTGGGTCAGCGAGTTGCGGCTGGCCGCCCGGCCCGCGGACTCAGGGGTCTGACCGCCGGTGACGGCGCCCCGGCCGCGGCTGCCGATGATCGCGATGACGGCCCCGGCGAACATCACCAGGAAGCCGAACACGCTGATCACGGGTATCTCGAACGGCCGGACCGGCACCATGACGCCGACGATGAGCAGCACGAGGCCCAGCAGGAACAGGGCCGCACCCTGGAGCCTTCGCCGTCGCGACGGTCCACGCATCTTGGCGCCACGTACGGTCGACGCGAACTTGGGGTCCTCGGCATAGAGCGCCCGCTCGATCTGCTCGAGCAGCCGCTGCTCGTGCTCGGAGAGTGGCATGGCTCCCTCCTCCGGCCGTCAGCAGTCAGTCATGGAATGCCGCTGTGACGGCATCTGTGTTCAGGATACGAGCTTGCGGGGGATCGGACTACCCGGTCCGGCACCCGTCTTGTCCCGGATCGGCCAGCGGCTACCCCAAGTCAGCGATTCCGGACGGCCGCCGGGCCAGCGCGTGCAGCCGCGTGGCGATGTCCCGCAGCGGCGGCGTCACCGCCGCGACCAGTTCCAACTCCGCCAGCGCCTCGGCCGCGCCGGGGTTCGCGTCGAGCACCGCGCCCGGTACCAGGTCGGCGACCACACCGTGACCCTGGAGCAGCTCGACCCGGAGTCCGGCGGCGCCCAGCAGCGCGTCGAGCCGGACGCTGTCCAGCCTGCGGCGCAACCCGTCCGCGCCGCCGCCGGCGGTCGACCGGCCCTCCGGGTCGGCCAGCAGCGCCCGCGCCTCGGCGACCCGCCCGGCCATGGCCCGGGTGAGCACGGCGGCGAACCGGTTGGCCACGAGCACCGAGAGCACCCCACCGGGTGCGGTGGCCACGGCGAGCGCCCCGACCGCGGCGTCCAGGTCGTCGACGACCTCCAGCACGCCGTGCGCCAGCACCAGGTCGGCAGCGCCAGGGGCGACCACGTCGGCCAGCACGTCGGTGTCGCCCTGCAGGGCCGTCACGCGGGCGGCGCAGCCCGCTTCCGTGGCGCGGCGGCGCAGCACGGCCAGGGCGTCCGGGCTGGGGTCCACGACGGTCACCGCGCAGCCGGACGCCGCCAGCGGCACGGCCCAGACCCCCGACCCGCCGCCCACGTCCAGCACCCGCACCGGCCGCGACCCGCGGTCCGCCGCCGCGGCGATCTCGCGCTCCAGCGCCCGGTACACCGCGTCGCCCCGCACGGGAGAACCCTACTGGTCGCCCACGGGTCGGCCCGGGTCGCCCACGGCCCGCTCACCAGGGCGAGTGTGCCCGCCGCGGGACGCCCAATAGGGTGCAGGGGTGCGAACGGTCGCTGTGCTCAGCCTCAAGGGCGGCGTCGGCAAGACGTCGGTGGTGCTGGGGCTGGCCGGTGCCGCGATGATCCGCGGCGTGCGCACCCTGGTGGTGGACCTCGACCCGCAGGGCAACGCGACCAGCGCGCTGGAGCCCGACGAGACGACGGCCACGCTGGCCGACGTGCTCACCAGCCCGACGCAGTCGGTGCTGCGCGCGGCGATCGGCACCAGTTCCTGGGACGACAACGTGGACGTGCTCGTCGGGTCCGAGGACGTCGAGGTGCACAACGCCCCGGACCCGGACCTGCGGCGGCTGCGGCGGCTGGCCACGGCGCTCGCCGCGGCCGACCGGATCGCCGCCGAGGAGGAGTCGCCGTACCGGCTGGTGCTGCTGGACTGCCCGCCCTCACTGGGACAGCTGACCCGCTCCGCGCTGGTGGCGGCGGACCGCGCGTTGCTGGTCACCGAGCCGACGCTGTTCTCGGTGACCGGCGTGCAGCGCGCGTTCGAGGCGGTGCACTACGAGCGTGAGCAGCACAACCCGGAGCTGCAGCCGCTCGGCGTGGTGGTGAACCGGGTGCGCACGCACCTGCTGGAGCACGACTACCGGATCCGCGAGCTGCGGGAGATCTTCGGCCCGCTGGTGCTGCCGGTGATCCTGCCGGACCGCTCGGCGGTGCAGCACGCGCAGGGCGCCTGCGTGCCGGTGCAGCGCTGGGGCACGCCGGGCGCGCGGGAGATCTCGCTCGCCTACCAGGCGCTGCTGGCGCGGGTGCTGCGGACCAGCCGGTTCCGCCGCCCCGGCGCGGACGACGCGGCGGCGCCGGAGTACGCGGAGTACACGGAGTACGCCGAACAGGCGGACTGACCGCCGAGCCGCCCCGGCGGCGTTCGGGTGCGCGGGGACGGGTGCCAGGTCAGGCTGCGCGGGGGTGGGGCGTGCGGCGTTAGGGTGCGGGGGTGCCCGAGGGTGACACCGTCTTCCTGACCGGGCGCCGGCTGGACGAGGCGCTCGCCGGGCGGCGGCTGGTCCGGGCCGACCTGCGGCACCCGGCGCTCGCCACGGAGCGGCTGGCCGGGCTCACGGTCACCGGCGTGGGCACCGTGGGCAAGCATCTGCTGACCCGGCTGGACGACGGCCGCACCCTGCACAGTCACCTGCGGATGGACGGCTCGTGGCACCTCTACCGGCCGGGCCGGCCGTGGCGCGGCGGGCCGATGCACGACGTGCGGGTGATCATGGAGGTCGGCGACCGGGTGGCCGTGGGCTACCGGCTGCACGACCTGGCGCTGGTGCCGACGGCGCGCGAGGACGAGCTGGTGGGCCACCTGGGGCCGGACCTGCTGCACCCGGACTGGGGCGAGGCGATGGCAGCCGAGGCCGTGGCCCGGCTGACCGCGGACCCGGCGCGCGAGCTGGGGCTGGCACTGATGGACCAGCGGGTGATGGCCGGCCTGGGCAACCTGTACCGCGCCGAGGTGTGCTTCCTGCAGCGGGTGTCGCCGTGGGCCCCGGTGTCCGCGACCGATCCGGCGGCCGTCGTGGCGCTGGCTCACACGCTGCTGGAGCGCAACGCCTGGCGGCCGGAGCAGTCGACCACGGGCGAGCTGGCGCGCGGCGCGCAGCACTGGGTGTACGGGCGGCGCGGGCGGCCGTGCCGGGTGTGCGGCACGCGGGTGCGCACGGCGTGGCAGGGCGAGGCGGACCGCCCGGAGCAGGAGCGGATCGTCTACTTCTGCCCGAGCTGCCAGCCGATGCGGCCGGCCCGGCGCAGCGGGGCCTCGGCGGCCGGGGCGGCGCCGATCACGCCGACTCCGCCGCCCGGGCGGGCGACGGTCACCGCGCCGCGGGTGCCGACCAGGCGGCGCAGCCCGCGCAGCAGCGGGTAGAGGGCCATCACGGCGAGCGTCCCCCAGACGGCGCCGCCGACCTGGACCTCGCCGATGGTGAAGGTGAGCCCGCCGACGCCCGCGACGATGGCCACGCCGGCCACGGCGAGCGTCACCGGGTCACGCAGGTCCACCCGGGCGTCCAGCCAGACCCGTGCGCCGTGCACCGCGAGCAGCCCGTACAGCACGAGCAGGGCGCCGCCGAGCACGCCGGGCGGCACCGTCATGAGCGTGGCGGCGACCTTGGGTGAGAACGAGAGCACGACGGCCGCGACGGCGGCCACCGCGTAGGTGGCGGTGGAGTACACGCGGCTCGCGGCCATCACGCCGGTGCCGGCCACCGAGGTGGACACGCCGGCGCCGCCACCGAGCCCGGCGAGCGTGGTGCCCAGGCCGTTGGCGAGCAGCGCGTCGCCGGTGAGGCCGTTGACGTCGGTGCCGGTGACCGCGCCGATGGCCCGTACGTGGGCGATGGTCTCGGCGGCGAGCACGAGCACCACCGGCAGCATGCCGAGCACGACGGACGGCGTGATCTGCGGGGTGACGAAGGTGGGCAGGCCGACCCAGGCCGCCTCGCCGACGGCGGCCGTGCGGGCCGGCACCAGCTCGCCGAACAGCAGCGCGAGCAGCCAGCCGCCGCCGATGGCGATGCCGATCGCCAGGCGCGCGCCCACCCCGGGCAGCAGCGCGAGCGCCAGCAGGACGGCGGCGACGGTGCCGACGCCGAGCCCGGGCTGCTCGGTGAACAGCTCGACGGCCGCGGGTGCCAGGCTCAGGCCGAGCAGGATGACGACGGCGCCGGCGACCACGGGCGGCATGAGCGCGTCCACCACGCGGTTGCCGAGGGCCTTGACCGCCACCCCGACCGCGGCCAGCACCAGGCCGACCACGAGGACGCCGCCGAGCTGGGCGGCGAGCCCGGAGGCCTGTGCGGCCTGCAGCGGCGCGATGAACGCCACCGACGGGCCGAGGTAGGCCGGCAGCCGGTGCCGCGTGACGACGAGGAAGAGCAGCGTGCCGAGGCCGGAGAAGAGCAGCGTGGTGGCCGGCGGCAGCCCGGTGAGCACGGGCACCACGAGCGTCGCGGTGACGACGGCCAGCAGGTGTTGGGCGCCGAAGCCGGCGGTGAGCGGCCAGGAGAGCCGGTGACGGGAGCCCACGGCGTCGTCATCGGCCAGATGGCGACCGTCGCCGTGCACAGCCCACACCGGCACGCTCGAACCTCCCCAGCTCCCAGTGATTTCACCGGATCGTGCCACGTTCCGTAGCGACTTTAGAGGGGTTCAACCGAAGGAATCACTCAGAAGGGCCAAGCCTGCGGCAGAACTTTCATCCGCTGCTCACGTTACGAGTACGACCGGTTACATCACGAACATATCACGGGCCGTTGGGGGCACCGGAGTGGGGCGTGGGACGGACGATCACCGGCCGCCATCCTGCGGTGAACGGCAGCGGGACGACCGGCGGGAGCACTGTCCCGGTCGGCACGCCCGGCAGGCCGGCGCGTGGGGTCGACGCGGAGCCGGGCGACGGGTGGCCGA
>DASWTI010000245.1:0-10066 GCA_036402215.1 Pseudonocardiaceae bacterium
ATCGGGGGCCGGGGGCGGTGCGGTCGGCTCGGTGCGTGGTGCCGAGCCGCCGCCTTCCTCGTCGGCCGCGTCCACGCCAGGTCCATCGGGTTGCTCGTCGGCCGGGCGGTCCCGGCCGGGCATCGCAGGGCGCGGTGCGGCGGCGCGGCCGGCGAACTGGAAGCTGGTCATCGCGAGGTCGAACCGGGCCGCCGGCTGCTGCTCGCCGGGGCCGGGCTTCTCGGCCACCGCGGAGTCCGCCAGGCCGGCCGTGACGGCCTCGGCTGGGGAGTACCAGGTCTCGGCGCGCATCGCCGTGCGCCAGGCGGCGGCCTCGCCGCCGGCGCGGGCGGCGTACACGCCGGCGATGGTGTCGGACACCCGGTCGAGGAGGGCCTGCATGTCGGCCATGTCGGCGGCGTTGCCGATGCACAGGCCGGACGCGTCGTGGATCATCATCTGGGCGCCGCGGTTCATGACCACGTTGTCGCCGGCCATGGAGATGAACGACGCGGCGGAGGCGGCGAGGCCGTCGACGCGGACGTCGATGCTGGCCGGGTGGTCGCACAGCGCGTTGTAGATGGCGAGCCCGTCGAACACGTCCCCGCCAGGCGAGTTGACGTGCAGGACGATCTTCGATGCGGCGATGCCGATGAGCTGCTCGACGAAGTCGGTGGCCATGACGCCCCAGAACCCGATCTCGTCGTACAGGTACACCTCGGCCACGCCGGCCTCGTCGGTGATGCGGACCTGGCCGCGGCCGTCGGGCAGCTGCGGGTGGGGCCGCTGGTCGCGGTTGCGCAGGTGCTGCCACACCGACGCCATGACGGCGCGGTCCACGGGACGGCGTGCCCGGCGGCTCACCGCGAACCCCGGGTGTGGGCGAGGGCGGCGGCGGTGACCCAGGCATGCGACCCGACGATGCGGACGCGGTGCGTGCGGCAGGCGAACCGGGCCGTACCGGTGGGCTCGCGCAGCACCCACCCGGCCGGCGTGGCGCCGGTGGTTCGGATGTCGAGCGCGAGCGAGCTGGTACAGGCCATCAGGCGGCGTCCTTCCGCTTCTGCCGCCACACGCCGACGAACGTGCCCCGGCAGCGGACGCCGCCCTGGCAGTCGACGTAGCCGGCGGTCGGGTACAGCGCCCAGACCGGGCCGAGGTCGTCGGTATTGCAGATCCACCGGCCGTGCACCTGGCGGCACGGGCCGCAGGTGTTGCCGTCGAGCTGCTCGGAGGCGTAGACCGCGCCGACCGGCCCACCGCGCAGGGTCGCCGCGCGGGCCGCGTTCTGGGTGGCCGTCAGTGCCGCGCCGAGTTCCTTGGCCGGCTGGGCGTCGCTCAGCGACTCCAGGTGCTCCCCCACCCGCTCGGCGACGTCGTCCGGGTCGGCACCGGGCCCGTTGAGCCGCTGCGCCTCGCGCGCGGCCGCCAGCTTGTACACCTGGCCGAGGAGCTCGACCGTGGTGGTCGCCGCGTCCTCCAGGTCCCCGCGCCGCGGCGTCGCCGGCGACAGCGTCACGTCCTGCCCGGCGGCCTCGTCGACCACCTGCCCGGCGGCCTCGTCGGCGAGGTCGGCGAGCGCGTCGGTGACCAGGTCGACCGCGTCACGCGTGGGTACGGTCAGGTGGGCCAGCCGCCCGCCGTCGCCGCGCAAGATGGTCCGGACCTGGTCGACCAGCCGGTCGATCCAGTCGACGAGGATGCGCCCGGCCCAGGACGCGAGCAGCGCGGCGAGCGCGGCCTCGAACGTGGCCTGGACCGGGGACAGGTCGATCCCGTCGACAGCCTCGACATCGTCCGGTTGCGGTCCGGCTGGCGGGTCGAGCTCGGCGCGGAGGCGCTGGCTGCGGCGGCGCCGGCGGGCTTCCGGCGCCGGGTCGGCGGCCGGGGGCGGCTGCTGGGGCGGCGGAGTGACGGTGATCTGCTCCCGGAGCGGGATCTCGGGCAGCCCCACCACCTCGGCCGCGGCCTTCTCGTCCGCGCCAGCCGCGACGAGTGTGGCCCAGGCGCGAGTCTTGGAGTCGCGCTCGGCGTTCTCGGCCTCGGTGTCCTTCGGGCGCGGGTCGTCGAAGTCGAACTCCAGCCCGGCCGCGGTGCTACCGAACATCGGCAGGAGCTGGAAGTTGAGGACCCCGCGCAGCCGCTCCAACCGGGGGATCACGATGTCCTCGGCGAACTGAGTGCGCGCGGTCACGCTGGCGGCGCGGTTGACGTCCTCGGTGATCCCCAGCGTGGCGCGGTGCACGCCGGAGGCCTCGATGATCGCGTCGCGGGTGGCGCCGCGCAGCGCCACGAACTCCATGTCCCGCTGGGAGTACTTGCGCTCGACCCACTTCGCGCCGGCCTCCAGCACGGCGACCCGGTGGGAGTTGCTGACACCCTGGTGCTGGGCGCGCCACCGGTCGACGATCCGCTCGAAGTCCTCGTCCTCCAACTCCTCCGGGTACTCGACGACCCCGCCGGGCTGCGCACTGTTCCGGAAGAAGTTGCGGTTCCACTCGGCGGTGGCCCGGGAGCTGTCCAGCTCGACGGCGATGGTCTGGACCAGGCCGAGCCCGCGGTACGGGTCCCACGGGCAGGGACGCATGGTGCGGATGACCTCGTCGAGCTCGAGCGGCACCCGCTCGCCACCCGGGGACCGGTAGAAGTAGCCACCGAGGAAGGTCCGCGGGTCCGGCACCGGGATGATCCGGTCGGGGCGCAGCGGCCACAGCTCGATCGGGCCGAGGCTGCGGAACCGCTCGTGCCGCGCGGCCAGCCACGGCGTCTCCCCCACCAGCTCGAGGTGCTGGGCGATGATCTCCCGGAAGGTCTGGCCGGGCATGCGCGGGTTGGGCCGCTGCCACAGGTCCCACGCCGCGTGCGAGGTGATCGGCTCGCGGTCCTCCTCCTTGCCGCTCGGCGCGACGCGGTAGAGGTGCCAGTCGACGCGGCTGACGGAGCCGGAGATGCGATCGACGATCGAGAACAGCGTGCCGACCTGACCCATGGCCCGCAGCTGGCTCTCGCCGTCGACGGCGGCCACGCCGAAGGTGGACAGGTGCGGCGGCGCGAGATCCACGCGAGCCGCGTTGCGCACGGCCGGGGCCGGGGTGGGGCGGCGGGGGGCCACGCGCTCGGCGAGCCCGCCGAGCAGGGACCTCACGTCCCCTCCGCGGCACCGTCGTCGGTGCGGTCCTCGGCGACGCGGAACTCGAGGAGCACGCCGAGCAGGCCGGCGGTGCCGGTGCCGAGGACGGCGCCGAGCAGTCCACCGTCGAGGTAGGTGCCGAGCAGGGTGGCGCAGGTGACGAGCAGCGCGAAGCTGAACAGCAGCAGCGCGAGCGGCGACACGGGTCGCCGGGCGAGCAGCCGGCCGAGGAGGCTCGCGCGCGTCACGTGCTCATGGCCACGTCCCTCCCGGCCGTAGGAATGCTGGCCGCGATGGTAGCCGAACCGAACGAATCACCGGTAGATGGACGTCACAGCCGACGATTCCTCGGTGATCAGTCCAGGAAGCGGGCGTTGCCCCGGCTTCGGAGGTCTCGGTCGGCCACTAGGTACCGCAGGGTGTCGCACCCGTCGTCGAGTTCCTTGACCGGGTGCTCCTTCTTCCCGAGCGACAGGTCCCACACGTACCCGGGGATCTCCTGCACCGTGCACGTCGGCAGCTCGGCCGCGTCCTGGTTCTGGTCGAGCTCGTGCAGCGAGTCCCGCATGAATGCCAGCCGCGGCTTGCCGTCCCCGGCCGGGCGCATCCGTCGCTGCACCGCCTCGATGCCGGCGAGCACCTTCTTGTTCGCCGCGCGGGTGGGCATGCCGAGGTGCTTACGGAGCTGGGCGCGACCCTCGGCGTCGTGGTCGCAGATGATCCGCCGCGGCTTGGGCTCCCGCCAGATCCGCCCGTGGTGGGCGTACCGCGGCTCATCCTCGGGGTGGACGTAGTCCGGGTCGGGGTCGGAGACGGCGTCGAGGATGTCGGCGGCGTGCTGGTCCACGGTGCGGCCGGTCATGTAGTGCTCGCCGTACATGATCAGCCGGCCGTCCGGGTCCTCGGCCCAGCGCTGGCAGACGAACGGGTGGACGAAGCCGAAGTCGACCGACCAGTAGCGGGGCCAGTCGTCGGGGACCTCAAACCGGTTGATCATGTGCCCGTTGGGCCAGTCGGCCTCCCGGAAGTCCTCGAAGATCACACCATCGGCGGCGACCCACAGGCCGTCGCGGAGACGTAGCCGGCGCACCCCGGTGAGCCGGTCCAGGCGCCCCATGTACGCGGCGCCGTACTCGGTGAGCCGGCCGTCGGCGTCGTAGATGCGCGGGTTGTCCCGGTGGACGGAGTGCAGCATCGCCGTACTGCCGTCCTTGCAGCGCTTGCGCAGCCAGTGATCGGGCCGGTCGGGATTGCAGTCGGCGAGTAACTGTTGGAACGAGACGCGGCCGTAGCGCAACCGGGTGCCGACCATCTCCCAGTCGTTCTTGGTGACCTCGGTGGCCTCTTGGATGTAGGCCACGTCGTACTCGGTGGACATGACCTTGGTCGGCTTGTCCAGGCCGCCGACGGCCAGGAACGACCCGTTGCTGTAGCGGTAGCCGGCGGCTTCCTGCTGGGAGCCGCCGTACCACTCGCAGGTGCCGTTGGCGATGGCGTCGTTGGCGACCTGCTCGCGGAAAGTCACCAGCCCGGAGCTCGTCAGCGAGACGCCGGTCTTGCGCAGGATCAGGCCGCGCATCCCGGGGTTGGCCAGGGCCATGAGGTGGATCTTGGCGAGGCAGGCAATGGACTTGCCGGTACCGGCCGGGCCGGCGAGAAGCAGTTCGGGGTCGCGGCGTTCCCACTGCTGCTGGGCGGCGCCGCGGAAGGTCCACGACCTCTCGACGACGGTGGTGGCCACTGTCAGATCCGCAGGTAGAGGCCGGTGACCTCGCGGCCGGGGCGGGCGGCGAGGGCGTAGGCGGTGTCGAGGGCCTCCGGGTAGCCGGCCGCGGCGACGACGACGCGGTGGTGGCGGTGACCGGCGCCGTACAGCGCGAGCTCGATGACGCCGGCGTGGAGGTCGTCGTGGGTGGAGACGGTGACGTCGAACGACCACGTGCGGGCGCCGGTCATCGGACCGCGCATCCGCCGGCGGGCTGGCTCATGCGCTCATGGTGGCGCATGAGCAGCCTGCTGTGGTGCGTCGCTCACGCCCGGCGCCGGCGGGCCTCCGCGCGGTGGTCGAGGTATCGGTCGCTGGCCACGTAGGCAAGGCCGATGATCACCGCGGCGGCGCACTGGGCGAGCAGGGGCGCGTCGTCCACCAGCTGCCACGCGAGGAGCGCGGCGAGGAGCGTGCCGGCGGCCAGGGCCCAGGTTCGGACGCCACGGGCCCGGCCGTCGCTCGTGTCCGGGTCGGCGGCCGTGCTGATGGCGGTGACGCTCACCGGGATGGCCCCGACGTTCACGGTCGACACGCGGTGCAGACCTGCGGTGCCCTCGATGACCACTCGGCCGGGCTCGCCGTGGCGTAAGCCGGCCACGACGAAGCCGTTGGCCGGCAAGGCCTCGATCTGCTCGGCGGGTAGCGGCCGGTCGAAGTCGGCCAGCAACACGACGGCCGCCTGGTCGCCGACGTGCCAGGTGGGGCTGTGCCGGCGGGTGGTGATGGTGACGCGCCAGTCGGAAGCGGGCCGGCCAGGCGCCGGCGGTTCGAGTTCGGCCTCGCGAGTCGTGGCGATCCCGTCGTGGAGGCGGACCTGCACGGGGACCCGTAGCGGGTCAGCCACCGGGGTCCCGCCCGCCGTTCGCGGCGATGGTGCGCATCCGCGCGAGGTTGGTGAGCATGGTCGCTGTGGGCAGCCTGCCCGGCGACCAGCAGGCGCCCGTGGCGTCCAGCGCGCCGTCAGCCCAGTACGACTCGCTGCGCCACTGCTCGCCCGCGGAGTCCTGCGCGGTCATCACGCTCCGGTTGCCCTGGCTGTCGGTGAGCGTCAGGACGTAGCCGGTCATGTCCGTGGGCGGCTCCACCGATGCGCGCAGCCGGGCAGCCCGGTCCAGGTAGCCCTCCGCCTGCTGCTCCAGGAGCTTGGCCTCGGTCAGTGGCGGCGGGCCCTGGAGCCACCAGCGGTCGGCGTCGGTCACTGCGCTGCTCCAGGGTTGTCGTCGGCCCAGGTCACGGGGGCGTCGAGTGCATCGGCGGTGGCCTGGGCGATGTCGTCGCTGCGGTCGATCATCACGACCTCCGCCACCTCGCCGCGGTCGATGGCGTCCAGCAGCCCTGCGGCGGCCGGCCTGGTGGCAGGGGTCCCGCCGAGGGTGGCGGCCTGGTCCTCCGCGGAGGCCTCCCCGTCGGCGGGGGCTGGCCGGCGGACGTACTTGGCCGTCCGGCTGGTGGTGTAGCCGGCGGCGGCCAGGGCGCGGTGCACGTTGCGGCGCTCGATGTCGGCGTCGCCGGCGAGCTGCTCGGCGGTGGCGCCGGCGCGCTTCGCCGCGACCATGGCGGCGTTGCGCCGGTCGCGGAGTTCGTCGAGCTGGGTCTCCAGCTCGGCCATGCGCGCGGCGATCTCGCGGATCGCGGCGCGTTCGGCGGCCGCGACGCCGTCGGGCGTACGGGGACGGGGCATGGTGCCTCCGAAGTAGGCTGCTGGGGGGTCAGCCCCGGGTCACCGTGCGAGGGTGACCCGGGGCCTGCTCCGTCGAGGTGAGCCCCCGGGGCGCCCGTGGGGCGGCGCACAGGTCGCGCCGCCCCACGGGTTTCGATCAGCTGGAGATGACCGCGCCGATGGTGCTCGCGGTGAGCCGGGTGTGCACGAAGCTCACCAGGCACCCGAACCGGAATCGGACGTCGGACCGGTTGTGCTTGCCCTCCCAGTTGTACCGGTCGGCGACCTGGGTGACGCGGCTCCGCATCTGCGGGACCGTCCAACCGGAGTCGTCGTCGGCCTGGACGAACAACTGGACCTTGAGCGCGCCGTCCTCGACGCTGACGACGGTGACCGCCTGGGGCAGTCGGCCCTCGCCCTGGTCGAGTGCGATGTCGCTCAGGATCCGACCGGCGACGCGGCAGAGGTCCTCTCCGGCGGATTCGCCGTAGCGGGCCCCGTACCAGCGGTCATCGCGGAACTGATCTTCCAAGGGGTTCCACCTCTCTGGAGTTGTTCCCCCGGCGGGGGCGGTGCGAGCGCCCGTTGCCGGGGCTGTCCCGTGCGGGACCCCTTAATTATGAGTCGTCACGACTCACTAATCAAGCTGGGGCGCCCCCGAGGCAATCACACTTCGATCACGAACCGGCGGCCAGCTCCCGCGCTCGACCCATGGCCAGCTCCGCGGCCCGGGCCGCGGTCGCCCCGTACGCCACCACGTGACGCACCCGCTCACCGCTCACCAGCGCGGCCAGATCGTCGGCCGCCTGGTCGTCGTCGACGCGCTCGACCACCGGCACCGACTCCCCCGGCAGCACCAATCGTGAGGCGCCGGCCAGCCGCTCCGGCTCACCGGCCGCGACCGCCCCGCCGGCGACCCTGGCACGACACCGCCAGGTGTGCACCACGGTCGCCCGGGCACCGGCCGGCACCAGCGGCGCCGGCGCCACGTCGTGCCCCTCGCCGAGCTCGGCCACCAGCGCGGCCGCGGCCGGCCGGTCATGCAGCACGGCGAGGATCTCGGGGGCCTCGCCGAGGCCGTCGCGAACGACCGCCCACAGCTGGACGGCGTTCACGGCGCACCCCGGGCCGCGGTCGTGTCCATCACCGCTCCCCTGCGGGTGGCCGGCCGCCCTTGCGGGCGCGGCGCTCGGCGAGTTCGGCGTCGGCGCGGGCGATGGCCGCCCGGTCATCGTCGTCGCCGTGTCGGCGGATCTCGCGCCGGATGGCGGCGTTGATGGCCTCGGCGCGAGTGAGGCCCCGGCGGCTGCAGACGCGCTCGTAGGCGGCCCAGATGTCCTCCGGGATGCGGACCTGGCGGGGCTTAGTGGTGTCGCTCATGGGTCTCCTGTCGGTCGCTGGCGCATCGTAGTCGACCGTGTAGCTACAGGGTAGTTGCGTAGCTACACGGTTAGCGATACTCTGTAGCTACACGGAAGCGCAAGCCCGAGGAGCACCATGACCAACTACGCCAGCCACGACCCCCTTCACTCCCACGGCACAGACCGGCACGGCACCCGCACCGCCACTGTCACCGCGATCGGCCGCGCCGACTTCGCCAGCGGCCGCCGGTTCCCCGCCTTCGTCGGCCTCGCCAAGGCAACCGGCGGCTACTACGCCGAGAACGACCACGGCATGACCCTCGACCAGGCCCTGCGCGCCGCCCGCCTCGACTACACCGTCGACTTCGTGCCGCTCACCGTCCCGGTGGTCGGCCCGAACGGCGTCGACATGGTCGAGTTCCGCCAGCGCGGCACGGTGGCCACCTGGCCGGACGGCACCCGCCGCGGCCTCGGCACCGTCGGCGCCCGATACCAGATCGTCCAGCCGGCCCAGGTCGGCGAACTGGGCCAGGCCGTGCTCTCGGAGTCCGGCGCCAACATCGTCGCCGCCGGCGCCTTCGGCGACCCCGTCGGCAGCCGCTCCTACCTCGCGTTCAAGCTCCCGGAGGGCCTGACCGTCGGCGGCCAGGACCCGCATGACCTCTACCTCACCCTGCTCAACTCCCACGACGGCAGCAGCGGCCTCACCGGCCTGCTCGCCCCGATCCGCCTGGCCTGCACCAACCAGACCGCGGTCACCTTCGGCCGTGGCGTTGCCAATCGGTTCACCATCCGCCACACCGGTGACACCACGGGCAAGATCGGCGCGATCCGCCGGGCCCTGCGCCTCGGCTTCACCTGGAGCGCGGCCTGGACCGCCGCGGCCGAGCAGCTGCTCAGCCGCCCCCTGGCCGGCGCCGACCTCGACGCCTTCCTGCGCGCGGTCCTGCCCACCCCGGCGTCGGCCACCACCCCGGCCGCCGAGCGCGGCTGGGCCGACCGGCGGTGGGCCATCCGGCAGGTGATCACCAGCAGTGCCACCAACGAGTTCGGGCGCGGCACCGCGTACGCCGCCTACAACGGCGTCGTGGAGTACGCCGACTTCCTCAGCTCCACCCAGGCCACCGACCCGACCGCGAGCGCTATCGCCCGCTACACGCGCACCCTGCAGGGCGGCCCGACGGAGAACCTCAAGCTGCACGCCGCGCGCCTGCTCGGCGTCGGCCACTGACCCCTCCGACCGTGACGGCCCCGGCTCTCCCGATTGGGAGCGCCGGGGCTGTTGTGTAGCTACATGGTTATTGGTACTATGTAGCTACACGGTTCGAGCGGCGGAGGACACCATGACCAGCACCACCACCAACATCACCACCCGCAAGTGCGGCCGTTGCGGCCGCACCCTCACCGCCCCCCGCTCCGTCGCCAACGGCTACGGCCGCGCCTGCCAGACCAAGATCACCACCGCCGCCAAGGCCGCCGCGACCACCTACAAGCCCGTCCAGGTCGCCAAGGCCGTCGAGGTCGTCGAGCTGGGTGGCATCGTCCGCGCCGACCGCCCGGCCACCTACCTGGCCGTGTCCTCCGACGGCACCACCGTCTACCGCGTCGACCACGCCGCGAACACCTGCACGTGCCCCGCCGGTGAGAACGGCCGCGCCTGCTACCACCTCGCCGCCGCCTCCCTGCTCGCCGCCTGACCACCCTCGGGCGGCCCGCGCCGCCCCCGAACCCACGGGAACACACCATGCAGCTGACCCCCTACGACACCGGCGACAGGCTGGAGCCGGTCCCCTGGGTACGAGACGGGATCACCGGGACCGAGCGGCCCCGCCCCTCCGAGCCCGACGACTACGGCCGCGTCGACTTCGACAACGAGGAGTCCGCCTCGCTGCTCGGCGTCCACGTCGAGCGCGACGGCGACGGCTACCGGATGGTCGTGCAGAAGCTTTGCGACCAGGCGCAGATCGCCGTCGAGGTCCGGGAGGCGTGGGCGGACGCCGACGTTGCCGCTGAGGCAGTGCGCGTGGCGGTCGCGGACGGGCCCAGCCCGTCCGCGACGACCCGACAAGTCCCCCTCCCCCCCCAGCACCGGGCCGGCGGGCAGGTAGGCCTCGGCGAACCCCCCAACCCCGGGCCCGGCCACCCCGGGTCGCCGATGCGGTTAGCCC
>DASWTI010000246.1:0-1716 GCA_036402215.1 Pseudonocardiaceae bacterium
CCCAGGGTGCGCAGCAGGTCCCCGGGCCGGGGCGGCCGGTCCGCGAGCCGGTCGGCGGTCCGGGCCGCCAGCTCGGCCAGCGCCGCCTGGGTGTGCGCCGACAGCGGGACGAGCACGTGCGGTGGCGCGACCGCGGTCGCCTCGGCGGGTGCCGGGGCCGGCTCGACGACCACGTGGGCGGTGGTGCCGCCGATGCCGAAGGCGCGGACCCCGGCCCGGCGCGGGCCGCCGATCGGCCACGGACGGGGCCGCGACGGCAGCTCGAACGGCCCGTCGTCCAGGCGCAGCGCGGGGTTCGGGGAACGCAGCCCAGCCAGCGGCGGCACCGTCCCGTGGGCCACCGCCTGCACGGCCCGGACCAGCCCGGCCAGCCCGGCGCAGCTGTCCAGGTGGCCGATGGCGGGCTTGGCCGAGCCGACGGGCAGGGGAGTGGCGCGGCCGCCGAACACCTGGCGCAGCCCCTCCACCTCGATCGCGTCGCCGAGCGTGGTGCCGGTGCCGTGGGCCTCCAGGTAGCCGATCGACGCGGGCTCGGCGCCGGCCGCGGCGAGCGCGGCGCGGATCACCGCGGCCTGGCCCTCGGCGCTGGGCGCGGCGTAACCGGCCTTGGCCGCGCCGTCGTTGTTGATCGCCGAGCCGAGGATCACGGCCTGCACCGGGTCGCCGTCGGCGAGCGCGGCGTCCAGGCGCTTGAGCACCACGGCGGCCACCCCGCTGCCGCCGACCGTGCCGTCGGCGCCGGCGTCGAACGCCCGGCAGGTGCCGTGCCGGGACAGGATCGAGCCCTCCTGGTAGCGGTAGCCGGCCGCCTGCGGCACGTGCACCGCCGCCGCGCCGGCCAGCGCCAGCTCGGCCTCGCCGGACAGCAGCGCCCGGCAGGCCAGGTGCACGGCCACCAGCGAGGTCGAGCACGCCGTCTGCACGGCGACCGCCGGGCCGGTGAGCCCCAGCCGGTGGGCCACCCGGGAGGCCAGGAAGTCGGGCTGGTTGCCCATGGTCACCTGGAGCGCGGCGAGCTGGTCGCCCGGGTCGGTGCCGGCCAGGTGCGCCAGCAGGTAGCTGCGCAGCGAGTACAGGTGCATCCCGCTGCCCGCGTAGACCCCGGTGGGCACGTCGGTGCCGGTGTGGCCGGCGTTCTCCAGCGCCTCGTGGCACACCTGCAGGAACAGCCGCTGCTGCGGGTCGATCAGCGCGGCCTCCCGCCCGCTGATGCCGAACAGCTCGGCGTCGAACAGGGCGACATCGCCGAGCTCCCCGGCGACCGGCACGAACTCGGGGTCGTCCACCAGCCCGGCGGGCAGCCCGGCCGCCAGCAGCTCCGAGCGGTCGAAGCGGCGCACGCTCACCCGGCCGGCCAGCGCGTTCGCCCAGTACTCCTCGACGGTGCCGGCCCCGGGGAACCGCACCGCCGTGCCGATGATCGCGATCCGCCGGTCGGCGTCGTCCGGTCCCGGCCCGCCCGGCCGCTCCTCCGGCTGCCGGCCCGGCCGGTCACTCAGCCGTCCGGCCAGGTGGCCGGCCAGGGAGGCGACCGTGGGATGGCTGAACAGGACGGTCTGCGGGAACTCGGCGCCGACCGCCCGCTGGAGCCTGGCGTGCACCTGCAGCAGGCGCACCGAGTCCAGGCCGCCCTCGTAGAACGGGGTGTGCGGGTCCAGGTCCGCCCCGCCCACCCCGGCCAGCACCTCACGAACGGTCCGCAGCAGCGTGGCGCGG
>DASWTI010000247.1:0-4061 GCA_036402215.1 Pseudonocardiaceae bacterium
ACCGGGCCGCGATCATCCCGTGCAGCGCGGCCCGCCGCCGCGCCGGCAGCACGTCGTCCTGGGCGAAGTGCTCGCGCAGCGGCCGGACGAGCGACCAGCGGTCCCGGCCCGGCCCCTCGCGGACCAGGCCACGGCGCACCAGGTCGGGCAGCAGCGCAGGCGCCCCGGCGTCGATGGTCCCGGCCAGCGACGCCGGGTCCGCGTCGCCGAGCAGCGCCAGCCAGCGCAGCAGCTCACGCACCGGCGCCGGCTCCTGGTCGACCACTTCCTCGGCGAGGTACTCGTACAGCGGCCCGCCGGGCCGGCCCAGCCGGTCCAGCACAGCGGCCGCGTCCCGGCCGTCCACCGACCGCAGCGCCTCCACCACGATGCGCACGGCCGCCGGCCAGCCGTCCGCATGCTCCCGGACCAGCGCACCGAGGGCCGGATCGCCGTTCGGCAGCGCCGCATCGAGCAGCGCATCGACCTCCAGGGCACCCAGGGCCAGCTCCGGGGCGTGCAACTCGGTGAGCCGGCCGCGGCCGCGGTCCCTGGCCAGCGAGAACGGCAGCGGACGCCGGGACAGCAACACCAGCTGGAGCCGGTCCACGGTGTGCCCGGCCAGCTCCCGCAGCACCGTCACCGCCCCACTGTCCGGCGGCAGCTCATGCACGTCGTCCACCACCAGCAACAACCGCCGCCGCACCCGCGGCAACAGCCGCGCCGCCACCTTCGCCAGCTGCTCCGCCGAAGGCCGGGCCGGATCTCCCGCGTCCCCGACCGCAACACCGGTCCCCGTCGCGGCCCCGCTCCCAGCCGCAGCCTCAGCCACAGCGGCAGCCCCAGCGGCAGCCCTTACCCCGGCCGCAATGGCGGTACCCGGCAGTTTCCCTGCGGCCCCAGCCCCCGCGGCAGCCCCAGCCCTTGCCCCAGCCGCAGCCGCAGCTCCGGCCCCAGCGGCAACTCCAGGCTCAGCGGTCCTGGCCCCAGCAGCAGCTTCGGTCCCAGCAGCAACTCCAGCCCCAGCCACAGCCCTGATCCCAGCCCCGGCAGCGGTCCCAGCGGCCGTGGTGCCAGCTCCAGCCGCAGCCGTCGCGCCGGCCGCAACAGCGTCGGTCCCCGCAGCAACCCCAGCCCCAACCGCAGCCGGGCACCCCCTTCGGATCGCAGCCGCCTCACCGCTCTCCACCGCAGCCGGGCTACCGGTACCCGGCGCAGCCGCCGCCCCGGGCAGATCGGCGGCCGCAGCCGCGATCCCACTCCCGGCCCTGGTCCCCGACCGGCTCGTCGTCCCCGCCTCGGTTCCGGTCCCGGGCTCGGGCAGCAGGTGCGGACGCAGGGCCTCCCGGACCGCGGCCACGAAGGCCTCGGCGTCGCCGTCGCCGCCGTGCCGGACCCAGGCCGTGGTCACCGGCCAGGAACGCACGGCCTGCGTCTTGCCCCAGCCGGCGGCCGCGATCATGGTGCAGAGCGGGGTGCCGCTGGCGGCCACCCACAAGTCACGCAACACCCCGCGAGCGAGGTGTGCCCCCCCGAACTCCTCCCGCATCCGCCCCTCCGTCCGCCCACCCGGCCGGTCACCGTCGGTGACGGTGCTCCTGCGCCTCCCCTGAAAGAACGACTCAGCCCCCGCCAGGAGAGCTAGGCCGAACGTATGACGATTGCTCCGTTCGCCACTTCTGGTGCCGCTGCCTGGGCCGAATGGCGGCCGGGCTGCACAGTGTGGCGTACACCCAGGGACGGACCTACCTGTCTCGCCCGTTCGCTACGGAGCGCACCCCGGACGGCCGCATCCGAGGCCGCGCGGGGCAGGGACAGGGCCAATCGACCTGCGATGAACGCGTGATCGAGCACCACCCGTTCAGCTGTTGTCAGGCCACGGCCGCTCGACGAGGCGGACGCGGTGGGTCAGCGCAGCCCGGTCCCCCTGGCCAGCGCGGTGTCCACCAGAGTGGCGAGCAGGGTCGGGTAGTCCATGCCGGTGACGGTCCACATCCGCGGGTACATCGAGATCGGGGTGAAGCCCGGCATGGTGTTCACCTCGTTGACTGTCAGCGCGCCGTCGGCGCCCACGAAGAAGTCCACCCGCGCCAGCCCCTGGCAGTCCAGCGCCCGGAACGCCTCGACCGCCATCGCCCGCAACCGCTCGGTCACCGCGTCGTCCAGCTTGGCCGGGATGTCGAACTCGCAGGCCTCGTCCAGGTACTTGGCGTCGAAGTCGTACCAGCTCACGTCGTCGGCGACGATGCGGATCTCGGCGGGCAGCGACGCCTCCACGCGGCCGTCCGGGAACTCCAGCACCCCGCACTCGATCTCGCGCCCGGGGATCGCGGCCTCAACCAGCACCTTGGGGTCGGTGCGGCGGGCATCGGCGATCGCGGCGTCCAGGTCCGCCCAGTTGGCGACCCGGCTGATGCCCAGCGAGGAGCCGGCCCGGGCGGGCTTGACGAACACCGGCAACCCCAGCCGCTCGCGCTGCGCCGCGGTGAGCGTGGCGGTGCCGGGCCGTAGGGTCACCACGTCGCCCACCGGCAGACCCTCGGCGGCGAGCAGCTTCTTGGCGAACTCCTTGTCCATGGCCACCGCGCTGGAGAGCACGCCGGCGCCGACGTACGGCAGCCCGGCCATCTCCAGCAGGCCCTGGATGGTGCCGTCCTCGCCGAACGCGCCGTGCAGCACCGGGAACACCACGTCCACGCCGGAGAACACCTCGCCGGCGTGCTCGGCGTCCAGCCGCAGCAGGCCACCCTGGGTGGGGTCGCCGGGCAGCGCGAGCGCCGCGCCGGTGGTGACGCTGGGCAGCGCGCGGTCGCGCATCCGCAGCGCCGCCGGGTCGTCGGTACCGAGCACCCAGGCACCGTCCGGCGTGATGCCGACCGGCACGACCTCGAACCGCTCGGGGTCCAGGTGGGACAGCACGCTGCCGGCCGACACGCACGAAACGGCGTGCTCGCCGCTGCGACCGCCGAACACCACGGCGACGCGGGTCCTGCGTCCGCTCATGGCGCGACCCTACCGGCGGCTTACTCCGACCGTGTGAGCAACGTACGCACCACGGTGGGTAACACGCCCTGCAACTCGGACCGCGAGCAGCCCGCGTAGCCGATGGTGAGGCCGAAGCGCGAGGGCCTGGCCTGGTGATACTCGGCGAGGCCGTGGCAGCGCACGCCCGCGTCCCGCAGCGCGCCGACCACGGCGTGCTCCGTGGCGGCGTCCGGCAGCTCGACCACGAGGTGCGCGCCGGCCTGGTCGCCGAGCACCCGGCGGCCGGTGGCTGCCAGGGCGTCCACCAGCAGGGCCCGCCGGTCCGCCAGCTCACGGCGCAGCCGGCGCAGGTGCCGGGCCAGGTCGCCGTGCGCGGCCAGCCCGGCGAACACCCGCTGACCCGCGGCGGCGGGCCCGGTGCCCGTGCGATGGCGGTGCGCGGCGACGGCCTCGCGCACGGCGGGCGGGCCGACCAGCCAACCCACGCCGAGGCTCGGCGTGAGGATCTTGCTGGTGGTGCCGAGGTGCACGACCACGTCCGGGCCGAGTCCGGCGAGCACCGGCAGCGCGGCCACGTCGTAGCGCAGTTCACCGTCGTAGTCGTCCTCGATCACCAGGAAGCCGTGTTCGCGGGCCAGCCGGACCAGTTCCAGGCGGCGAGCCGCGGGAAGCCGGCCACCGAGCGGGTACTGGTGCGCGGGGGTGCAGTACACGGCGGCCACGTCGCGCGGCAGACGGTCGACGTCCAGCCCGTCGGCGTCCACCGGGGCCGGTACGACGCGCAGGCCGGCGGCGCGCAGCGCACCCACCGCGCGGCCGTACCCGGGCTCCTCGACGGCGACGGTCGTACCGCGCGGCAGCACCCCGCTGGTGGCGAGCTCGACGACCGCGGACGTGGTGCCGCCGGTGGCGAGCAGCGCCTCGGCGGGACTCACCAGGCCGCGGTGCCGCAGCAGATGATCGACGACGGCGCCGCCGAACTCCGGCAGGCCCTCACGCGCCGGCCGGACCAGCGGCGGGGCGTCGGCCGCGGCCCGCCATGCCCGGCGCCAGGCCGCGGCGTCGATACCGGCCGCCCAGGGCGAGCCCATCCGCAG
>DASWTI010000248.1:0-19690 GCA_036402215.1 Pseudonocardiaceae bacterium
AGCACCCGCGCGGCCATCCGCTCCGCCTGCGCCGACGGCGTCCGGCCGCCCGGCGGCGCCGACGAGGTGGCGCGGCCGGCGGCGACCAGCTCCGCGATCAGGTCCTCGTCAGGCATCCGACACCTCCTCCTGGGGCAGCAGCGCCCGCAGCCGGCCGAGGGCACGCGCGGAGCGGGACTTGACCGTGCCGGCCGGCCAGCCGAGCACCTGCGCGGTCTCCCGTTCGCTCAGCTCCAGCAGGTAACGGCAGGTGAGGACCAGCCGGTCCTTCTCCGGCAGCGCCCGCACCGCGGCGAGCAGCGTCGCCCGCCGCTCCCGGCCGAGCACGTCCTCCTCGGGCCCCGGCACGCCGTTCACGCCGTTCGCGTCGATGACGCTGTGCGCCCGGTTCGCGCCGTTCGCGCCGTTCGCTCCGGAGCCGCCCGGACCGCGGCCACCGGCACCACCGGCACCGCCCGCGCCACTCTTGCCACGCGGGTCGCCGGGCACGTCGGCGAACGGGACGGTGCGGCGGCGGAGCCGGGCGCGGCGCTGGTTGCCGGCCTCGTTGAGCACGATGCGCAGCAGCCAGGGGCGGAACGGCTCGCCGCGGCGGAACCGGTGCAGCGCCCGGTATGCCTTGACGAACGCCTCCTGCACCACGTCCTCGGCCTCGGCACCGGCGCCCGCCATCGCCGCGGCCCGGTGCGCGACCGCGGTGTAGCGGGTGACCAGTTCCGCGTAGGCGTCCCGGTCCCCGTCCAGGACCCGCGCGACGACCTCGTCGTCGGCGGCGCTGCTGTCGTCCGTGTGCCGTCCCCTCCTGTCCGTCCACCGGTCCTACACCACCGGCCGCCGATCGGTTCCACGCCGCCCCGGGGAGTACGCCCCGGCCGCCGGCGGTCGCGTCCGCACGCGGCGGTTGCTCCGTACGGGCGCTGGTGCGGGCCGCGCGGGCTCCGACAGGTTGGAGGGCATGACAACGGTGGATCGCAGGACGGTGCTGCGCGCGACCGGCGCGGTGACCCTGGGGGCGGCGGTCGGTGGCGCGCTGGCCGGTGCCGGGCAGGCGGTGGCCCAGTCCGGGCCGGTGTTCGCGCACGGGGTGGCCTCGGGCGACCCGCTGCCGGACGCGGTGGTGCTCTGGACGCGGGTGACCCCCACGCCGGAATCCGCGCCCGGCTCCGGCGCGGGGCCCACGGTGAACGTCACCTGGGAGCTGAGCACCGACCCCGGGTTCGGCACCATCGCCCGGCAGGGCACCGTGTCCACCGGCCCGGACCGGGACCACACGGTGAAGGTCGACGTCACCGGGCTGGCCGCCGCCACCGGGTACCACTACCGCTTCCGCTGCGGCGGCGCGGTGTCCGGCGTCGGCCGCACCCGTACCGCGCCGGCCGCCGGTGCCGCCGTGCAGCGGCTGCGGTTCGGCGTCGTGTCCTGCTCGAACTGGCAGGCCGGGTACTTCTCGGCGTACCGGCACCTGGCCCAGCGCGGCGATCTGGACGCCGTGATCCACCTGGGCGACTACCTGTACGAGTACGCGCCCGGCGAGTTCCCGCTCGGGTACAGCGTGCGGCCGCACGTTCCGGCGCGGGAGATGGTGAGCCTGGCCGACTACCGGATGCGGCACGCCCAGTACAAGTCGGACCCCGACCTGCGGCTGCTGCACGCCGCGTGCCCCTGGATCGTCACCTGGGACGACCACGAGGTCGCCAACGACGCCTGGTCCGGCGGCGCCGACAACCACCAGCCCGAGGAGGGCTCGTACGCGGCGCGGCGCGCGGCCGCGTACCGCGCCTACTTCGAGTGGATGCCCGTGCGCAACGTCGGCGACCGGCTGTACCGGCGGCTGCGGTTCGGCACGCTGGCCGAGCTGTCCATGCTGGACCTGCGCAGCTACCGCTCGCAGCAGGTGGGTACCGGCTCCGGCTCGGTCGACGACCCGAACCGCACCATCGCCGGCGCCGAGCAGCTCGGCTGGCTCACGTCCGGCCTGATCGGTTCCACCGCGCAGTGGAAGCTCGTCGGCAACCCCGTGATGATCTCCCCGATCGCCGTGCCGCCGCTGCCCCGTGAGCTGACCGCACCGCTGCTCAAGCTGCTCGGCCTGCCCGTCGAGGGCCTGGCCGTGTTCACCGACCAGTGGGACGGGTACACCGCCGACCGGCTGCGCATCCTGCGCGCACTGCGGGACAACTCGGTGCGCGACACCGTGTTCCTCACCGGCGACATCCACTCGTCCTGGGCCAACGACGTCCCCTACGACGCCGGCTGGTACCCGTTCTCCCCGTCCGTCGCCACCGAGCTCGTCTGCCCCTCGGTCACCTCCGACAACATCGACGACCTGCTGAACGTCCCACCCCGCACCGTCTCCCCCGTCGTCGAGACCGGCGTCCGCAGCCTCAACCGCCACGTCCAGTGGGTCGAGTACGACTCCCACGGCGCGTCGGTCCTGGAGGTGACGCCGACGCAGGTGCAGATGGACTGGTACTTCCTGGCGAACCGCGCGGACCCGGCCAGCACCTGGTCGTACGCCCGCTCGTACCGCGTCCGCACCGGCACCCAGAAGGTCTCCCGGGTCTACACCCCGATCACCTGAGCCGGACCCCACCGGCCGACGCCGGCCAGTTCCCGGCCGCTGAACGATCGGGCCGTCCGGCGCCACCAGGAGCGGCGCCGGGGCGGCCGTCTGTCGGGGCAGCACGCAGGGCCCCTCGGAACTCCCTCACGGACACCCCGTAGCACCGTCATGCGGGACACTGGGCGACACGCCCACCAGTCCGGCGAGGGTCAGATGGATCACGCACCGCACGATCGTCGAGAACCCACCAGCCGCCAACCACGGCCGGCGGCCCGCCGGGCACACCTGCCATCCCCGCCCGCCGGGCCTACGAGCAAGGAGTCGTTGATCAGGTCGCAGCGGCTCGCCGGCAACACGGCGACCGTGCGGATGGTGCAACGCGAGCCAACTTCCACCTCCGGCGTGCTGTCCCAAGAACCGGTGCGACCGGTGCCGTGGACCGGCGACCCGACGACCATGTCCACCGCGATGACCGCGCTGCTGGTCACCGGCGACCACGACCGGATAGCGCGGTCGCTCGGCATGCTCTGGGTCCGTGGCATGGTCGACACGTTGTTCATGCTCAAGCGGGACCCGGGTGCGTTCGCCGCGATCACCACGGCGGCCGAGTTCCGCGCCGATGCCCGGCTGATGGCCGCACTGGATGTAGTCGAGGGGCGAAACCCCGCCGTAGACGATCTCTTTCTGGACCAGGCCATCGAGTTCCAGGCGATGCGGGACGCTGCGGATTGGCCAGCGTTCATTGGACCGGACGCAACGACCTTGGAGTTGCGCGAGGTCCGCGATCTCATCAGGTCGGACCCCCGGTACCACGACGCGCTCTACGACATGATCAGGCGACACCGGTCGATGGCCGGCACGTACGCGCTGCGCGCGGTACCACCGAACCCGGCCAACCGGGTGCCGGGCGGCAAACAGTACGTCGGCCCATCCCACAAGAGCGACCGGCCGTCCGCGCTGGGCGCAACCTCGGACCCGAAACGCAAGGCCGTCAACGAGGCCCTCTGGAAGGAACTGGGCGTGGGCGAAGGTACGCAGGCCTCGATCAACACCTGGGACCGGGCGAAGTTCACCTTCGGTCCTGGGTTCGCCGCCACCGGGCTGCTGCACAAGGTGATGGACAACCTCGCCAAGGCCGGTGCCAACGCCCTAGCGCCGCTGCGCGCGGCCGGGTTGGTGCACCGGAACAACACCTGGTATGTCGTCGATCCCGACGCCCGCACCGTCGAGTCCGGCAAGAAGGCGCTGGACGTCCTCTCCCGTGACGTCGGGCTGGTCAGCACCTTTCTCGACACGGCCGGGGACCCGGCGATGCGCAAGGAGTGGATGGACGCGGAGTGGCAGGCGATGCGAACCGGTTCCGGCGCCGCCGCTGTTCCGGACGTAGTGGTGCAGAACTGGCCGATCGAGCTGATCGTCTTCGTCGCGCATTGCGTGCACTGGGGCGGACGGACGTGGCAGAACTGGGCCGACGAGACACCCCCGAGCCTGTTCACCGTGGTCCGCCTGCAGGCCAGGCACGTGGACCACCAGAAGGACCCGAGGATTCTCACCCTACTCAGCGCCAATACGTTCCGGAGCTTCGCGGGAGGGCTGCTGCCGAACACTTTGAAGGAGAAGGGTCGTGCTGCCGCTCCCCTGCCCGAGAACTGGGACAGCGCGCACGGGGATGCGGTCGCCCTGCCGAGACGCGCCGACGTCTCGACCTTCGACATCATCGACGGCGACTGACGGCCCGGCCGGCCGCCGGCCGCCGGCGGCGGGACCGTGGGGGCCGGCACCGACGGACGTAGGCTGCGGGGCATGGCGATCATCGAGCGGGTGCTGCTGGGGCCGGGGCCGTGCAATCCGTACGCGGAGGCGACGGCGGCGTTGGGGATGCCGATCCTGGGGCACCTGGACCCGGCGTTCCTGGCGCTGCTCGACGAGACGTGCGACCGGTTGCGGACGGTGTGGGGGACGGCGAACCGGCGGACGTTGCCGTTGTCCGGCACGGGGTCGCTGGGCATGGAGGCGGCGTTCGTCAACAGCGTGCACCCGGGCGACGTGGTCGTGGTGGCGGTGAACGGGTTGTTCGGCGAGCGCATGTGCGAGGTCGCGGCGCGGCATGGGGCGGACGTGGTGCGGGTGGAGCACGAGTGGGGCGCGCCGGTGGACGTGGAGCGGGTGCTGGCGGCGCATCCGGCGCCGGCGCTGGTGGCGGCGGTGCACGCGGAGACGTCGACGGGGGTGCGGTCGGACATCGGGGCGCTGGCCCGCGCGGTGAAGGAGCGCGACGGAGACGTGCTGGTGCTGGCGGACTGCGTGACGTCGATCGCGGGCATCGAGGTGGCGGCCGACGAGTGGGGGGTGGACATCGGCTACGCGGGCACGCAGAAGTGCCTGGGGGTGCCGCCGGGCCTGGCGCCGTTCACGTTCGGCGAGCGGGCATGGGCACGGCGGGTGCCCCGGCCGTCGAGCTGGTACCTGGACCTGGGCCTGATCGGCGGCTATGTGTCGGCGGACGGCGGCGGGCGGACGTACCACCACACGGCGCCGGTCGGCATGGTGGCGGCGCTGCACGCGGCCCTCGGGCGGATCCTGGACGAGGGCCTGCCGGCCGTCTGGGCCAGGCACGAGGCGGCCGGCGCGGCGCTGCGGGCCGGGCTGGCCGAGCTGGGCCTGGAGCTCGCCGCCGCCGAGGGGCACCGGCTGCCGCAGCTCACCACGGTGCGGGTGCCGGAGGGCGTGGACTCCGCCGCGGTGCGCGGCGAGCTGCTGGAGCGCTACGGCATCGAGATCGGCGCCGGGGCCGGGCGGCAGGCGGCCACCGTCTGGCGCATCGGGCTGATGGGGCCGAACGCGAGCCAGGCGCGCGTGGAGCTGGTGCTGGCCGCGCTGCGCCGGGTCCTCAAGCGCTGACGGCGGCCACGGACGGCGACCCGCGAGTGATCGTCGGCGACACGCGATCCCGGGATTGCGACACGCCGAATGGTTCGCACGGAAGCGTCCTGGGCATTGACACGCCAGGAATGGCACCTGAAATGATGCGTCACTTCCCTGCTGAAAGGATCAGGTGATGCGTCTTTCGCGTGCCACTTTCTTACTGTCCGTGCTGGTCACAGCCCTGATGATTGGTTCGTCGGTGTCCGGCGCGGCCGTCGCCGAGGGTCGGGCCCCTATCGATAATGCGCTCGGTGACGCCGTCACGGCGCGCATCATACAAATGGCGCAAACCCGGGACGGGCGTCCGGTGACAAAGGCGGAGACCGAGGTGAACGTGCTGCGCGGCGTGTCGGCGGACACGCCGGACGGCTGGGCGTTCGGCGCGGCGGTCGCGCTGGCACCGCGGCGCGCGGACGCCTACCCGGAGGGCTGGTTGTTCGTCGGTCACCGGGTGGCCGGCACCTGGACCGTGGCGTTCGAGGGCGACGCGGCGTTCCCGGTGCTGACGGCGCTGGCGCCGGCCGAGCTGCTCTCGTCGTACGAGAAGAAGAACTTCGCCGACTACCGCCCGGCCGCCGAGACCAAGCAGCCGCGGCTCGACGCCAAGCCCACGGCCAACGGTGACTTCCGGACCGGGATGCGGCTGCCGTACGCGCTCGGCCAGTCCTGGCGGCTCACCGGCGGCCCGCACGGCGCGGCCCGCCAGTCGATCGACCTGGCGGGCGGTGACGGCCGGGTGCTCGCCGCGCGAGCCGGCACGTTCTACGTCATGTGCTCCAGCAACCGCGGCTGGGTGCGCGTGGTGCACGACCGCGGCTACGCCACGGACTACTACCACCTGCACAACAACCGCACCGGCAGCGGCGGAGTCGCCGAGGGCACGTTCCTCGGCAACATCGGCGTGGACGTGTCCTGCGGCGGCTCGGCGTCCGGGCCGCACAACCACTTCTCGTTGCGGCAGAACGGGGTGAACGTCGGCATCGCGGCGCACAGCCTCGGCCGGTGGCAGGTCTACAACGGGGCCGCGGAGTACCAGGGGTACGCGCTGCACGGCTCGGCGCAGGCCGGCGTCGGCGGTTCGATGTACAACTACGGCGCGCTGGGGTTCACCCAGGGCGTGGTGGACACCAACGGCGGCGGCGTGCTGAACAAGCGCTCCGGGCCGGGCACGAACCACGGCGTGGTGGGCACCGTGGCCGACGGCGCCACCGTGACGATCTCCTGCTCCGCCAACGGAACCTCGCACACCGGCCGCTTCGACTACACGACGTCGATGTGGAACCGGCTGACCGACGGTTCGTGGATCAGCGACGCCTACACGTGGACCGGCACCGGCAATCCGGTCAACGGCTGGTGCTGACCGGCGCCGGGGCCTGACGGCCCGAGCCGGGAACGGCCCGGGCCGCCCGTCAGGAGCCCGCGTCCGGCCGGGGGAGGCGGCGGCGCACGTCGTCGCCCTCCCGGTCCGGCGCGCCGTCGGCGATCCACGGGCCCGGGATGGACGGGTCGATGACGCCGTCCTCCAGCCAGGTGTGCCGCCCGGCCAGCACCGCCTTCGCGAGCGCCCGGTCGTCGCCGTCGGTGTTGTCCCACAGGCGGTCGAACAGCTCCTCGACGCGGCGGCGGGACTGCTCGCAGAACACGCCGGCCAGCTCGACCGGCGAGTCGCCGTGCTCGGCGCGGAGCTGGTCGGCCCGCACGCAGGAGGCAACGATGGCGAACAGCTCGGCGCCGATGTCCACGATGCGGCCGAGGAACACCTGCCGGTGCTCGAGCCGCCCCTGCCAGCGGGACATGCCGTAGAACGTCTGGCGGGCCAGCCGCCGCGACGCCCGCTCGGCGTACCGGAGGTGCCCGGCGAGCGGGCCGAACTCGCCGTACTGGCCGGGCACCTGGCCCTTGCCGACGGCGAGGCCGGGCAACCAGCGCGCGTAGAAGCCACCGGCCCTGGCCGCGGCACGCGCCTTCCGGCCGGCGCCGGCCTCCGGGTCGATGATGTCGCCGGCCACCGAGAGGTGGGTGTCCACGGCGTCCCTGGCGATGAGCAGGTGCATGATCTCGGTGGAGCCCTCGAAGATGCGGTTGATGCGCAGGTCGCGCAGCACCTGCTCGGCGGGCACGCCGCGTTCGCCGCGCGCCGCCTGCGACTCCGCGGTCTCGTAGCCGCGGCCGCCGCGGATCTGCACCAGCTCGTCGGCGATCCGCCAGGCCATCTCGGAGCTCCACAGCTTGGCCAGCGCGGCCTCGATGCGGATGTCGTTGCTCTTGTCGTCGGCCAGCCGCCCGGCGAGCTCCAGCACGGACTCCAGGCCGAAGGCGGTGGCGGCGATGAACGCGATCTTGGCTGCGACCGCCTCGTGCTCCCCCACCGGGCGGCCCCACTGCTCGCGCGCCGCCGACCACTCGCGGGCGACCCGCAGCGACCACTTGGCCGCGCCGGCGCACAGCGCGGGCAGCGAGAGCCGCCCGGTGTTCAGCGTGGACAGCGCGATCCGCAGCCCGTGGCCCTCCTGGCCGATGCGGTTCTCCGCCGGCACCACCACGTCGGCGAAGTGCGTGACGCCGTTCTCGATGCCGCGCAGCCCCATGAAGGCGTTGCGGTTGCGCACCGAGACGCCCGGCGAGCCGGCCTCGACGACGAACGCCGTGATGCCGCCGCGGTGGCCGTCGCCCTTGGGCACCCTGGCCATCACCACCAGCAGGTCGGCCAGGACCCCGTTGGTGGTCCACAGCTTCACGCCGTTGAGCGTGTAGCTGGTGCCGTCCGCGCTGGGCACCGCGGTGGCCGCCAGCCGCGCCGGGTCGCTGCCGACGTCCGGCTCGGTGAGCAGGAACGCGGTGATCTCGGTGACGCAGCGGGGCAGGAAGCGCCGCTTCTGCTCCTCGGTGCCGAACATGGCGACGGGCTGCGGGACGCCGATGGACTGGTGCGCGGACAGCAGCGCGCCGATCGAGGGGTTCGCCGTGCCGGCCAGCATGAGGGCCCGGTGGTAGTAGACCTGGGACAGGCCGAGGCCGCCGTACTCGCGGGGGATCTTCATGCCGAACGCGCCGACGGCGCGCAGGCCGGTGATCACCTCGTCCGGGATACGCGCCTCCCGCTCGATCCGCTGCCCGTCGATCGTGGCGCAGAAGTCCTTGAGCCGGGCCAGGAACGCGTCACCCCGGGCGGCCTCCTCGGGGTCCGGCGTGGGACACGGGTGGACGAGGTCGAGCGGGAACCGGCCGAGGAACAGCTCCTTGGCGAAGCTCGGCCGCTCCCAGGTCTTCTCGCGCGCGTCCTCGGCGACCTGCCGCGCCTGCCGGGCGTCCACCGGCCGCCGCCGCGGCTCCGTCCCCCGCGCCGCGTCCGCGGTGACATCGGCGGCATCGGTGGCATCGGCGCCGGCGGACCCCGCGGGCCGCTCGGGCTGCGTCGGCTGTGTCGGCTGCGTCGTGGTCACGGCGGACCTCCCCGGATCGCAGGAGCTTCTCTGCCTCGCCCACGCTAGTACCGGCGGGTAACCATGGCAGCCCGAAGTCGCCGGCCAGGCCGGCGCCGGCGAGGTCGCAGCCGCTCAGGGCGGCCGCCGGGCACCCTGGCGGGAACGGCGGCGAACGACGGCGACGCCTTTCCGGAGGTGGTGATGATTATGACGTGATCACATTCTTACGATATGCCGAAAATGCACACGCGGAGCCATTTCGTGGCACAATCGGCCATTCCCGCGCGAGCACGCGACCCGGGACGAGGCGTCCGGAACCCGGGCGGTCCGGGCCCTACCGAGCCACCCGGACCGCCCGGCCGGAACGGCCCGGCCGCGGCCGGGCTCAGCGCGCGCCCAGCAGGTGCTCCACCGCCAGCTGGTCGAGCTGGGCGAAGGCGAAACCGCGCGTCGCCTCCCCCTCCACGTCGTAGGACTCGTAGGCGGCCGGGTCCGCGAGCAGGTCGTGGAAGGTCTCCCCCGGCGCCAGGGTCGGCTCGGTCAGCTCCGGCACGCGGCTCGCCGCGAGCGCCGCCGCCACCTCGGGGTCGGCCCGGAACGCGGCCGCCCGCTCGCGCAGCAGCAGGTACGTCCGCATGTTCGCCGCCGCCGAGGCCCAGACGCCGTCCAGGTCCTCGGTGCGCATGGGCTTGAAGTCGAAGTGCCGCGGCCCCTCGTACACCGGGCCGCCGCCGCGGGCGCCGTTCTCCAGCAGGTCCACCAGGAAGAACGCGTTGAGCAGGTCGCCGTGGCCGAACACCAGGTCCTGGTCGTACTTGACGCCGTGCTGGCCGTTCAGGTCGATGTGGAAGAGCTTGCCGTGCCAGAGCGCCTGGGCGACGCCGTGCACGAAGTTCAGCCCGGCCATCTGTTCGTGGCCCACCTCGGGGTTCACGCCGAACAGGTCGGGCCGCTCCAGCGAGCCGATGAACGCGATGGCGTGGCCGACGGTCGGCAGCAGGATGTCGCCACGCGGCTCGTTGGGCTTGGGCTCGATCGCGAACCGCAGCCCGTACCCCTGCTCCACCACGTAGGCGGCCAGGGTGTCACAGGCCTCGCGCATCCGGTCCAGGGCGGCGCGCACGTCCTTGCCGGCGTCCACCTCGGCGCCCTCCCGGCCGCCCCACATGACGTAGGTGGTCGCGCCCAGCTCGGCGGCGAGGTCGAGGTTGCGCATCACCTTGCGCAGCGCGTACCGGCGCACGCCGCGGCTGTTCGAGGTGAACGCGCCGTCCTTGAACACGGGGTGGGTGAACAGGTTGGTGGTGACCATGGGCACCTGCATCCCGGTGGCGTCGAGCGCCTTGCGGAACCGGGCGACGGCGGTGTCGCGGGCCGCGTCGTCGCTGCCGAACGGGATCAGGTCGTCGTCGTGGAAGGTCACGCCGTAGGCGCCCAGCGAGGCCAGCCGTTCCACGGCCTCCACCGGGTCGAGCGGCGGCCGGCTGGCGTCGCCGAACTGGTCACGGGCCTGCCAGCCGACGGTCCACAGGCCGAACGAGAACCGGTCTTCGGGGGTGGGGGACAGCGACACGGGGGCCTCCTCGGACCGTCACGTACGTAGCTCAATCGTTACCTGGGCGGCGGGCGTTCACCTGGCGGAAACACTTGCCGAACGTGACGATAGGTGCTTATGTTGCCGCTCACAACAATCCGGGGACTCCGCGTGACGAGAATCGTCACACCGGGGCACCGGGGGCGTGGCCGACTCGGAAGGACCTGATCATGCACAAGCGCTCGACGTGGGCGATCGCCATGGCGGCGGCGTCCGCGCTTGTTCTCGCGGGCTGTGGGGACGACTCCGGCAGCGGCGACGGCGCCGGCAGCGGCTCGGACGCCGCGAGCAAGAAGGTCGGCGTGATCCTCCCCGACTCCGCGACCTCGCCGCGCTGGGAGGCCAACGACCGGCCGCTGCTGAAGGCCGCGTTCGACGCGGCCGGCGTCGAGTCCGACATCCAGAACGCCGACGGTGACACCTCGAAGTTCGGCACGCTGTGCGACAGCATGATCAACAGCGGCGTCAACGTGCTGCTGATCGTCAACCTGGACTCCGACTCCGGCAGCGCCTGCCTGAAGAAGGCCAAGGACGCCGGCGTGCTGACCATCGACTACGACCGGCTCACGCTGGGCGGTGGCGCCTCGTTCTACGTGTCCTTCGACAACGTCGCGGTCGGCCGGCTCATGGGCGAGGGCCTGGAGAAGTGCCTGACCGACAAGGGCAAGACCAACGCCAACATCGTCTACATCAACGGCGACCCGACGGACAACAACGCCTCGCTCTTCAAGCAGGGCTACGAGGAGGCGCTCAAGCCGAAGATCGACGCCGGCACCTACAAGCTGGTCGGCGACCAGACCGGTGAGTGGGACGCGACCATCGCCGGCACGAACTTCGAGCAGATCTACACCCAGAACGGCGGCGCCGTGGACGGCGTGGTCTCGGCCAACGACACCATGGCCGGCGGCATCATCGCCCGCCTCGCCGCGGTGGGCCAGGCCGGCAACATCCCGGTCACCGGCCAGGACGCGAGCGTCGCCGGCCTGCAGGCCGTCCTCGCCGGCACCCAGTGCATGACCGTCTACAAGGCGATCAAGAAGGAGGCCGACGCGGCCGCCGAGCTCGCCATCAAGCTGGCCAACGGCGAGGACGCCACCGGCCTGGCCAAGGGCAGCGTCAAGGACACCGTGGCCAACGTCGACGTGCCGTCGGTGCTCGAGGAGCCGCAGGCGATCTACCGGGACAACGTCAAGGACGTGATCGACGACGGCTTCTGGAAGGCGTCGGACATCTGCACCGGGCAGTTCGCCGCGGCCTGCACCGAGCTCGGGATCTCGTGACCGGTCCGTCGCAGCAGGACGCGCCGCCGCCCCCACCGGGCGGCGGCGCGGACCCGCTGCTGTCCCTTCGCGGCGTCAACAAGAGCTTCGGCGCCGTGCACGTGCTGCAGGACGTCGACCTGGACGTCTTCGCCGGCCAGGTGACCGCGCTCGTCGGCGACAACGGCGCCGGCAAGAGCACCCTGATCAAGGGCATCGCCGGCATCCACCCCTTCGACTCCGGCTCCTACGTGTTCGGCGGCGAGCACGTGTCGGTGACGAACCCCAAGCAGGCCAACGCCCTCGGCATCGAGGTCGTGTACCAGGACCTCGCGCTGTGCGACAACCTGGACATCGTGCACAACCTGTTCCTGGGCCGTGAGGTCACCAGCAACGGGCTGCTGGACGAGGCGGCCATGGAGCGGCGCGCCACCGAGACCCTGGCCGGGCTCTCGGTGCGGACCGTGCGCTCCATCCGCCAGCACGTGGCCAGCCTGTCCGGCGGCCAGCGGCAGACGGTGGCCATCGCCCGCGCGGTGATCTGGAACTCGCGGCTGGTGATCCTGGACGAGCCGACCGCGGCGCTCGGCGTGGCGCAGACCGAGCAGGTGCTCAAGCTGGTCCGGCGGCTCGCCGACAACGGCCTGGGCGTCGTGCTGATCAGCCACAACCTCAACGATGTCGTGCAGGTGGCGGACAACGTCGCGGTGCTCTACCTGGGCCGCACGGCCGCGCAGGTGGACGCCGGCGCGGTGAGCCGCAACCAGATCGTCGAGCTCATCACCTCGGGGCGTACCGGCTCGATCGGGCTGGCCGCCAACGGCACCGCCGCCGAGGTGGGCGAGCTGCCCGACCTACCCGTGCCGGTCGACCCGGCGCGGCCGAGCGACGAGGTGACCAGGTGACCACCACCGCGCCACCCGAGGGCACCGAGCACACCGAGGCGCCCGGCGAGCCGGGGCGCGGCGGCCTGGCCGTGTTCGGCGACGCCGCCCGCGAGTACGCCAGCCGGCTGCGCGGCGGCGACGTGGGCGCCCTGCCGGCCGTGCTCGGCCTGCTGGCGTTGTTCGTCGTGTTCACCGCGCTGCGGCCGAACCGGTTCACCACGCCGTTCAACTTCGCCAACCTGGTGCACCAGAGCGCCGCGGTCATCGTGATCGCGATGGGGCTGATCTTCATCCTGCTGCTCGGGGAGATCGACCTGTCGGCCGGCTACACCGCGGGCACCGCGGCCGCCGTGATGGGCATCGTGGTCACGCAGCGCGGCTGGCCGTGGTGGATCGCGGTCATCGCCTGCCTGGTCACCGGGGCGGTGGTGGGCACCGTGATCGGCTGGCTGGTCGCCCGGCTCGGCATACCCTCGTTCGTCGTCACGCTGGCGGCGTTCCTGGGGTTGCAGGGCGTGCTGCTCAAGCTGATCGGCGAGGGCGGCACGATCTCCATCCGCGACGAGACGCTGGTGGCGATCAACAACGACGACCTGCCGGTGCTGCTGGGCTGGCTGGTGTGCCTGGTGACCATCGCCGGCTACGCCTGGGTGTCGCTGCGGCGGACGGCGGTGCGGCGCGCGGCCGGGTTGCAGCACACGGCGCTGCCGGTGGCGCTCACCCGGATCGCGCTGGTGGCCGCGCTGCTGGTGGCCGGCACCGCGTACCTGAGCATCGAGCGCAGCCCGAACCCCAACGTCACCTCGCTCAGGGGTGTGCCGATCGTGGTGCTCCTGCTGCTGGTGCTGCTGGTCGGGCTGAACTTCGTGCTCACCCGCACCTCGTTCGGCCGGCACGTGTACGCGGTGGGCGGCAACGCCGAGGCGGCGCGCCGGGCCGGCATCAACGTGTGGCGGGTGAAGCTGACCTGCTTCATGATCAGCTCCACGCTCGCGGCCACGGCCGGCATCCTGCTGGCCAGCCGGGACAACTCCATCTCCCCCACCACGGGTGGCGCCGACACGCTGCTGTACGCGGTGGGCGCCGCGGTCATCGGCGGCACCAGCCTGTTCGGCGGCAAGGGCCGGGTGGTGGACGCGGTGCTCGGCGGCCTGGTGATCGGCGTGATCATCAACGGCATGGGCCTGCTCAGCCAGCCGTCCAGCGTGGTCTACATGGTGACCGGGCTGGTGCTGCTGGTCGCGGCCAGCGTCGACGCACTGTCCCGGCGGCGCGCGGCGTCCACGGGCCGTCTGTGATCCGATCGTCCACCGGGACGTTGGAGGAGGTCCGCCGGCACAACCTCGCCACGGTGCTGCGCCTGCTCCACGTCCACGGCCCGCTCTCGCGCGCCGGGCTGACCGCCCGGACCGGGCTGAACCGCAGCACGGTGCGCGCCCTCGTCACGGAGCTGGCCGGGCTCGGGCTCGTCGCCGAGTCCAGCCCGGTCAGCAGCGGGACGGCGGGACGGCCGTCGATCATGGTCCAGCCGGCCTCGGACAACGTGCACGTGCTCGCCGTGGACATCGGCGTGGAACACCTGACGGCCGCGCGGGTGGGGCTCGGCGGCGTGATCCTGGACCGGACGGCGGTGGAGCGCTGGCGGTCCTCGTACGACGTGGACGTGACGCTGCGGCACATCGCCACCATGCGCGCCACGCTGGAGGCGGGCGCCCCGGCGCACTCGCGCTGCGTCGGCATCGGCGTGGCGGTGTGCGGGCTGGTGGGCTCGGACACCGGCGTGGTGCGGTTCGCGCCGAACCTGGGCTGGGTGGACGTGCCGCTGGGCGCGCTGCTCGCCGACACCACCACGCTGCCGGTGGCGGTGGGCAACGAGGGCGACCTGGGGGCCAGGGCGGAGCACCTGCGCGGGGCCGGCGCGGGCACCGCGAACCTGGTGTACCTGACCGGCGAGGTGGGCCTCGGCGCCGGCATCATCGTCGGCGGCCGGCCGCTCGCCGGGGCCGACGGCTACGCGGGCGAGGTCGGCCACACGCGGGTGAACCCCGGCGGCCGGGAGTGCCGCTGCGGACGCCGCGGCTGCTGGGAGACCGAGGTCGGCGAGGACGCCGTGCTGCGCGCCACCGGGCTGCCGGCGGGGACCTCGATGGCCGAGGTGATGAGCGCGTACGCCGCGGGCGCCCCGGGGGTGCGGGCCGGGCTGGCCACCATCGGCGCCTGGCTGGGCGCGGGCGTCGCCGACCTGGTGAACGTGTTCAACCCGGAGCTGGTGATCTTCGCGGGGCTCACCCACCAGCTGTTCCAGCTCACCGAGCCGACGGTGCGGTCGTCGCTGGACGCGGCGCTCAACGCCCCGCGCGGGCGGGTCCGGCTCACCGTCGCCGGGCTGGGCACCGACTCCGCGTTGCTGGGCGCGGCGGAGCTGGCCTTCGCGCCGGTGCTGGCCAACCCGCTCGCCGGGTGACCGGCCGCCGGGTCCTCAGAGCCCGCGGAAGGCGGGGTACGGCCGCAGCGCCGGGGTGGGCACCGACCAGCGGGCGCGCAGCGCGTCGGCCACCGTGGTGGCGTGCTCGGCGAGCGCGGGCTCGGTGCTCGCACAGTCCACGGCCAGCCGCTCCCAGCGGTCCACCAGGGCGGCGGCCCGGCCCGGCGTCTCGGGGGTGGAGCTGCTGATCGGCCGGTCCGCCTCCTCGCCGCGCGGCACCAGCCACCACGTGGACAGCCAGGTCCAGAGCACCTGCGCGTCCAGCAGCCGCGGCAGCAGCACGTCGTCGTCGGCCAGCGCGGGCCAGACGTCCACCGTCTCGGCGCGCCAGGCGGCGAGCATGGCGTCCGCCATGCCGGCCGGCAGCCGGTGCACGCACCAGCAGGAGGGGAACGGCACCCGCAGGTACGCCACGTCCAGCGTGACGTCGCGGATGCAGCCCCACTCGAAGTCCAGGAAGCGCACCCCGTGGTTGGTCACCAGGTTGTTGTCCGGGCACAGGTCCGACGGGCTGAACGCGCGGAACCCGCCGCCCCCGAGCAGCCGGGCCGTGCCACGGGCGCGGATCGCCGTGGCCGGCGGGGTGACCACGCCCAGCTCGGCGGCGAGCAGCTCGGGCAGCTCGGCGAGCGCGCGGCGGGCGTCGGGGGCGATCGGGTCGTGCCAGGTGCGCGGCCCGAGGCGGCGCATGAGCGCGCCGAAGTCGGCCTCGCGCCCGGCGGTGACGGCGTGCAGCCGGCCGAGCGAGCGGGCCCAGGCGAGCAGGCCGCGCTCGGCGGACCGCGGGTCGGAGCCGAGCAGCTTCTCGGCCAGGGTGGCGGCCCGGCCGAGGTCCTCCATGATCAGCAGCCGCGCCACGGGGTCGTGCGCGATGAGCTCCGGGCCGACCGGGTCCGCGGGCTGCACGGCGGTGAGGAGCTGGCAGCTGGCCGCCTCGTGCGCGTAGGTGTCCGGTCCCTCACCGGCCACGCCGGCCGGGACCAGGCTGCGCTTGAGCACCAGGGTGCGCGGCAGCGAGAACGGGTTGTCGCCGACCCGCACGCGCAGCACCACGGAGCGTGCGCTGCCGCCCAGGTCCTCCGGGTCGGTGAGACGGACCGTGGCGCCGCACCATCGGGACAGCAGCCGCTCGGCGGCGCTCATCGTGGGTTGTGGATCGACGGACATCGCTGCCGACCCTAGCGGTGCGGACGCCCTCCCGGGCCCGCCAGGGAGATCGGGCTGCGACGAACGGTCACCCACCGGGCACCTCGCGGCGCCACCCGACCCGCCGTCCCGATCGGAGGAACGACGCCCGGCGGACGAGGGAACGTGTTCGCGGCACGTGCGGCACCGGTGACCGGTCCGGGCGGCCGGGCTCAGGCCGCGGAGAGCGGGCGGCCGCTGCCGCGGACCGGACGGTGGCGCAGCCACAGCACCAGGGAAGCGGAGAGCACGATGCCGATCAGGTTGATCACGAGCTGCACGCTGGAGCCGAGGGCACGCTCCCACTGTCCGAGCACGGCGGCGAGCGCCGCGAAGCCCGCCGCGGGCACCGTGGTCACCGAGATGAAGACGCCGACCAGCGCGGCGGACTTGGTGGACGTGAGCGAGAGCATGCCGGCCGCCCCGGCGAGCATGGCGACGATGAGCGAGAACGGCCCGACCTCGTAGATGAAGTCGACCTGGCGCAGGGTGTCGAGCGCGGTCCGGTCGAACAGCCCGCCCAGCTCGCCGAGCGCCGTGGCACCCGCCGTGATCAGCATGGCGAGCGGGAAGCCGACGGCCAGGGCCAGCACGGCGCGGCGCATCAGGTCCCGGCGCCGGCGCACCAGGCCGACGGCGAGCGCAGCGAGCGGCCCGAACTCCGGGCCGACCACCATGGCGCCGACGACGGTGACCGGCGAGTCGGTGACCGCGCCGACGGCGGCCAGCAGGCAGGCGATCACCAGGAACGCGAGGAAGGTGGCGTTGAGCCGTGACTCCTCGCCGCTGCGGGAGATCAGCTCCTCCCAGACCACCGCGTCGGCGCCGTCGCCCGGGGCCTGCTCCTGCGCCCGGTCCCCCGCGTCGGACAGCGTGGTGTCCACCGGCTGCACGGTGATGCCGCCGTCGCGGTCGATGCCCAGCTCGCACAGCCCGGCGAGCAGCCCGTCCGCCGCCTCGCGGGCGACGTCGGCCTCCACCAGGTCACCGGCCGGGGCGAGCGCGGCGCCCCGGCCGAGCACCACGTGGGTGGCGCCCGGCCGGTCCCGCAACAACGCCAGGACGGCGTCGGTGCGCTCGGCCGGGCACACCACCCGCACGTGCAGCACGGACGTCAGCCGGCGGTGCCCGGCGTGGCGCCGGGGGCCGGGGCCGGCGTGGCGTCCACGCCGGCCTCGCGGCGCTGCTCCGCGGTGATCGGCGCGGGCGCGGACGTGAGCGGGTCGAAACCGCCACCGGTCTTGGGGAACGCGATGACGTCGCGCAGCGAGTCGGAGCCGGTGAGCAGCATGACGATGCGGTCCCAGCCGAAGGCGATGCCACCGTGCGGCGGCGGCCCATACTGGAAGGCGTCGAGCAGGAAGCCGAACTTCTCCTGCGCCTCCTCGGCGCCGATGCCCATCACCGCGAACACCCGCTGCTGGACGTCGCGCTGGTGGATACGGATGGAGCCGCCGCCGATCTCGTTGCCGTTGCAGACGATGTCGTAGGCGTAGGCGAGCGCCGCGCCCGGGTCCTCCTCGAAGCGGTCGATCCACTCCGGCGTGGGCGAGGTGAACGCGTGGTGCACCGCCGTCCAGGCTCCCGAGCCCACGGCCACGTCGTCGTCCTGCCCGGCCGGCTGGAAGAGCGGCGCGTCCACCACCCAGACGAACGACCAGGCCGACTCGTCGATGAGCCCGCAGCGGCGGCCGATCTCCAGCCGCGCCGCGCCGAGCAGCGCCCGCGCCGAGGCCGGGTCGCCGGCGCCGAAGAACACGCAGTCGCCCGGCTCCGCGCCGGCGGCCTTGGCGAGGCCGTCGCGCTCGGCCTCGGAGAGGTTCTTGGCGACCGGGCCGCCGAGCGTGCCGTCGGTGTTGACCAGCACGTAGGCCAGGCCCTTCGCCCCCCGCTGGCGCGCCCAGTCCTGCCAGGCGTCGAGCGTCTTGCGCGGCTGGTCCGCGCCGCCCGGCATGACGACCGCGCCGACGTAGGGCGCCTGGAACACCCGGAACGGCGTGTCGGCGAAGTAGTCGGTGAGGTCGACGAGCTCCAGGTCGAGCCGCAGGTCCGGCTTGTCGGTGCCGTAGCGGGCCATCGCCTCGGCGTAGGTCATGCGTGGGATGGGCAGCGGGATCTCGTGGCCGGCCAGCTCGCGCCAGAGGGCCGCGGTCACCGCCTCGCCGAGCTCGATCACGTCGTCCTGCTCGACGAAGCTCAGCTCGATGTCGAGCTGCGTGAACTCCGGCTGCCGGTCGGCGCGGAAGTCCTCGTCCCGGTAGCAGCGGGCGATCTGGTAGTAGCGCTCCAGGCCGCCGACCATGAGGAGCTGCTTGAAGAGCTGCGGCGACTGCGGCAGCGCGTACCAGCTCCCCGGGCGCAGCCGGGCGGGGACCAGGAAGTCGCGCGCGCCCTCCGGCGTGGACCGGGTGAGGGTCGGCGTCTCCACCTCCACGAAGTCCCGCTCGTGCAACACCGCGCGGGCGATGCGGTTCGCCTCGCTGCGGGTCCGCATGGCGGCCGCCGGCCCGGTGCGGCGCAGGTCGAGGTAGCGGTGCCGCAGGCGGACCTCCTCGCCGACCTCCAGGTGATCGTCCAGCGGGAACGGCAGCGGGGCCGACTCGGAGAGCACCGTCAGCTCGTCCGCCGTCACCTCGATGTCGCCCGTGGGGATGTCCTTGTTCTCGTTGCCCGCCGGCCGGGTCCGCACGCCGCCGGTGACCCGCACGCAGAACTCGGCCCGCAGGCGGTGCGCCAGCTCGGCCATCTCGCCCTCACGGAACACCACCTGCACCACGCCGGAGGCGTCACGCAGATCGATGAACACCACCCCCCCGTGATCACGCCGACGGGCCACCCAGCCGGCGAGCGTGACGGTCTGCTCGGCATGGGCGGCGCGTAGCTCGCCGGCCCGGTGGGTGCGCATCACGGGTGTGGATCTCCTCTTGCCGTTGTCGTGGTGTCCTCGCCGGCCGGGGCCCGCCGGACGTCATACGGTTGTGCGGTACCGCACGGGTCGCGCCCGGCACCCCCGCCGGGCCGCGGCGACGCCCTCGGAGTGCCATCGCGGCCGGTGCTCACCGCCCACGCCGACCCCGGCACGCGCGGTGCCGTCCGGTACCGATCCAACCCGTGCAGGCTAGCCGCCGCACCGGATTTCCCCACCGCCCGGCCCCGCCGCCACCAGCTTGATGCCCGGTCCGCCACCCCGCGGCACGGCCACAGCACCACCACCGGCGCGGTACGGCCCCCGTCCCCCGCCCTGCCCCACGCCACAGCCACACCGTTGAGGACTGCCGGGCCACACCAGCCGCCCCGGGCACCGGGCACCGGGCACCGGGCACCGGGCACCGGGCACCGGGCACCGGGCACCGGGCACCGGGCACCG
>DASWTI010000249.1:0-15186 GCA_036402215.1 Pseudonocardiaceae bacterium
CGGCCCAGGGTGGCCCTGGTGGTCCCGGTCCGTTCGGTCCCGGTGGCCCGTCCAACATGCCCGGTGGCCCGGGCCGTCCCGGCCGCGCCGGTGACCCGAACGCCACCGACTACATCCCGCGCGCGCAGGGCATCCCGCAGCGTGAGCCGGACCTGCTGACCCACAGCGAGCCGTTGCCCCCGCCGCTCCCTCCCGGCCCGCCGCCCGGGCGCCCCGGCGGCCCCGGGGGGCCGGACGACGAGTTCGACGACGAGTTCGACGACGCGCTCACGCCCGAGGAGGAGGCGGCGTTGCGCCGCAAGCGGATCTGGCGCCGCGTGCGCCGGATCGGCTACGTGGCCGCGGCCGCGCTGGTGCTCGGCCCGATCATCGTGTTCCTCATCGGCTACTCGGTGTACGACGTGCCGAGCCTGGCCTCGGTGGTCAACAAGCAGCAGCAGCCGGTGAGCATCCTGTACTCCGACGGCGCCACCGAGATCGCCAGGATCAGCCCGGCGGACGGCAGCCAGATCAAGATCGAGCACGACCAGATCCCGGCGCACGTCCGCCACGCCGTGCTGGCCGCCGAGGACCGCTCGTTCTACTCCAACCCGGGCTTCGACCCGGTCGGCATCGCACGGGCCGCCTGGAAGCAGGCGACCGGCGGCGTCGGCGGCGGCTCGACCATCACGCAGCAGTTCGTGAAGGTGGCCACCGAGGACGACGACTTCTCCTACCAGCGGAAGTTCAAGGAGGTCGTGCTGGCCTCCAAGATCTCCAAGCAGCAGGACAAGGAGACGATCCTCGAGAACTACCTCAGCATCATCTTCTTCGGCCGCCAGGCGTACGGCATCCAGGCCGCCTCGCAGGCGTACTTCGGCAAGAACGTGCAGGACCTCAGCGTGGCCGAGGGCGCGGTGCTGGCCGCGATGATCCAGGCGCCCTCGCGCGACCCGCTGAAGTACCCGGAGCGGGTGCAGGAGCGCTGGAACTTCGTGCTCGACGGCATGGTGAGCCAGGGCTGGCTGTCCGCCGAGGAGCGGGCCGCGCAGGTCTACCCGGCGATCATCGACCCGAAGGCGGCCGGCGGCGCGGTCGTCGACTACCGGCGGCACATCCAGGACCAGGTGCTCACCGAACTCGCCGCGAAGAACATCGACCAGGCCACGCTCAACCGCTTCGGCGGCAAGATCGTCACCACGATCGACGTGAACGCCCAGCAGAACGCGCTGGACGCCGTGCAGGAGCAGCTCAACGGCAAGCCGCCGAACATCTTCGCCGCGCTGGTGGCGGTGGACCCCAAGACCGGCGGCGTGCGGGCGTACTACGGCGGCAACGACGGCACCGGTTACGACCTGGCCGGCGGCACCGCCTGGCAGCCGGGCTCCTCGTTCAAGCCGTTCGTGGCGCTCGCCGCGCTGGAGCAGGACATCGGCCTCGGCTCGCAGTACCCGGGCAAGGGCCCGCTGACCTTCGGCGGCTACAAGGTGGACAACTCGGAGAGCGCCGACTACCCCGAGCTGTCCATCAAGAAGGCCATGACGTACTCGGTGAACACCGCGTTCGTGGCCATCGCCGACGAGATCGGCGCGGACAAGATCGTGGCCGCGGCGCACGAGGCGGGCATTCCGCAGACGATCGACGACAAGCCGACGCTGGTCAACGATGATGGCTCACCGGCCGGCCTGGCGATCAGCCTCGGCGCCCTCCCGGTGCGGACCATCGACATGGCCGGCGCGTACGCCTCGTTCGCCTCGCAGGGCACCAAACGCGCCCCGTACTTCGTGCAGGAGTACGTCGCCGCCGACGGCCAGAGCCGCTACCAGCACGCGGACCAGCCGGTCCCGGCGTTCGACCCGAACGACCCGGAGCGCAACGCCCAGCTCGCGTGCAACGTCACCGACTCCATGCTCGACGTGGCGCAGTACTCGAAGTTCCCGCTCGCCGGCGGCCGCCAGTCGGCCACCAAGACCGGCACCGCGCAGCGCGGCTCCACCGGCGAGAACGCGAACACCTGGACGGTCGGGTACACCCCCTCGCTGTCCACCGCGGTCTGGATCGGTGATCCGGCGCAGACCGCGCTCAAGCTGGGCAACCGCAACATCTTCGGCGCCACGGTCGCCGGGCCCATCTGGAAGGGCTTCATGGACCGGTACCTGGCCGACAAGGAGAAGGAGACCTTCCCGAAGTGCAAGCCCATCGGGAAGGACGAGGTGACCGCCACCCAGCCGCCGCCCAGCAGCCAGCCGCCGCCCACTTCGTCGGCTGAGCCCACGTCGGAGCCCGGCGAGCCGACCCGCACCCGGCCGACGCGGCCGACCGAGACGAGCGATCCACTGCCCACCTGCGGTGGCTTCCTGCAGCCGCCGTGTCCCGACCCCGAGCCCACCACCACGACCCGGCCGCCCGGCGGTGGCGGCGGCGGTGGCGGGGGCGGGGGCTGACGCCCATCGCGTGACGGCGACGACGGCCCGGTGATGCCAGCGCGGCACGCCGGGCCGTTCGCCGTGCCGGGCGCGTACCCGGGCGGAAACGGTCAGGCCACCGGTGCGTTCCCCGTAGCATCCGCCGGGTGAACGATCAGGACGGCCGGCGCTGGGAGTCGCCGGGACGGCTCGACCCCAGGACCATCGAGCCGGGCGCGCGCGACGTGCCGTCCTGGTCGGACCGCCTGGCCGAGGAGGCCGGGCGCCTCGTCGGCGGACGCCTCGGCGAACACGCCGTGATCGGCCGGCACTGGTTCTGGACGTCGCTGCGCGTGGTGCTGCTGCTGGCCACCTTCACCCTGGTCCTCGGCTGGTTCGCCAAGTCGCCGTGCCTGCAGCAGTACACCGACGACGCCGGCGGCGTGCAGCTCGACTGGCGCGACGGCCGGCAGTACTCGCACATGTGCTACTCGGACACCGTGCCGCTCTACACGGCGGAGCGGCTGCACGAGGGGGGCTTCCCGTACCGCACCTCGTGGGTGGACGACCCCGGCACGCCGCAGGCGCAGGTGCGCTACATGGAGTACCCGGTGGTCACCGGGCTCTTCCAATGGGTCAACGCGAAGATCGCCCAGGGCTGGGCGCGCGGCGCCGCGGCCGGGGTGCTGCCCGGCGCACTCACCGTCGTCATCTACTTCAACGTCACGGCGTTCTGGCTGGCGCTCGCCTGGCTGATCACGGTGTGGGCGGTGCACCGGCTGCGCCCGGCCCGGCCCTGGGACGCCGCGTTGGTGGCGCTCTCGCCGATCGTGATCGTGCACGTGTTCACCAACTTCGACGCGCTGGCCACGGCGTTCGCCACGGCCGGCGTGCTGGCCTGGGCGCGGCGCCGGCCGGAGCTCGCCGGTGTGCTCATCGGCATCGGCGGCGCGGCGAAGCTGTACCCGTTGTTCCTGCTCGGACCGCTGCTGCTGTTGTGCCTGCGCTCGGGGCGGCTGCGCGAGGGCCTGCGCTGCCTGGGCACCGCGCTGGTCGCCTGGGTTCTGGTGAACCTGCCGATCGCGTACGCCTTCCCGGCCGGCTGGCGGGAGTTCTTCCGGCTGAACACCGAGCGCGGCGCGGACCCGGACTCGCTGTACAACGTGATCTCCTACTTCACCGGCTGGCAGGGCTTCGACGGGCCGCTGGCGCACGGCGAGCCGCCGTCCACCCTGAACCTGGTGAGCGCGGTGCTGTTCGCGTTGTGCTGCCTGGGCATCGGGTACGTGGCGCTCACCGCCCCGCGCCGGCCGCGGCTGTCCTCGCTGGCGTTCCTGGTGGTGGCCGCGTTCCTGCTCACCAACAAGGTGTGGAGCCCGCAGTTCTCGCTCTGGCTGGTGCCGCTCGCGGTGCTGGCGCTGCCCCGGGCGCGGCTGCTGCTCGCCTGGATGGTCGTGGACGCGTTCGTCTGGGCGCCCCGGATGCTCTACTACCTCGGCACGGACAAGAAGGGCCTGCCGCAGGACTGGTTCCTCGGCGCCGTCGTGGTGCGCGACCTGGCCGTCGCCGGGCTGTGCGTGCTGGTGCTGCGCACCATCTACCGGCCGGAGACCGACCCCGTGCGCGCCGTCGGCCGGTCCGACGACCCGGATGGCGGGGTGCTCGACCACGCCGAGGACCGGTTCGTGCTCGGCCGCCCCGGCCCGCCCCCGCTCGCCACCGTCGGCGGTGCGCCCCGCGGCGGGTGAGCCACAGGAAGCGCTCGGCCGTTCGACAGGCGACGCACAGGTGGCGGGCGCACGGTGGTCCCATGAGCGATCACGGCGACGACCACCACGGCCACGGCCCGCCGGGGCACGATCTTGGCCTGCGGGCCGACCTCGCCACCCTCGCCACCCTCGCCACGCTGACCGGCCGGCAGCGGCGGCTCGGCCGTCGCGGCATGCTGGGGCTGCTCGGCGGCGCCGGGCTGGCCGGCCTGGTGGGCTGCGCCCCCGGCACCGATGCCGGCGCGGGCTCCGCCGCCACGAGCACCGCGAGCACCGCCACCGGGAGCACCGGCGGCGTGACCACGACCGCGGCCGGCAGCTGCGAGGCGATCCCCGAGGAGACCGCGGGGCCCTACCCGGCGGACGGCTCCAACGGGCCGGACGTGCTCGGCCGCAGCGGCGTGGTGCGCGGCGACATCCGGTCCAGCTTCGGCTCCGCGTCCGGCACCGCCGAGGGCGTGCCCCTGACCGTCACGCTGACCGTGCTGGACCTCGCCGCGGGCTGCGCCCCGTTCGCCGGCGCCGCCGTCTACCTGTGGCACTGCGACAGGGACGGCGGGTACTCGATGTACTCACCGGAGATCGCCGACCAGAACTACCTGCGCGGAGTGCAGGCGGCCGGCCGGGACGGCGGGCTGACGTTCACCAGCATCTTCCCGGCGGCGTACTCCGGGCGCTGGCCGCACCTTCACTTCGAGGTGTACCCGAGCCTCGGCGACGCGGCGGGCGCGTCCGGCCGGCTCGCCACCTCGCAGCTCGCGCTCCCCGCGGACGTGTGCGACACCGTGTACGCCACCGACGGCTACGCCCGGAGCGCGCAGAACCTGCGGCGCACCTCGCTCGACACCGACATGGTGTTCCGGGACGGCCACCGGGCCCAGCTCGCCACCGTCACGGGCAGTGTGGCGGACGGCTACGCGGCGACGCTGACCGTGGCGGTCTGACGCCGGACGGCCGCAGCGTGACGCCCGGGTGGAGCCTGGACGGCATCGGCGCGGGTGCCGCACGCTGGCCCGGGGCCACGGCCGTGGCCGCGCGGACGGCGTGGGAGGGGCGGGTCGGCATGGGTGAGGCGATCATCGGCCGGCGTGGGGTGCTACGTGCCGGAGCGGGCATCGGGGCCGCGGCCGCACTGGGGGTGCTCGGGGCGCCGTCGGCCTCGGCGCTACCGGTGTACACGGCCTACTACAACGGGGTTTCCATCGAGTACGTGTGGAGCGGCGCGCCGTTGTCCCGGTCCATCGTGTTCGTGCACGGCGGCTGCCACGGCAGCTGGTGCTGGGGCCCGTACATGCAGTACCTCGCGGCCTGCGGCTGGAACTGCTACTCGCTCAACTGGTTCAACCACGGCGGCTCGCTCGACCAGGCATCCTCGGTGTTCGCCGCGCGCAGCATCGCCGCCGTCACCCACGAGATCCGCCAGACGGTGCTGTTCTGCGGCAGCCCGGCCCCGCTACTGGTCGGGCACAGCATGGGCGCGCTGGCGGCGCAGCGGTACGCCGGTCAGTACTCCGTGCGCGGCCTGGCCCTCATCTGCCCGGTGGCGCCGCAGGAGGTCGGCAACGCCTACGTGCCGATCCCGGTCGACCCGGCCGTACCGTGGGGTCCGCCGCCGTTCGCCGACGCGCAGCAGATGTTCTTCGGCGGCTTCACGCTGGCCTCGGCGCAGGCGTACTACGCGCGGCTGGAACCGGAGTCCGCACGCGCCGTCCTGGAGGCGACGGGCCGCGCCGGGGTGTCCGTGTCATCCCTCGCCGTGCGCGCCAGGGCGCCGCGGATCACCGTCATCGCCGCGCAGAACGACACGCTCACGCCGCCGAGCGTCACGGCCGCCGTGGCCGCCTACTACCAGTGCCAGTACGTGCAACTCAGCGGCCAGAGCCACGACGGGCCGCTGATCGGCCCCAACTGGACGCTCGGCGCGCAGTCGCTCTGGGCGTTCGCCGAGACGACCTAGCGTCCGCCGCGCCGTCAGGCGAGGCCGTGACCGGTCCGCGCGAGCCCGGTCGTCCCGCGGGCCCCGTCACCGGTGGCGTCGCCGAGCACCTCGTGATCGCCGGGCGACGCGACCCCGGGCGGCGGCTCCTCGTCGACGGTCGAGGCGGCCCGCAGGAACACCCAGAACAGCACCACGAGCAGCGCCGCCCGGCCCCACACACCGACCATGACGGCCTGCGACTCCCAGGAGTCGTAGATGCCCGACGGCAGCCCGGTCTTGGTGACGTAGAACCAGCGGAAGATGCCGATGCCCATCGCCGCGTCGGCCACGAAGTACAGCCCGACGAGCGACCACGGCACCCGCAGCAGCACGAAGAACGGCACCAGCCAGAGCGTGTACTGCGGCGAGTGCACCTTGTGCAGCAGCAGGAAGCCCACCAGCATCGCCGCCGACACGGCCACCCAGGGGTACACGCCCTCGCGCCGGTACCGCCACCAGCCGAACGTCACGGCCACCGCGAACGAGGTGAGCACCAGGGTCGGCGACAGCCAGTCCATGAGCGACTGGAAGGACTCGTTGTCCGGGTTGGACAACGGCCGCAGACCCCAGAACCAGATCGAGTTGGTGGTGATGTCCACCTTGCGCTCGCCCTGGAAGGCGAACGAGGCCCACCAGCCCTGCCAGCCGAGCACCGCGAACGGCACGTTGACCGCGATCGCGGTGGCCGCCGCCACCCAGGACACGCGCACCGCGCCGGCCACGTCGTAGCGCCCGGTGGCGGCCCGGTTCACGGTCGCCACGTACAGCGCGAGCGGCAGCACGAAGGCGCCCGGGTACAGCTTGAACGCGAAGCCCAGCCCGAGCAGCACCGCCGCGGCCGTGGCCCGGTCCATCAGCGGGCGTTGCGCGCCCAGCGAGCCCCAGCCGCGGTGCAGCACGTACACCGCGCCCACCGCGCACGCCACCACCGGCAGGTCCCAGTTGTGGAAGGCGTACAGCACGAGCGGTGGCCCGAGCGCCCAGACGAGCGCCCGCCAGCGTGACATGCGGCCCAGCAGGTACGCCGTGAGCAGGCCGAACGGCGCCATCAGCAGCGCGGAACCCAGCAGGAAGCCGGCGTCGGTCTCGGCGAAGATCGCGCCGGCCCAGATCACCAGGCCGGTGAGCACCGGGTACTCCACGGTGCCGCCGATCAGCACGCCGTCGGCGTTGATGCCGCCGGACAGGTACGGGAACGTGTGCTTGTCGATGTCGCGGCCGAGCCAGAGGTACTGGATGTCCGAGTAGCAGACGTCGCGGTCGTAACGGATGTTGAAGTCGGGTCCGCTGCGGCCGGCGGAGTCGAACTCCGGGCCGGCGCAGCGCGCCTTGTTGACGTAGCCGAGCAGGAGCGTGCCCGCGCACATCAGCACGATGGCGGCGAGCGTCGCCCCGCTCCAGCGGGCCAACCGGCGTTGGTTCACCCGTCGCGCCCCAGGCGGGACCGCAGGAAGGCGATGTCCGCGGCCTGTCCCTCGGCCGGGGTCTCCACGAGCACCGGCGCGCCGGCGGCGGCGCACACGGCGGCCAGCGCCTCGCCGTCGATGGTGCCCTCGGCGATGTTGGCGTGCCGGTCGGCGCCGGAGTCGAACTCGTCGCGGGAGTTGTTCAGGTGCACCAGGTCGATCCGCCCGGTGATGGCCTTGGCCCGGTCCACCACGTCGATCAGGTCCTCGCCGGCCGCCCAGGCGTGGCAGGTGTCCAGGCAGAAGCCGACGCCGTACTCGCCGACCGCGTCCCAGAGCCGGGCCAGCGCGTCGAACTTGCGGGCCATGGCGTTGTCGCCGCCGGCGGTGTTCTCGATGAGCAGCGGCAGCGGGAAGCCGCCGTCGTCCAGCTGCCGCGAGACGAACTTGCGCCAGTTGTCGAAGCCGGTGGCGGCGTCGTCGCCCTTGCCGACGTGCCCGCCGTGCACCACGATGCCGCGCGCGCCGCTGTCCGCCGCGGCCCTGGCGTGCTGCATGAGCAGCTTGCGCGAGGGAATGCGGATGCGGTTGTTCAGCGTCGCCAGGTTGACCAGGTACGGGGCGTGGATGAACACGTCGATGCCGGCCGCGGCGAGCTGCCCGGCCTGCGGGTGCACGGTGGGCGCCTTGAAGCTCTGCGGGTCGGCCAGGAAGAACTGCACGATCTCCGCGCCGCGCTCCTGTGCCACGCCCAGCGGATCGTCGTCGTGGACATGAGCCCCGATGCGCATGGGATGAGGGTAGACGGCGCCTCGGGCGGCCCGCACGGGCTCTCGTCCGGGTTCGCCGAGTGACATGCCTGTCACCTCGGGTTACACCGTCGGAGTGAGCTTGGTGTCGGCTGACGACTTCGGGTAGAACGCGTCACGACAGTGGTTTACGTTCGTTTCACTACCGGGTAGTAGTGAAACGTCGTACCGCTGTGTCGCGATCTCAGCACGTAGCGACCCGCCCGTGGAGGCACCCGATGACCGCAGCCCGACCCGTCCGGCTCGGCGGCGCCGCCGTGGCCGCGGTGCTGGCCGGCGGCGCGCTGCTGCTGGGTGCGGCCACGCCCGCCGCCGCGCAGACCGCCCCCCGCGAGCTGACCTGCACCGTCAACCTCGGCACGTTGCCCGCGCCGGTGACCGTGCAACCCGGTGAGCGGCTGCAGCTCGTGCTGGTCCTGCCCCTGCTCGGCACCCGGGTCAACGTCGGCCCGGCGCAGACCGCGCCCACGACCCCGGGCGAGGCCCTGATCCGGGACACGGTGACCGGCGTGGTCGGGCTGGTCGGCCAGGTGTGCGGCGCGCTCGTGCAGGTGCAGGGGACGGTGACCTCCGTGGTGCCGGTGCCGCCGATCGCGGTGCCCACCCTGCCGCCCGTGCTGCCGTCGCAGACCGTCCAGGTGCCGCTGCCCGGCGCCGACGTCGGCGTCACCCAGCCCGGGACCTCCGGGGGCACCCCGCCCGGTACCGCCCCGCCGGGGACCGCGCCGCCCGGCACGAACCCACCGGGCACCACGCCGCCGTCGGCCGGCCCCGGCTCGTCCGGCGGCACGCCCGGCTACCGCTACGAGAACGGCGGGCTGTCCCGGTTCGACCTGTCGCGCACGCCGTACGGCGTGGCCAGCCGGTTCGGGCCGCTGGCCGCCCCGGCGTTCCGCTTCGGCCAGCAGGTGCCGGGGTACTCGCCGCAGTTCGGCGTGCTCGGCGACGAGGACCTGGCCGACCCCGGTGACGTGCGCGCGCTGACCGTCGGCGGGCCGGCCGCGGTGGCACTGCCGGTGCTGCTCGCCGTGCTGCTGCTCGCCACCGTGTCCGGCGCCCTGGTGCGCACCTGGGCCCTGCGCCGGGTCTGACCGGCGCGGCGTCGCGGCCCGCTCACCGCTGTCGCGTCCGCCGGCCGGCGTCGCCCGACCCGCCGATTTAGCAATCGTCGGCGCGGCTTGCTAGCCTCGCCCGGTCGGTCCCGCGTTCGACGGCTTCCTGCCGTGCCGCGGGGACCGGCACGAGACCCCTCCTGCCACGGAGAGACCGTGGCCGCGCAGACCGTAGGAGGTGAGTGGTCTTCATGCGTCATTACGAACTGATGGTCATCCTCGAGCCCGAGTTCGACGAGCGCTCCGTGGCACCCCAGCTCGACACGTTCCTCAACGTGATCAAGACGAGCGGCGGCACCGTGGAGAAGGTCGAGGTGTGGGGCAAGCGCAGGTTGTCCTTCGAGATCAAGAAGCGGACCGAGGGCATCTACGCGGTGCTCAACGTGGTGTGCGAGCCGGCCGCGGTGGCCGAGCTCGACCGCCAGCTCACGCTGAACGAGTCGGTGCTGCGGACCAAGGTCCTGCGGCGGGACGCCTGAGAGGCGGCCAGTCATGGCAGGCGAGACGACGATCACCGTCATCGGCAACCTGACGGCGGACCCGGAGCTCCGGTTCACGCCCTCCGGCGCCGCGGTGGCCAGCTTCACGGTCGCCTCCACGCCGCGCACCTTCGACCGGCAGACCGGCGAGTGGAAGGACGGCGAGGCGCTCTTCCTGCGCTGCAACATCTGGCGTCAGGCGGCGGAGAACGTGGCCGAGTCGCTGACCCGCGGCTCCCGCGTGCTGGTGTCCGGCCGCCTGCGGCAGCGCTCGTTCGAGACCCGTGAGGGCGAGAAGCGCACCGTGGTCGAGCTGGAGGTCGACGAGGTCGGTCCGTCGCTGCGGTACGCCACGGCCAAGGTCAACAAGGTCAACCGTGGCTCCGGCGGCGGTGGCGGAGGCGGCTACGGCTCCTCCGGCCCGGCCGACGACCCGTGGGGCTCGGCCTCTCCGGCCGGCTCCGGGCCGTCCGTCGACGACGAGCCCCCCTTCTGATCCGCACCCCACTTCGTACTTCGAGGAAGTAACCACTCACCATGGCCAAGCCACCCATTCGCAAGCCCAAGAAGAAGGTCTGCGTGTTCTGCAAGGACACGAAGAAGGGCCGCCCGGTGTCCATCGACTACAAGGACACCACCATGCTCCGCAAGTACATCTCCGACCGCGGCAAGATCCGTGCGCGTCGGGTCACCGGCAACTGCAGCCAGCACCAGCGGGACATCGCCGTCGCGGTGAAGAACTCCCGTGAGGTCGCGCTGCTGCCCTACACCTCCACCGCGCGCTGAGAGGGGTTGACGACGTGAAGCTCATCCTCACCACCGACGTCAGCAACCTCGGCGGCCCCGGCGACATCGTCGAGGTCAAGGACGGCTACGGCCGTAACTTCCTGCTGCCGCGCGGCCTCGCCGTGGTGGCCACGCGGGGCGCGGAGAAGCAGGTCCAGACCATCCGCCGGGCCCGTCAGGCCAGGGAGATCCGCGGCCTGGACCACGCCAACGAGGTGAAGTCCCAGCTGGAGGGCCTCGGCCCCGTGCCGCTCAAGGCCCGCTCGGCGGCCGGCGGCGGCCGGCTGTTCGGCTCGGTCACCCAGGCCGACGTGGTCGCCGCGGTGCGCTCCGCCGGCGGCCCCGCCGTGGACAAGCGGACGATCGAGATCAAGGGCTCCATCAAGACCACCGGCAGCCACCAGGTCGGCGTGCGCCTGCACCCGGACGTGACCGCCACCGTCACGCTCGAGGTCGTCCCCTCGGCCTGATCCGCCCGCGCGAAGGCGCCCTCCCCGACCCGGTGAGGGCGCCTTCGTCGTGTCCGGGGTCGCCGCTCTCCGTGTCCACGGATGTCGTAACGCCTCCCCGAACGGAGCAGCGGCGACGGCGTTCCGTGGCCGCCCACGCCGACACGCCGAACGGGCCGTCGGGCCGCGACACGCCGTGGGTTGGCCAACAAGTCCATCCACATCTCATGCACAGGCCCTGACCTGGGCGGATGTGGCTCCATGCTGCGCTTGTACACAGGTTGTCCACACCCCTGGCGTTCACCTGTGGTCAACCTCCTGCGGCGTTGGGGAAGCTGTCCCCACCCCGTGCACAGGGGCATTTGGCGCGGTCCATCAGGGGGATCTAGCGTCGCCCGGGCGCCACGGATGATCCCGCTGTGTGTTCGGGTGAACGGCCCGCCATCCGGGAGTATCGTGTCGCACACGTGTTCGATCGACCTGCGAGCGGGGGACGCGCGGTGGCTGTGACGGACGACCGGGGCACTCGGTGGGACCCGGACCGGGCAGCACCGCTGCGCGAGCGGCCGGCGGGCGGCGGGGGCGACTACGACCGCCAGCCACCGCAGGACATCGCGGCCGAGCAGTCCGTGATCGGCGGCATGCTGCTCTCCAAGGACGCCATCGCCGACGTCATCGAGGTGCTGCGGCCGAACGACTTCTACCGGCCGGCGCACCAGGTCGTGTACGAGTGCGTGCTCGACCTGTACGGGCGCGGCGAGCCGGCCGACCCGGTGACCGTGTCCGCCGAGCTGGAGCGCCGCGGCGAGCTGCTGCGGGTCGGTGGCGCGCCGTACCTGCACACGCTCATCGCCACCGTGCCGACCGCGGCCAACGCGGGCTTCTACGCCGAGATCGTGGCCGCCAAGGCGATCCTGCGGCGCCTGGTGGAGGCCGGCACCCGCATCGTGCAGCTCGGCTACCACGGCGCCGACGGCGCGGACGTCGACGAGGTGGTGGACCGCGCGCAGGCCGCCATCTACGAGGTCACCGAGCGGCGCACCAGCGAGGACTACGTCGCCCTCGAGGACCTGCTGCAGCCGACCATGGACGAGCTGGAGGCCATCGAGACCCGCGGCCTGTCGTTCGGCGTGCCGACCGGCTTCGAGGACCTGGACGCCGTCACCAACGGCCTGCACCCCGGCCAGATGATCATCATCGCGGCCCGGCCCGGAATTGGTAAATCCACCTTGGGGCTGGATTTCGCCCGTTCCTGTTCCATTCGGCACGGGTTGACCAGCGCGATCTTCTCGCTGGAGATGAGCCGCACCGAGATCACCATGCGGCTGCTGTCCGCCGAGGCCGGCATCCCGCTCGCCGACATGCGCACCGGCAAGATGAACGACGACAAGTGGGCCAAACTCGCGCGCAAGATGAGCGAGATCAGCGAGGCGCCGCTGTTCGTCGACGACTCGCCGAACATGACCATGATGGAGATCCGGGCCAAGGCGCGGCGGCTGCGGCAGCGGCACGAGCTGCGCCTCGTGGTGATCGACTACCTGCAGCTGATGACGTCCGGCAAGCGCACCGAGTCCCGCCAGCAGGAGGTCTCGGAGTTCTCCCGGAACCTCAAGCTCCTGGCCAAGGAGCTCGAGGTGCCGGTGATCGCGATCAGCCAGCTGAACCGTGGTCCCGAGCAGCGCACCGACAAGCGGCCGATGCTCGGTGACCTGCGGGAGTCCGGCTCGCTGGAGCAGGACGCCGACATGGTCATGCTGATCCACCGCCCGGACGCGTTCGAGCGCGACGACCCGCGCGCCGGCGAGGCGGACCTGATCCTGGCCAAGCACCGTAACGGCCCCACGGCCACCATCACGGTGACCAACCAGCTTCACCTGAGCCGGTTCACCAACATGGCCCGCATGTGATCCGGTAGTGGGTTGCGGCGCGACGCCGCAGGTGGCAGCATTCGAACATGCGTTCGAACATGCTGGATGCCGTGCTCGCCTCCCGGACCGGAGCCCGCCGTGGCCGGTCGCTCGACCGGGTGTGGGCCGCCATGACGCCGTTCGAACGCGGGTACGTGGAGCGACAGGTGGCGGCGCAGCGTGCCGCCGGCGTCCGGTGCACGCTCATCGGCGGCACCGAGCCGCTCTTCTACTCCGGCCCGCTGGCCGACGCCGGAACACGCGTACTCGCCGTGATCGGCCAGCGGGACGGATCGGGCGACGCCGTGCGGCTGGCCGAGCGGGCGGCGCGGTCCGCGGCCACCGCCGGGGTCACCGTGCTCTCCGGCGACGGCGAGGGCCCCGAGCGCGCCGCCCTCGCCGCCGCGGTGCAGGCCGGCGGCCTGGCCATCACCGTGCTCGCCGAGGGCTTCGGGCCGCACGGGGCGACCAGCCCCTCCTGGGTACGGCACCCGGTGAGGCTGGTCTCCGTCACCCCGTGCGGCCCCTGCCAGCCCTGGTCCATGGACACCGCGCTCGCCCGCAACGCCACCATCGCCGGCCTGTGCACCGCCATGGTCGTCATCAACCCCGCGGGCAGCGGCGCCGTCCTCGACGCCGCCATGCGCGCCCTCGCCGCCGGCCGCCCCGTCCTGGCCGTGGGCCAGACCCCCGGCGCGCACCTGCTGGTCGACTACGGCGCCGTGCCCGCCACCGACGAGATCGAGCTCGCGTGGTGGCTACACACCCGCGTCGGCACCCGCCCCCGCGCCCCGCGTCCCACCCCGGTCCCCGCCTCGCAGTCCCACCACCTGTCCGACACGGCCTGACGGGGCCGCGGCCGTCCCTCTGCGGTGGCGGCCGGTTCGTGGTGGCCGGTTGGCCGAGCGCTGGTTTGTGGCGGGCTGGTGGCGTTCCTTGGCTTCGGGGTGCCGACCCGGTGTCGTCGTGGGCACTGCCGGCTGCGTGGGTTATCCGTGTGCCGTGTGCCGTGTGCCGTGTGCCGTGTGCCGTGTGCGGGTGCGGGTGCGGGTGCGGTGTGCGGTGCCGGTGAGGGCTGCCGAGTCGGCTGCTGGCCTGGCCGCGCGGGGTGCGAGGGCTTGAGTTCGCGTTGAGAGCGCGGTTGTGGGTGGGGCTGCCAGCCCTCGTCCTGGCTTTCCCGAAGCCGTGAGGGGAGCGGCGGTCATCGGGTTGGACGGCCACTCGGGTGGGGGGCGTGAACCACTCGATCCGGGGGAAACGCCCGGGTTGGTCGACGGTGGGGCGGGGTTTGGGGCCAAGCTCTGCCGCGGTCACACGCTGAGTGATTGACCATGACCTTGAGTGATCGACACGGAGAAGGGGCCGCGTGGTGGTGCTGGTGGTGCGGGGCCTGACCCACGACGCCGGGGCGAGTGTCCCGGCGGGGTGGAGTGGGCCGGCCTCGCGGGCGCAAGGTGCGCTGGGACGCGGCCTTCTGCGCTGCACCCTGCTCGCCGGCGGCCTGCTCACCGGCTGGCTGCTCGGCGCCGGACCCGCATCGGCCGCGGACGGCGCCACCCCGGCGTCGGTTGCGGGCGACGGTACGGCTGTGGCGTCGGTGGTCGGAGACGGCGCCGCTGGGCCGGCGGGCGTGGGGTATGCGCCTGGGTCGGTCGTGATCGTCGAGGACGCGTCCGCCCGCGTGTCCTCGCTGCTGGGTGGCGGGACGTCGGCGGTGGGCCCGGCGGGCCGGGGTGTGTTGGGCACCCTGCGCGTGTCGGTGCTCCCCGCCGGGGGATCCACGCCGGGTCCGGACGGGATGCCGTCGCTCGACCTGCCCGGGTACCTCGGGTCGGTCGGCGACACGGTGCGGCGCGGACTGCCCGCCGTCGCCGTGCCGGTGACGCCCCTCCGGCCCGCGGCGTGGGTCCGCCCGCTCACCCCGCTTCCCGGTGACCACGCGCAGCCGCTGCCCGGCTCCGTGGTCGCCACCCCACCGGCGGTCGCCGCCGACGTCGTTCCTGCGCCGGCGGCGCGCGCCTCCACCGCGCCGGCCGACCCGGCACTCGCAGGGACCCGCCCACCGTCGGCGGCGACCCCGGACCTGCCCGCTCCCCTCGCGCCCTCG
>DASWTI010000250.1:0-3644 GCA_036402215.1 Pseudonocardiaceae bacterium
ACCGCCCCGGCCACCGCGCCCACCACCGCGTCGGTTGACGTCCTGGTCGCCGCGCCGTCGGCCGTGACGCCGGTGCCACGCGGCGGGCCGCTGCCGCTGTCCTCCGCGCAGCGCCGGCTCTGGTTCCTGGACCGCATGCACCCCGGCGGCCCCGAGTGGGTGGCGCCGCTGTTCTTCCGGCTGCCCGCCGCGCACGACGTGACCACCGTGCGCGCCGCGCTGCGCGCCCTGGAGGCCCGGCACGAGGCGCTGCGCACCCGCTTCGTCACCACCGGCGGCGAACCCACCCAGCTCGCCGCGCCGCCCGGCGACGTCGAGCTGCGGGTGGCCGACCTGCCCGACGAGACCCGGCTCGCCGAGCTCTTCGCCGAGCAGCTGGGGCGCGGCTTCGACCTCGCCGAGGGGCCGCTCTGGCGGGTCCTGCTGGTCCGGGTGCCGGGCCGGGACCACGTGCTGCTCGTGACCGTGCACCACATCGCCTCCGACGCGCACACCGCGACCGTGCTGGAGCGCGACCTGCGGGAGCTGTGCGCCGCGCTGGACGACGGCCGGGCGCCGGAGCTGCCGCCGCTGCCCGTGCAGTACGCCGACTACGCGGTCTGGCAGCGGGCCGGGCTCACCGACGAGGTGCTGCGCCGCGACCTCGACCACTGGCGCGCGGAGCTGGCCGGCCTGCCGCGGCTGGAGCTGCCCACCGACCGGCCGCGCCCGGCCCGCCGCGACGGCCGCGGCTCCGGGGTGAGGCTCGACCTGCCGGCCGGGCTGGTCGCCGCGCTCACCACGCTCGGCCGCGGCTGCTCCGCCACCCCGTACATGACGGTGCTCACCGCGCTGGCCACCGTGCTCGCCCGGTACTGCGGCCAGTGGGACGTGCCGATCGGCACCCCGATGTCCGGCCGCGCCACCCCGGAGACCGAGCACGTCGCCGGCCCGTTCGTGAACCCGCTGGTGCTGCGCTGCCGGCTGGACCCGTCGCTGACCGTCGAGCAGGCGGTGCGGCGGGTGCGGGACACCGTGCTCGCCGCGTTCGACCACCAGGACCTGCCGTTCGAGCGGCTCGTCGAGGAGCTGGTGCCGGAGCGCGACCTGTCCCGCACGGCGCTGTTCCAGGTGGTCTGCTACCTGCAGGACGGCGTCGTGACCGACCCGGTGGTGCTCGACGCCTTCCAGCGTGCCAGCGCGGTGGCCAAGACCGACCTCGGCGTCTTCCTCTGGCCGCAGCCGGACGGCTCCATGACCGGTGCCATCGAGTACGCCACCGCGCTGTTCGACGACGCCACCGTCCGCCGGCTGGCCGACCACCTGGTGCGGCTGCTCACCGCGGCGGTCACCGCCCCCGGCACCCGGCTCGCCGACCTCGACCTGCTGACCCCCGCCGAGCTGGCCGCGCTGGAGGCCGGGAACGACACGGCCGTGGAACGCGGCCCGGAGTCCGTGCTCGACCAGTTCGAGCGCCGCGCCGCCGAGACCCCCGGCGCCCCGGCGCTGGTGGCCGGCGGCCGCGCCGTGAGCTACGCCGAGCTGGACGCCCGCGCCAACCGGTTCGCCCACCGGCTGCGCTCGGCCGGCGTCCGGCCCGGCTCGGTGGTCGGCCTGCTGCTGGACCGCGGCCCCGACCTGATCGCCGCCGAGCTCGGCATCTGGAAGGCCGGCGGGGCGTTCCTGCCGTTCGACCCGGGCAGCCCGGCCGACCGCATCGGCTACATGGTGACGACGGCCGGCGCGGCGCTCGCGATCACCGAGTCCCGCTACGCCGACCGCTTCCCGGTGCCGACGCTCGTGGTCGACGAGCACCGGCTGCTGATCGCCGCCGAGCCGGCCACCCGTCCGCCGCGCGTCACCGACCCGGCAGCCACCGCGTACGTCATGTTCACCTCCGGCTCCACCGGCCGCCCCAAGGGCGTGGTGATCACCCACGCCAACCTGGCCAACTACATCGCCTGCTCGGTGGACGCCTACCTGACGCCGGACGTGCCGGGCGGCGCGCCGCTGTTCTCCTCGGTGGCGTTCGACATGGTGATGCCGAACATCTGGGTGCCGCTCGTCACCGGCCGCGCCGTCACCCTGCTGCCGCCCGGCCTGGACGTCACCGAGCTCGGCCCGGCGCTCGCCGACGCGGGCCCGTTCAACTTCGTCAAGCTCACCCCGGGGCACCTGGAGCTGCTCGCCGCACAGCTCCCGGCGGAGCGCGCCCGCACCCTCGCCACCCGGCTGGTGGTCGGCGCCGAGGCGTTCCCGCCGGCCATCGCCAACCACTGGCTGGCGCTGCTCGGGCCCGGCGCGCTGCTCAACGAGTACGGGCCCACCGAGGCGAGCGTCGCCATGTCGCTGCACCCGGTGGACGAGCCGCAGCTCGGCGAGACGGTGCCGATCGGGCATCCCACGGCCAACGCCACCATGCACGTGCTGGACCCGGCGATGCGCCCGGTGCCGGCCGGCGTGCTCGGCGAGCTGTACATCGGCGGCGGCTGCGTCGCCGTCGGGTACGTCTCCCGCCCGGACCTCACCGCGGCCGCGTTCGTGCCCGATCCGTTCGGCCCGCCCGGCTCCCGGCTGTACCGCACCGGCGACGTGTGCCGGCGGCTGCCGGACGGCGCCGTCGACTTCATCGGCCGCGCCGACGACCAGGTGAAGATCCGCGGCTACCGCATCGAGCTCACCGAGATCCGCACGGTCGTCGAGCAGCACCCCGGGGTGCGCGGCAGCGTGGTGGTCGCCGACCGGCAGCGCATCGTCGCGTTCTACGCGGCCGGCCCGGAGGTCACGCCGGCCGCGGTCGCCGCGCACTGCGCGGCCCGGCTGGCCGACTACCAGGTGCCGAACCTGCTGGTGCGGCTGGACGCCGTCCCGCTCAACCCGAACGGCAAGGTGGACCGGGCGGCGATCGGCGCGCTGCTCGCCGCCGCGCCGGCCCGGCCCGGCGACGGCACCGACGGCAGTGACGGCGCCACCGGCGGCGGCGCGCACGGGTACGTCGCGCCCCGGGACGTCGTGGAGCAGCGGGTGGCCGACGTGTGGGCCGACCTGCTCGGCGCCCCGGTCGGCGTGCGCGACGACTTCTTCCTGGCCGGCGGCCACTCGATCCTCGCGGTGCGGCTGGTGTCGCTGCTCCAGGAGGAGTTCGAGCTGGACCTGCCGCTGCGGCACGTGTTCGAGCACCCCACCGTGGAGGGCCTCGCGCACGTGCTCAAGGACCTCATCCGGGCCGAGGTGGCTGCCCTGACCGCGGCGGAGCTCGCCTCCGTCACCCCCGACAGCACCGCGTCGAAGGAGCTCTCCGCATGACCTCGACCGCCGATCCCACCGCGGCCACTGCGGCCACCGCCGCCACCGTCGCTTCGGCCACCTCGGCCGCCGCCGAGGCCGCGCTGCGCGAGGAGCTCGTCCGGCGCCGGTTCGCCGGGCTCGCCGGTGGCCGGCGCGGCCGGATCGCGGTGGCCGACCGGTCGGGCCCGCTGCCGCTCTCGCACGGCCAGCAGCAGCTCTGGTTCCTCAACCGGCGGGAGCCGGACAGCCCGGAGTACCTGGTGCCGGCCGTGCTGCGGCTGCGCGGCCCGGTCGACGCCGCCGCGCTCGCCGTGGCCTGGGCCGCGCTGGTCGGCGCGCACGAGATCCTGCGCACCCGCTACGCCCTCGACGGCGCC
>DASWTI010000251.1:0-7212 GCA_036402215.1 Pseudonocardiaceae bacterium
CGCGGGACCTGTTCGTGCACACCGGTCCGCTGGCCGACGACGGCACGCTCGACGCGGCGTTGCACCCGCGCGCCGGGTGGGCGGTGGAGTCGCTGCGCGCCGCGCTGCCCGGGGTGCGGGTGCAGGCGTGGCTCGGCCAGCGGGTGGACCCCGGGCGGCTGGACCTGGACGACGCGGCCACCAGGGAGAACGTGCTGCGCGCCGTGGACGCCGTGCTGCGCCTCGGCTTCGACGGCGTGCACTACAACTTCGAGCCCACCCCCGACGGCAGCCGCGGCCTGCTGACGCTGCTCGACGCCACCCGCGCCGTCACCGCCCCGCGCGACGCCGTGCTCTCCCTGTCGTCGCACCACGTCGACCCGCTGCCCGGCGCCAGCCACCTGGACGACCTGGTCATCGGCCGCACCAAGTGGTGGTCCGCCACCTACCTCACCGAGGTGGCCCGGCGCGTGGACCGCATCGCGATCATGAGCTACGACACCGCGCTGCCCACCGCCGCCCTGTACACCGGCTACGTCCGCCGCCAGACCGAGGTCGCCCTCGACGCGGTGCCCGACGGCACCGACCTGCTGATCGGCGTCCCCGCCTACGACGAACCCGACCTGACCCACCGCCCCTCCGCCGAGACCGTCGCGGCGGCCGTCCGCGGCGTCCGCCTGGCCCTCGGCCCGCACCGCCCCGACGGCTTCGGCATCGCCGTCTACGTCGACTTCACCGCCACCGAGGACGACTGGCGGTCCTACCGCGACCACTGGGCCGGCTGAGCGGGCCGGCCGGGCTCAGGCCGTGCCACCGTCCACGGCGGCGCGCTCGCGGGCCCAGGTGGCCGCGGCACGGATGGCCAGCAACAGCGGCAGGGAGCCGTCCTCCCGCAGTTCCTCCGGCAGGCTCGGCAGCCGCTCCAGGGCGATGCCGCGGCCGAGGTCCGCCCCTACCGCGGCCAGATCGACCGGAACCGTGAACACCCCGCTGCTGTACACCCGTTCGTCCGAGCCCAGCGGCGCGAAGCGCAGCGCCGAGGCGGTCACCGACAGTTCGGTGAGCCCGAAGAACTCCGGCTTCGCACCACGCTCCATCCAGCGCGCGAAGCCGACCACGCGGGTGCGTACGACGTCGCCGGCGGCGATGCCCGTCTCCTCGCACAGCTCCCGCTCCATGCCCCGCACCAGCACGTCCCGCAGCGGCGGCGCGCCGCCCCCGGCCGGCGGCGCCAGGTCACGAGGCTCCAGCGAGCCGCTGCCGGACGGCGCCAGGAGCAACGGGCTGGCGCTGTTGCGATCGGACTGCCGGACCACGACGAACCGGCCGTCCACGGTGAGCGCCATGGTGGAGACGCCGACCAGATCGGCGAGTTCGCTCTCGGACAGACTCCTGAGGACGCCGGACGTCGACACCAGGTCCGTCCGCCGCACGTCATGGACCCGGCCGGTCTCCCGGTGCCGGATCCGCACCGTGCACAGCTCGTTCGAACACTGTCCGTCGAAGAACCGCGCGCGATGCAGCCGGACCACCGAGGGATCGCCGCCGGGCCGGACCAGCGGGTCGTCCCGCATGCCGATGACCGGACCGTTGAACAACAGGCGGCCGCGGTGGCGTGCCCGCAGCACGTACGGGGCAGTGGCCCGTAGCCGGGCCGGCAGCCGGTACGCCTCGTCGCCGAGCAGGACCCGCAGCCCGCCCGCGTCGAGGGTGGCATCCACCACGTCGCTCACCAGCCCGCTGCCCCGGCCCGGCACGACGACGTAGCGGGCGTCCGGATAGGCCGCCGGCGGGGGTACCTCGTGCACCGGGAACGGCGCCGCGATCCCGGTGAAGTCGTAGGCCGACCAACGCCGCCGGAAGTGCCGGGCGTCGCGCACGAGCACGGTGGTGCCGGCGGCGAGGGCCACCAGGGACAGCACGACGCCGACGGCGGTGGGGACGACGGTGGCCAGGCCCAGGATCACGCCGAGCCCGGACAGCATCAGCGGCCACTCGCGTGCGCCGAGGTAGACCGCGTAGTCGACCCGGGCCCGCACCAGCAGCCGCAGCCGCCTCACGGGGCGCCTCCTGGAGCGTGCACGGCGGCCAACCCTAACGGAGGTGGCGATGTCGGACGCCGGTGATTCACTGGCGGGGTGACCGAGTACGCGGAGGTGCCGCAGGGTGTCCTGGCGGAGCTGCGGCGGATCTGCCTGGCGCTGCCGGAGACCTACGAGGAGCAGGCGTGGGCGGGCACGCGGTGGCGCGTGCGGGGGCGGACCTTCGCGCACGTCCTGACGATCGACGAGGAGCAGCCGCCGGCGTACGCGCGGGCGGCCGGGGTGAGCGGGCCGGTCACGGTGGTGACGTTCCGGGCGGCGGACCCGGAGTACGGGGTGCTGGCGCAGGCCGGGCCGCCGTTCTTCCGGCCGCGCTGGGGCAGTGACGTGATCGGGTTGATGCTGGACGACGGCACCGACTGGGTGGAGGTGGGCGAGCTGCTGACCGAGAGCTACTGCGTGCTGGCCCCGCGCAAGCTGGTGGCGCTGGTGCCCCGTCCCGAGGTGCCCTGACGGCCCGGCCGGAAGGCCCCGCGGGGCACCGGGACGGCGCACGGCCGGGCCGAGGTGCCAACCCTGACGGCACCTGCCAGGATCTCGCGGTCGACTTCGCCCTCAGGACCGGGGAGCCGCATGACCGCGTTCGACGGGTTGGTGTGCCGGGCGTACGAGCCGGGTGACGCCGAGCCGCTGGCCGCCCTGATGAACAGCATCGAGGCGCACTCCGGTGGCCGGCCGAACGCGACCGGCACGCAGCTGCACGGGCTGATCGCGGCGCTGGTCGGCGACCTCGCCAGGGACAGCACGATGGTGTTCGATGCCGGGGGCACGCTGGTGGCCGCCGGGTTCACCACGACGCCGCCGGCCGGCGGGTTCCGGGTGTACCTGACGGGCGGGGTGCACCCGCGGTGGCGCGGTCGCGGCATCGGGCGGACGCTGCTGGAGCGCCACCTCGGCCGGGCGCGGGAGCTCCACCGCGCGCTGGCGCCGGAGGCGCGCTGGGAGGCGCAGGTGCCGCGCACGGCGGCCGGCGACGAGCGGGCGCTGCGGCTGTTCCGCCGGGCCGGCCTGACGCCGGTGCGCCACTGGTTCGAGATGAGCGCCCCGGCCCGGCGGGCCCGCACCGCGATCGACCCGGCGGTGCGGCCGTTCACGCCGGAGCTGACGGCCGTGCTGCACGCCGCGCACCACGAGGCGTTCGCCGGCAACTGGGGCTTCCAGCAGCGCGACCTGGCGAGCTGGACGGCGCTCACCGTGGGCGCGCCGGACTTCGTGCCGGAGCTGTCCTTCGTGGTCCCGGACGGCGAGGAGCTGGCGGCGTACGTGCTGACCTACCAGGACGCCGCCCCCGGCCAGGTGTACATCGGCCACCTGGGGGTGCGCGCCGCCTGGCGCCGCCGCGGCCTGGCCGGCGTGCTGCTGGCGTCCGTGCTCGACGCCGCGGCCGGCACCGGCCGCGACACCGTGTCGCTGACCGTGGACGCCGCCAGCCCCACCGGCGCGGTCGCCGTGTACGAACGCGCGGGTTTCACCACCCACCACCGCGCCGTCACGCACGCCGTCGAGCTGACGACCTAACGCCCGGCGCCGCGCAGCTCGCGCTCGATCCGCTCGCCGAAGCTGTGCACGCCGTACTTGACCAGGCCCGCCAGGAACATCCGCAGGCCCGACGACGGGTGCAGCGGCCGGTCCGGCCGCACCAGCAGGCGCGCGAGCCCGGACCACGGCACGAACGTCCAGTCCTGGAACTCGTAGTCCTCCCGCGGCCGGTCGGCGATGATCCGGTCCAGCTCGTCGCGCCCGAGGTCGAGCGTGGCCAGGCCGGCCAGGGCCACGTTCAGCATGTCGGCCTCCAGGAACACGGCCAGCAGCCGGGCGTCGCAGCGCAGCGCCTCGGCGCGGGTCAGCCCGAGCTCCTCGGTGAGCGCGCGGGTGAGCCAGTGCGCCATCACGTCGGTCTCCGGGTGCGCCAGGTCCTCGTCGGCGAGCTGCTCCTCCAGCGAGCACGACCAGGTGCCCGGGTAGTGCGCGACCTTGTGGCTGCGCCGGGCCAGCAGCACGTGACCGTCGCGGGTCGCCACCACCAGGTGCAGCACCACGAGGTGCGGCAGCTCGACGTTCCCGGCGAGCGCGCGCTCCACGCCGCGGCGCCGGACCTCGGGCTCGGCGGCCAGCACCCGGTTGGTGAACACGGCCTCGCCGTAGCCGTTGCGCTGCACCCGAAGCGTGACCACCGGGTCGTCCAGGAACGACGCCGGGTTCTCCATCAGGCGGTACTTCGCCCGGCTACGGCGGACGAATGGCTCGGCCGCGGCCAGCCAGTCCTGGTAGCGGGTGGCGAGTTCCTCCGTCGGCCAGCGGAAGTCCGTGGGGTCGGCGACCACCCGCACCTCGTCCAGGCGCCAGCCGTCACCGATCCGCGGGCAGCTCTGCAGGACGAGCTGGCAGCCCCACGCGATCCGGCCGCGGGCGTACGGCCACAGGTCCTCGTCGATCACCTGCTCGTACAACCGCTCCGAGAGCCGGACGGCCTGTTCCTCGGTGCCGAGCAACCCGCGCAGTCCCAGTCTCAGCACCGGGACCAGCACCACGAGCGCGCTGGTCAGCACCACCAGCCAGGCGATCGGCCGTTCCCCGACGTCGTAGACCCGGGCCGCGGCGTCGGCCGGGGAGTCCACCGCCGGGTCCGAGGCGGCGTTGACCCAGACGCCCAGCACGAACGAGGCGACCACCGGCAGCGTCCGGTGCAGCGGGTTGAGGACCATGTGGAGGCGTTCCAGCCAGCGGTGGGCGAGGCCGCCCACCCGCACCCGGAAACGCTTGCGCCGCAACGGCTCCACCCTCCCGACGACCGGCGCGAAGGCTAGCGTGAAGCACCGGGCCACGGATCGGCGGCGGAGACGGGCCAGGTGACCGGCTCCTCGGCGTTCACGACAGCAGCACGCGGTCCGGGCGCAGGGGCAGGTCGCGCACCCGCCGGCCGGTGGCGTGCCAGACGGCGTTGCCGATGGCGGCCGCGGTGCCGACGATGCCGAGCTCGCCGATTCCCTTGACGCCCAACGGGTTCAGCGCGTCGTCACGCTCGTCGACCCACTCCACGTCGATGGTGCCGACGTCGGCGTTGGTGGCTACGTGGTAGCCGGCGAGGTCGTGGTTGAGGTAGTCGCCGAACTCCGGGTCCATCACCGACTCCTCGAACAGGGCCATGGACAGGCCCATGATCATGCCGCCGGTGAGCTGCGAGCGCGCGGTCACCGGGTTCAGGATGCGGCCGGCGGCGAACACCCCGACGAGCCGCGGCACCCGGATCTCGCCGGTCAGCGGGTCCACCCGCACCTCGGCGAACTGGGCGCCGAACGAGTGCCGCGCCAGGTCCGGCAGGGCCTCGATGTCCTCGCGGGTGTCCGCGTGCACCGTCACGCCGGCCGGTGGCACGTCGGCCAGGTGCCCGCGCAGCCCGCGGCAGGCCTTCACCACCGCCCAGCTCCACGAGGCGGTGCCGGCCGAGCCCCCGGCGATCGCCGCCCGCCCGAAGTCGCTGTCGCCGATGAGCACCCGCACCCGGTCCGTGGGCAGCCCCAGCTCGTCGGCGGCGACCTGGATGAGCACGGTGCGCGCCCCGGTGCCGATGTCCGCCGCGGTGATCCGCACGGTGACGCTGCCGTCCGGGCCGGCGTGCGCGGTGGCGGTGGACGGCGAGGCGAACACGCCGTACGTGGACGCCGCGACGCCGGTGCCGGCCAGCCAGCGGCCGTCGCGGCGCACGCCGGGGGCCGGGTCACGGTCGCCCCAGCCGGCCAGCTCGGCGCCCCGCCGCAGGCACGCGACCAGCCCGCGGCTGCTGAACTCCTTGCCGCTCAACGGTTCCCGCGTGGCGTCGTGGCGTACCCGCAGCTCCACCGGGTCCACCCCGACGGCGTGCGCCAGCTCGTCCATCGCCGTCTCCAGGGCGAACGAGCCGGGCGCCTCGCCGGGGGCCCGCATCCAGCTCGGGCTCGGCACGTCCAGCCGCACCAGCCGGTGCCGGGTGCGGATGTTCGGCGCCGCGTACATGACGTGCGTGACCAGCGCGGCCTGCTCGGCGAAGTCGCGCACGGTGGAGGTCTGCGAGTGCACCAGGTGGTCGATCGCCAGCAGCCGCCCGTCGCGGGTGGCGCCGAGCCGCAGTCGTTGCCGCGTGGGCGATCGGTAGCCGGTGACGTCGAACATCTGCTGCCGGGTGAGCACCACGCGCACCGGCCGGCCGAGGGCGCGCGCGGCCATCGCGGCGAGCACCACGGGCGGCCGCGCGGTGCCCTTGGCGCCGAAGCCGCCGCCGACGTGCTCGGCGAGCACCCGGATCGCCGACGGCTCCAGGCCGAACAGCGCGGCCAGGGTGCGGCGCACCGAGGCGGCGCCCTGGTTGGAGTCGTGCACGGTGAGCCGGTCGCCGTCCCAGCTCGCGGTGGCGGCGTGCGGCTCCATGGGGTTGTTGTGCTCGGCGGGCGTGGTGTACACGCGGTCCAGCACCACGTCGGCGCCGGCCAGCGCGGCCTCGACGTCGCCGACGGCGCGGTCCCGCGGCGCCTCGGGGTTGTCGCCCGGCGGCACGTGCTCCTGGCCGTCGCCGGTGAGCGTGACGTCGTGCGGTTCGACGGCGTACGCGAGGCGCACGGCGGAGGCGGCCGCCCTAGCCTGCTCCGGGGTGGCGGCCACCACGAGCGCCACGATCTGGCCGTGGTGGCGCAGCCGGTCGTCCTGCAGCAGGCGCAGCTCCGGGTCGCCGGAGTCGCCGAGGCGTGGCGCGTTCTCGTGGGTGAGCACGCCGAGCACGCCGGGCAGGGCGAGCGCAGCGGCGGTGTCCACGGCGGTGATCCGGCCGCGCGCCGCGGTGGCCTGCACCAGCCAGCCGTGCGCGAGGTCCTCGCGCGGGTACTCCGCCGCGTAGCGCGCCGCGCCGGTCACCTTCGCCGTGCCCTCGACGCGCCCGAGGCCGGCGCCTACCGCGCGCTCCAGGGTGGTCATCGGAGCAGCCCGGTCAGCGTCGCGGCCATCAGGTTGCGCACCAGTGGCACCTTGAACCCGTTGTCCCGCAACGGTTCCGCCGCGCCCAGCTCGGCGTCGGCGGCGGCCAGGAAGGCGTCGGTGGTGGCCGGCCCGCCGCGCAGCGCCCGCTCCGCGACGCGCGCCCGCCAGGGCACCGGGGCCACCG
>DASWTI010000252.1:0-12782 GCA_036402215.1 Pseudonocardiaceae bacterium
CCTGGTGAGCGTCGCCGACGAGCTGATCCCGCACGGCAGCGCGGTGGCCGCCGGCCTGCCGGTGCCGGACGCCGTGCCCACCCCGGCCGCCCTGGCCGCCGTGCGGCGTGACCCGCTCGCCTGGCTCGACCGGCACCTGCCGGTGCTGCTCGCCGTGGGCACCGCCGACGTCGACCCCCGGCTACGGGCGACGCTGGCCGTGCGGCTCAACGGACACCTGGCCATCCGGGACGCGCACGAGCAGCGGATGCGGCTGTTCGACTCGCTCGGCGACCTCGCCGGCGTGCCCGCCGAGCTGGCCGCCCGGGTGTGGCAGTGCCGCTTCGCCGCGGCCGCCCAGCACGGCGACGACCCGGCGACGCTGCGCAGGACGGCGAAACGGGTGCTCGACGCCGCCACCGAGGCCGGCTCGGAGACGATGATGACCTCCGGCCGCTTCCAGCTCGCCCTCGCCGCCCACCGCGACGGCGCCCTCGCCGAGGCCGAGGAGTCCTACCGCGAGGCGCTCGCCGCCGGCCCCCGCGACCAGGACTCGCGGGCCAAGGCCCTGTGTGGCCTCGGCGTCGTGCTGCGCGACGCCGGGCGCGCCGACGAGGCCGTCCGCGTCATCTCCCGCGCCGTCGCCGAGCTGAGCCCTGCCGCGTCACGGGTGCGCGCCATCCTGCTGGTCGACCTGGCCACCGCCCTGGCCGATCTCGCCGACCACTCCCGCGCCGGCGCCGTCCTCGCCGAGGCGCGCCGCATCATCGACGAGCTCGGCGACGAGCTGGGCTCCGCGCACCTCGCGGTCGTGGCGGCCAGGGTCCACGCCCTCCGTGCCGAGTGGCCGGCCGCGACCCGCTGCCTGGCCCTCGCCGCCACCGTCGCCCAGCGGCATTCGGCCCGGGAGCTCGGCCACCTCGTCACCCAGGCCCGGGCCGAGCTGGCCCACCGCCGCGGCGACCGAGCCGGCGCCGCCGTCCTGCTGGCCCGTGGCATCGAGGACGCCACCGCCACCGGCGACCGCCTCGGCCTGCTCCGCGCCCGCCGCCTGCTCACCAGCCTCGGCCTGCCCGGCTGACAGGGCCACGGCTCGTGCGACGACCGTAGTACTGGGCAGGACGTCCGGACCGCCACATCGGACGTAACGAATGCAATCGCAATGCTTCTCCGGTCGACAACAATAAAAGGAACGACTGGTCCACCCTTTGGATGTAATGCGGCCCAACGGGCACGCGAGTATGGTCGGTTGGCGTCGCAATCGGGAGCGAAATAGCCGCCGTGGAGCGTTCGATGGCCGAACTCAAGGTCGTTCTCGTCTCGATGCCCTGGAAGTCGCTGGAGTCGCCGACGTTGCCGATCGGCCTGCTCAGGAAGGCCTGCCGGGATTCCGGCCGACGCACTCCGGACACCTATCACGGTAATCTCCGATGGGCCGAGCACCTGCTCAACGTGTCAGGCGGCGCGATCTCCACCCGCGACTACGCCTACGTGGCGAACGAAGGAATATCGCACGACCTGGGCGACTGGGTCTTCACCGGGGTGCTGCACGGCGGGGACTTCGGGCGTGTGGAATTCGAGCGCTATCTCGCCGGCCGGACCGCACGAATCGGGCGCGCCGTGGAGATGCGCGCCCACGCCGAGGAGTTCATCGCGCTGGCCGCGCACGAAGTGCTGGCGGGTGATCCCGACGTGGTCGGCTTCAGCACCACGTTCATGCAGAACGTGCCGAGCCTGGCATTGGCGGCCCGGATCAAACGCGAGCGCCCCGAGGTTCGGGTGGTGTTCGGCGGCGGCAACTGCGACGGCCCGATGGGGGCCGCGCTGCACCGCAACTTTCCCGTCGTCGACTACGTGGTGCGCGGCGAGGGCGAAGCGGTGTTCCCGGCGCTGCTGGACGTGATCGAGGCCGGGGCCACGCCGGACGGACTGCCCGGGGTGTGCTGGTGGCGGGGCGAGGTGAGCGTCGCCAATCCGGATCGCCGCTCACCGTTGCCGCCTGGGCGCATCCCGGTGCCGGACTACGACGACTGGTTCGACCACCTGCTCGGCTCGCCCGTCGAGGGCCGCGTGGACCCCCGGCTCATGCTGGAGTCGTCCCGCGGCTGCTGGTGGGGCGAGAAGCACCAGTGCACGTTCTGCGGCCTGAACGGCTCGCTCATCCAGTTCCGCAGCAAGCCCGCCGAGCAGTTCGTCGCCGAACTCACCGACCTCGTGCGCCGGCACCGCTGCCTGGACGTGACGATGGTCGACAACATCATCGACAGCAGGTACTTCGCCGAGGTGCTGCCCGAGCTGGCCAAGCTCGACTGGGACCTGCGCATTCACTACGAGGTCAAGTCCAACCTCACCTCCCGGCAGATCGAACAGCTCGTCGGGGCGCACGTGACCCACGTGCAGCCCGGTATCGAGTCGCTCAGCAGCACCGTGCTGCGGCTCATGGACAAGGGCGTGCACGCCGTGCGCAATGTCCGGACGCTGCGCGACGGACAGTCCCACCACCTCACCGTGTCGTGGAACTACCTGTACGGCTTTCCCCGGGAGACCGCGGACGACTACCTGCCGGTGATCCGGCAGTTCCCGGCCCTGGTGCACCTGCCTCCACCGTCCGGGGCGAGCCTGATCTGTCTGCACCGCTTCAGCCCGAACTTCGACCGGCCGGACATCGGATTCGTCAATCGCCGGCCGGCCGGGTACTACGACCACGTCTACGACCTGCCGGAGCACGAGCTGGCCGACCTCTGCTACGAGTTCGACTCCGATCGGCTCGGGATCGGGCCCGAGGTCGCCACGGAACTCGCACACGGCATCGCGGACTGGAAGGCCCGCCACGACGGCAGCACGCTGCTCCGCGTCGACCTGCCGGAGCGGCTGGTGCTCCAGGACCGTCGCGTCGGCTGGCCGGAACGGGACCACGTCATCGACGATCCGGCGTGGCGCACCGCCTACGACCTGCTCGGACCCGGCCGGTCCCTGCCCGCGGTGCACGACCGGCTGGTCACGGCCGGCCACCGCCTCGACGCGAGCGCACTGCACGGCTGGGCCGAGGAGTTGGTCGAGCAGGGGCTGCTGTTCCGGGAAGGCGGGCGTTACCTGTCCCTGGCCACGACGGACATCCCGGTGCGGGTGACGTGATGGCATCGCCGACCGTGGCGCCGGTGCGGGCCGATGCCGATCGTCGCGTGTGCCATCTCGATGACGACCTGACCACCGCCTCGGCCTCGCTCGTCCGGCCGGTCGAGCTGGCCGGGCGCGGCCACCGGCTGCTGCGGGTGCACCGGCCGGTCCGGCTCGGCGACGACGACGAGTTCGACCTGCGGTTCGCCTGGTTGCTCAGGGAGTCGATCTCCGTCGGCCTCCAGGTGGACTGGGTGCTCACCGGTGAGCTCCGCTGGGACGTGGGCGGGATCCGGCACCTGCCGCCGCCGAGGTCCGGCCGGGACGACTGGCGGCGTGCCTTCACCTTCGGCTACTGCTACTACCGGGTCGGACCGGACTTCGTGACCATCCGGGACACCAGGTCGGACAACGGCTTCGGGGCCAGGTACCTGCTGGACGACCCCGAGTCCGTGGCCTGCTGGCCGGAGCTGGAGGGCGTGCTGCACCTGCCGGAGGCCACGGCGGCAGGTCTGCGGCTCCTGGAGCTGCTGGCCGCCGAGAACCTGGCACTCGTGGCCGGCAACCGGGCGACGGTGCTGCCGTTCCGCATGCGACGGTGGCCGGTCCCGGAGTCGTCGGTATGACGCACCCGCCGGTCGCCTTCGGCACGGAGCAGGTGCGCGACACCTACGACGCCATGGCACCCTGGGACCGGCAGTTCCACGATCACCCCGACGTGGCCCGCTGGGTCGCCCTCTTCGACGAGCTGATCGGGACCAGGCGGCCCGGCGGGAAGCGGCTGCTCGACATCGGCTGCGGTGGCGGCCGCAGCTCCGCCGAGTTCGCGCGGCTGGGGTACGACGTCACCGCCTACGACCTCTCGCCAGGGATGATCGAGCAGGCGACGGCACGGTGGGGCGGCAGCGGTCCGGCCTTTCTCGTCGGCGATTTCCGCAGCCCACCCGACCTGGGCACCTTCGACGTGGTGGTCTGCTTCAACGAGGCGTTCGCCCACCTCCACGACGCCGCCGACCTGACCAGGACCCTGTCGCTGGTCGCCGACGTGCTGGCCGACGACGGCGTGCTCGTCTTCGACCTGACGACGCTGGGCAGGTTCCGGCTCCATCTGCAGCCGCCGCACGTCGCCGAGGAGCCGGACTTCCTCATGGCCGGGTGGTCCGAGCCGGCCGACTTCGTGCCGGACATGCGCCTGATCTACCACCTGCGGTGGTTCCGGCGCGACGGCGAGCACTGGCACCGGCACGCGGTCGACCTCGGCTACCACCACTTCTCCGTGCGGACCGTCCGGCAGGCGGTGGCCGACGCCGGGCTGACGGTGCTGCGCGTCGCCGGCCTCCACGGCTCCGACCTGCTCGACCAGGTGGACGAGAACGGTCCGGAGAAGGCCTGCTACCTGGTCGGACGCGCCACGCGGTCCGGCGGGGCAGCGGGAGAGATCAAGGAGGAGGTGTAGAGAGATGCGCAAGGTCGAGCTGAAGATCCAGGAGCTGGAGAAGGCGCCGCGGGTCCTCCCCCGGCGGGTCTGATTCGCACGAGGCCGGGGGTCCGACGGGCCCCCGGCCGCCCATTCCGACCGGTCGAGGAGATCGCATGCGGCTCAGGCGGGCGAGGTCGCTTGTGTGCTACTGGCTGGGTGACGGGTTCGTCGTGGAGAACTACGCGACCAACCGGTCGTACCGGATGGACGTGACGGCCGTCGCCCTGCTCGACGAGTTGACGGACTGGGTGGGCCGGGACGACATCGGGAACCTCCTCGCCGGGCACGACCCGGCGTCCGTCGCCCAGGCGGTCGAGCAGCTTCACGGCTGCGGCCTGATCGTCTCCGACACCGCGGCGGAGACCGGGACGGATGCCCGGATCGGCGAGGCATGGCCGCAGTGGGGCCCGGCCGCCCGCTACCTGCACTTCGCCACCCGCAACACGCCCTACGTGCCGGACAGCGTGGAGGTCAGGACCGGCATCGTGGGCGACGGCGAGCCACCGGCGTTGAGCAAGTCCTGTCCCGGTGCGCCGCGCATCCCGCTGCCGCGGCGGCCGCCGCCCACCGCGGCGTCGTTCTTCGACGTGCTGTACGCCCGCCGGACCCATCGCGCCTTCACCGAGGAACCGGTGGCGCTGGTGACCTTCGCCACGCTGTTGGCCACCGTGTTCGGCCCGGTCGCCTACCTCGACGCCGACGCCTTCGGCACGGTCATGCAGCGGACCAGTGCCTGCGGCGGCTCCCGGCACGAGATCGAGGCCTACGTCGTCGCGCGCTGGGTGAGCGGCGTGCCGGCGGGCGTCTACCACTACCAGCACGTCGAGCACGCGCTGGAATGGCTGGGTCCGCACGACGACTGGGCCGACCTCGCCGCGATGTCGGTCGACCAGTCCGGGATCGGGGAGGCACCGTTCGTCGTGGTGCTCACGGCCGTGCTGGAACGCATCCAGTTCAAGTACCGCGACACCGGCGCCTACCGCGTCATGCTGCTGAACGCCGGCCATCTCGGTCAGACCTTCGCCCTGGTCGCCACCGCCCTCGGCCTCGGCCCGTTCCAGACCGCGGCCTTCGCCGACGAGCGCCTGGAACGCCTGATCGGCGTCGACGGCGTGACGGAGACCGTGCTGTACCTGCTCAGCGCCGGTCATCCCGTCCGGACCGCCGTCCCCGGCGACCGCCGCTTCATCCCGCCGGCCGCGCTCAACCAGGTGCGCCTGACCTGACGGCGGCAGCCGTGCCCCGGCCGACTTGCCCACCGGCAAAGGCGGTTCGGGCATTCCATTCGGCGCGACCGAGTCCGAAACAACTAAACGTGGAGCCCTCGCCGGGAGAGTCGGTACCGGCCGACCCACAGGAATTCGGCCCTCATCGTCCAGTACCATGCCGCGCATGTGGCCTCAGGTCGTCGCCCTCGGGCTTTTCCTGCTCGGGGTGGCCCTGGGCGTGACCGGGAACTGGTTGAAGCCGCCGGCCAGGATGGGCGGACGGGCCATCGTCGCCGTCTTCACCTTTCTGTTGATATGTGCCGCGGGTATTACCTACTTCAACGCGGCAAAGGGGAACAACGGCGGCGACCCCGGCGCCCGGCCGAACGACAGAGGCACGAGCGACTCCGCGACGCCGATCACGACCCCGGACGCCGGGCTCACCCTCACGTCGGCTCCCACCACCCCAGGCAGCGAGGCACCGACCGGTGGCGGCGGGCCGGTCGCTCCCGTCACCACCGGTCCGGCAGGCCCGCAGAACAGCACGCCGGCCGGCCCGCCAGCGCCGTGCATCGTGGGGTCCTGGACGCTCACGAGCATCGTCGACTACATACCGGACGACGACCAGACGGTCAGAATGTCCTACGACGGCGGCTGGGAAATACGCACCTACGAGGCCGACGGCACCTTCACGATCATGAACGACTGGCGCGAGCGCGGCTACGACAACACCCTGAACGAGTGGACGGTGCACTCGATCGGCAGAGCCGAAGGTCGCTACCAGCTGAATGGGTCGACGGCTGTTTACTCCCCGGTGAGTTCGGTGGGGAACTGGACCCTCGCAGTCGAGGGCGACGTGCGCCAGCAGAGCTCCGTCATCTTCAGCAGCGGCGAGGAAACCATCACCTGCAGCTCCGGCGCCCTCAGGATCTCCGCCGAGGGGAGCTACGAGGCGTCATACACCAGAAAATAGTCAGGCTCGCCGCCTGGCCTCGCCCGGGCGGCAGTGCCTCGGCGCGGCTCACGGCCGCCGTGGTTGCCGCCGTGGTGGGCCCGCCCGCCCGGCACGACGACCCGCCACCCACATGTGGCCAGGATTCTTCGACAGGGTGTCGATTCGCGGGCCGCTCGTTCGACGCAGGGGTATGACGGAGACCATGAACGAGCCGATCTCGACACGCAACCTCGACCGGTACGGGTCCGCGGAGCTGCCGTGGAGCCGCGCGCGCGACCTCCTCGCCGGTGAAACCCCCACAGCCGACCTGACCTTCTTCGTGGCGACCGTGCGGCCCGACGGCCGGCCGCACTCGGCGGGCGTCGGTGCCGTGTGGGTGGACGACGCCCTCTACTTCACGAGCGGGCCGGGCACGCGCAAGTCGCGCAACCTCGCCGCCAACCCGGCGTGCAGCGTGGCCGTGCGCCTGCCCGGCCTCGACCTGGTGCTGGAGGGCGAGGCCCATCGGGTCACCGAGGCGGCCACCCTGGAGCGGTTGGCCGCCGTCTACCGGACCGGCGGCTGGCCGGCCACCGTCGACGGCGACGCGCTCACCGCCCCGTACAGCGCGCCCAGCGCGGGCCCGGCCCCCTGGCACCTGTACCGCCTGACCCTGCACACCGCCATCGGCGTGGCCGGCGCCGAACCCCACGGCGCCACCCGCTGGGACTTCGCCCACTGAGCCGACCGGGTGCCTGGCCGATCCCGGACGGCCGGCCTCGGCCCATGGAGGGCGCGAGCACCTGTCGGACGACGCACTACGGTCGCCGGCCGTGACTGGCGAGTTCGTCCGGGTGCAGGCAGCGGAGCCGAACCGCCGCGGTCACCACCCGGGATTGTTCGCACTGGTAAACGGCCTCGCCAGGGACGGCGTGCTGACTCCCGGTGAGCACGCCTTCCAGCGGCGGTGGAACTCCTGGTACGACTCGACGCTGCCGAAGCCACCGGCCGAGGTGTACGACCGTGCCCGGCATCCGTTCGCCGGGTCGTGGTTTCGGGTCACGGCCGACCGGTTCTCGATCCGGTACCCGGTTACGTGGCGATCCTCGACGCACACGGCGTCCGGCACGAGACCGTGCGGTCGGACGAGCCGGGATTCGTGCTCTACATCGATTCCTTTCAGGTGGTGGCGTGCGCGGGCACGAGCTGCGCCGACCCGTGGCCGATGCCGTCGTGCGCGGGCCGCACCGAGCGGTGGCGGCCGGTCGCACCGTCCGAACCGGGCGGCCGGGCGCCGGCCGGTCATCGGACGATGTCGTAGACCAGCTTCTGGATGCCGTTGGAGTAGGACTGGCTCTCGACGAGCCTGAGGTTCTGCTTGTCCTTGTCGGTGTCGCTGAACAGCCGCTTGCCCGCGCCGAGCAGGACCGGGAAGAGCAGCAGGTGGTAGCGGTCGATCAGGCCGGCGTCCGACAGGGCGCGGTTCAGCGTGGCGCTGCCGTGGATGATGACCGGCCCGCCGTCGGTCCGCTTGAGCGCGGCGACGTCGTCCAGGGAGCGCAGGATGGTGGTGTCCCCCCAGTTGGTCACCAGGTCGCTCTCCCGCAGCGTGGTCGACACGACGTACTTGGGCATCGCGTTGTAGCCGGCGAACTCCTCGGTCATGCCCGGCCACACCGGCGAGAACGCCTGGTAGCTGACCCGCCCCATCATCATGGCGGTGGCCTCGTCCTGTTCCCGGCCCTTCAGCTCGTAGGCGGCCTCGTCGAACTCGATGTCGTTGAAGGTCCAGCCCGAGCTGCGGTGGCCCGGCTCCCCGCCCGGCGCCTCGATGACTCCGTCGAGCGAGACGAACGCGGTGCTGATCAGGGTGCGCATGGGATTCTCCTCGGTCGTTCCGACGTGCTGTCACCAGTGCGTCGAACGGACGCCGCCGCACTCGACATCTCGCGCCGACAAGGTTCGATACGCCGACCGCGCCACGCGCGGGACCACGGGTCCGTTGCGTCACACCGTCGCGGGACTTGCTCGGCGGGCCTGGTCTGGCCCGACTCCGTGACCCCGCTCCGGATTGCCCGACGCTACGAGCCGACCGGGTGCCAGCCAGTCCAGGTTCCGTCCGGCTGCCGGTCGTATCGGATGTAGTTGCGGTCGGTGCCGCACGTCGTGACGGTCATGCGACCGTCGAGGTGGTCAGCCAATTCTGGCGCGCTGGTCACCGAACCGTCGAAGTAGTACCACTGGACCCACCGACCGGTAGCAAAGGTGTAGGTGGCGTGATCGACGGTCTTTTCACCGTTGGCCCGCTGCGCGCCGCGCACGAACACCTCGATTCCCCACGCCTGATGACTTGTCGCGGCGACATCGGAGGTCAGCTCGCCTTCGACGACACCCCACTCGGTATCCCAGTTGGTCGCGTCGGCCCGGGCGCGCTTGTAGACAAGATCGTTAGTAATCGCATCGACGGCGAAGACCCACACGTCGGCATCAGGTTGTGAACCCCGCCCCAGGACCGGACTGCCCATGATGTTGCCGCCCAGCGAGTATCGCTCCAGCACACGCGCCTGGCGATCCCGTACTTCGAAGACGGCCGACGTACCGTCACGCCGAACGGCGTATGTTCGGCTACCACGATCTTGCACCGCCGGTTCTCGCCCTGTCCACGGCGTCTCGCTGTCCGGGCAGTTCCCCGACTCCGGCAAGGTCGATGCGGATGGGGAAGTGGTCATGGCCGTCGAAGGGTCACCGGCAGGATGGCCGGTCGGGAACGGAGATGTCGATTCCGCGTCGGGCGGCAAGTCGTTCCGATGATCGACAATCTGTGAGCCGATCACCACTCCGACGGTCACCATGGACAGGCCAATACCCGCGCGGAGGGCCCACCGGCGCGCCCTCGTCCGCATCAGCTCAGCGGATGCGGTGCGACGACGAGTACGAGTGACCGAGGGCGCGCGTACGTCCATCAGCTCACGGGGTGACCCCAGCGCCTCGCCTACCGGTGGGACAGCCGAGATCGCCGAAGGGACATCGATCCGCTCCGCACGGACAACGATCGGCCCATCTCGCCGATGAATCAGCTCGGCACCTGGGCGTCGACGTCGTATCCCAGGCCAACGAGGGACGTACTGGCGTCGTCTGGCCGTGCGACGGCCGGCGACACGTTCCACGGCTTCGCCGAATGCCCGGCGCACTTCCGCCTGCTCGGCGGCACTGAACCCGGCGCGTTCCGCGAGCAACGCGACGAGGGCATCGTAGGCAACTTCAGGGACCACCCGTCGATTCGTCAATGAAGTCGATGGCGCGGTCTTGCCCCGGAACCAGTTGGACAACGTAGCCTTCGACGCTCCGGTCCTGTTCTCCAGTTGCTTCAAGGCCAGCCGGTTCGCATCCAATTCCCTCAGCGCTCGAAGTTGAGCAGCCAGCCCTTCGGGGGAGTCGACGGCCTTGAGGACAGCCAGGTCGAAGGGGGCGTCGTTCACCTGCCGCATGCCTACGGAGCGTAGTCGATCAGGTCTTTCCTGTTCACACCGTCTCCTGGAAACCCCGACCGGTCCCAGTTCCATCCATCGCCGGATCCTGAACAGCCGCGCAGGCAACGTCGGCGACGGCGGTGGCCGACTGAGCGGACACCGCCGTATCGGATGAGGAGGAGCAGATGCGACGCATCATCGCGCTCGCCCTGCCGGCGCTGCTGGCGTTGGTAGGCATATTGAGCGGCATCGGAGTCGCCCGGCCCGCCACGGCCTTGGCCGAACCGCCACTCAATCCCACGGAGGCGCCGCGCGCCATGATCGTGAGCGTGGGCAGCGGAAAGTGCGCGGACGCGCCCAACAAGCGTTCCCAGGTCCAGATCTACCAGTACACGTGCCACGGCCGGGACAACCAGCGGTGGACCTTCGTCAAGACCCGGCGCGGCGGTGAGTACAAGGTCGTCAACGCGGATACCGGGAAGTGCCTGGACGTGTACGGCAACCATCGGAGCAACGGAACAAGGGTGATCCAGGCGAACTGCCATGGCCGGGCGAACCAGCGCTGGCTTGTCACCATGCTCGGCCGCGAGCAGTTCACGCTGAAGAGCGTCAATGCCGGCAAGTGCCTCGACGTGACCGGTGCCAGCCGAGACAACGAGGCCGGGTTCATCGTGTGGGCCTGCCACAAGAAGCCCAACCAGCGCTGGATCTCCCGCAACGCCACTGCCCCGAGCGACGGCTCGATCACACGCGCGGAGATACTCGACCGGGCCCGGAACTTCTGGGGTGGTCTCGGCAACAACAAGGTGCCGTACTCTATGAGCACCTGCTACGACACTACCGGTCGAAAGACCGGCGGCGCTCCTTGCAACGCAGGCTCGTACCGTGCGGACTGCGCCGGCTATGTCGCCATGGCGTGGAACACCGTCAATGCCACCGTGGGGAGCACCAACCCGGCATTGACGCCGCTCGCCGGAAATCCGAGTAAGTCACACCGCATCCAGGAACACGAACTCCAGCCCGGGGACGCGCTCGCGTACTACGAAGGCCCTGGCGCGAACGCACACATCGTGCTGTTCGTCCGCTGGGCGGACCGCGTCGGCGGCGCCGCCGTCATCTGGGAACAGGCCGGCGGAGCACTCGGGCCGCGGGAAGACACCTGGACACCCGCCGAGCGCAGGATCTACCAGGCGTTCCGCTACAACAATCTCCGCTGAACTATTGGCACCACCAAGGTCCGGGGACGTCAGGAGCGACTGCCTGACGTCCCCGGACGCATGAGGTAATCCTCTGTCACCTCACGCGTGGGGTGCGCGAAGGACCCGCGTTGATCCACCGTTGCAATGAGCCGTTTCCACTCGACGCCGTGAGCGGCGTTGACGTTCGTCCGGCCGCGGGACAGGGTGCACAGCGGCCGGTGCCAGGGTTGCGGAGATCGTGGACTTCGGGCTGCACCACGACGTAGGCCCCGCGCGGGCGGCCACGACGTGATCGCGGCGCTTCGCGGGCCACCGTCACCGAAGCCCAGTGACCGGGCCGCTAGTCGAGGGGGCGGCCGAGGCAGCGGGGGTCGGCGGCCGGGGTGACGACCGGCGGGGCGAGGAACTCCAGGGCGGTGCTCTCGACGCCCCAGGAGCGGAGTTGGGTGGGGGTGCTGGGGATGTGGTCGGCGCCGGGGCAGAGGACCTTGGAGCGGATGGTGTCGTTGGGGACGAAGCGGATGGTGCCGGCGCCGTCGATCAGGGTGGTCATCCGGTCGTCGACGGCGACGACGTTGCCGCGGATGACGTCGACGGTGCCGGACGGGGCGACGACCTCGACGGCGACGGCGGGCAGGATGGGGGTGGCGAGGAAGAAGCCGCCGACGACGAACGGCGCGAGGAACGCCGCGGTGGTGGCGAGCCACTGGGTGACGACGCGGGCGGTGGCGCGCGGCAGCGGGCCGGTGAGCAGCACGGTGAGCGCGGGCGGCACGACCAGCAGCGCCGCGGTGGCCCAGTCACCCCCCTCCCGGGCGTCGGCGATCGCGGGCCACAGCAGCAGATAGGCGGCGACCGCGCCGGCCAGGGGCAACCACAGCCCGGACACGCGCACCAGCCGCCGATGGCGGGGGTGGCGCTGGCGGATCACCAGGCCGGCGGTGGCCAGCGCCAGCATGAGCAGGGTCGGCAGGAACCGCAGCTGCCAGGTGAACGCCGCCCACACGACGAACAGGACCACCACCCAGTCCGGGATGCGGTCGACCCGGCCGGCCAGCCAGGACCGGGCCAGCACCGTCGGGTTCGGCTGGCTGACCACCAGCAACGCGCCGAGGAACCGCCCGGTGAGCACCACGACGGGCGGCACCCAGACCAGCGTGATGACCAGCGCGCTGGCCAGGCCCAGCGGGCTGATGTGCTGCACCAGCAACAACATGGTGTGCAGGTCCTGCCGGCCGAGCAGCCACAGCCGTAGCACCAGCAGCACGATCGGGAACGCCGGGAGCAGCGCCACCACCCACTGCCAGCCGCGGCCGACCCGGCCGGACTCCTGCACCAGAGTGGACACCGTCGGCGGCCGCAGCCGGACACCCGTCCGGGGCCGGGCGGCGGACC
>DASWTI010000253.1:0-3281 GCA_036402215.1 Pseudonocardiaceae bacterium
GGCGCCGTCCTCCGCGCCAGCCCCCGCGGCGCCTGCCCCCGCGGCGCCTGCCCCCGCGGCGCCCGCCGACGTCGGCACCACGTCCTGGCAGTCCGTGCCCGGCCGCGGCGCCGACGTGCCGTTCGTCGAGCAGGAGGCCGAGGACGCCGCCCACAACGGCACCGTGATCGGCCCGGACCGCACGTTCGGCACGGTGCCCTCCGAGGCCTCCGGCCGCCGCGCGGTGCGGCTGGACGCGGCCGGCGAGTACGTCGAGTTCGTGCTCACCGAGCCGGCCAACTCGATCGTCGTGCGTTACTCGGTGCCGGACACCGCGGCCGGCACCGGCCTCACCGCCGCCGTGGACCTGCTGGTCAACGGCAGCAAGACGCAGGACCTGTGGTTCACCTCGCGCTACGCCTGGTACTACGGCAGCTACCCGTTCACCAACAACCCCGCCGCCGGCAACCCGCGGCACTTCTACGACGAGACCCGCGCCATGTTCGCCCCGCAGCCGGCCGGCGCCCGCATCCGCGTGCGGGTGGCCTCGCTCGCGGCGTCGCCCTGGTTCGTCGTCGACCTCGCCGACTTCGAGCAGGTGGCCGCCCCGCTGCCGCGGCCGGCCAACTCGGTGTCGGTGACCGAGCACGGCGCCGACCCGAGCGGCGCCGCCGACTCGTCGAACGCCTTCGACGCCGCGGTGGCCGCCGGCCGCGCCCAGGGCCGCGTGGTGTGGGTGCCGCAGGGCCGGTTCCTGGTGACCCGGCACGTCATCCTGGACCAGGTCACCGTCCGCGGCGCCGGGCCGTGGTACTCGGTGATCGGCGGCAACCGCGTCGGCCTGTACGGCCGGGAGTGGAACGACAACGGGGGCAGCCGCAACGTGCAGATCCACGACCTGGCGATCATGGGCGAGGTCATGGAGCGCAACGACGGCGACCAGGTCAACGCCATCGGCGGCGCGCTCTCCGACTCGCTCGTCTCCAACGTCTGGATGCAGCACACCAAGGTCGGCGCCTGGATGGACGGCCCGATGGACAACCTGCGGTTCACCCGCTGCCGCATCCTCGACCAGACGGCGGACGCGCTGAACTTCCACCGTGGCGTCACCAACTCCGTGGTGGAGCACACCTTCGTCCGCAACACCGGCGACGACGGGCTCGCCATGTGGGCGGAGACCACGCAGAACGCGGGCAACGTCTTCCGCTTCAACACCGTGCTGGTTCCCGTGCTGGCCAACGGCATCGCCATCTACGGCGGGCGCGACATCACCGTCTCGGACAACGTGGTCGCCGACACCCTCACCCAGGGCGGCGGCATCCACCTCGCCAACCGGTTCGCCGCGGTCCCGGTGGCCGGCACGCACACGGTGGCCCGCAACACCACCATCCGGGCCGGCGTGCTCGACCCCAACTGGCAGTTCGGTGTCGGTGCCATCTGGTTCGACAGCCGCGACAGCGCCATGACTGCCACCATCGCCGTCACCGACCTGGACCTGATCGACTCCTCCTACGAGGCCATCCACTTCATCGGCAACGGCCCCATCACCGGCGTGAGCTTCGACCGGGTGCGCATCCAGGGCGCCGGCACCTTCGCGCTGCAACTGCAGACCGGCGGCTCCGCGACGTTCTCCAACGTGGTGGCCACCGGCATCGGGTACCCCAACCCCATCTACAGCTGCCTCGGCGGCGGGTTCACCGTCAACCAGGGACCGGGCAACTCCGGCTGGTACACGCCCACGCCGTACTGCGGCCCGTGGCCGCCGCCCGCCACCGGCCCGCCGCCCGGCTCGCTGCGGGTGTCGCCGTCGAGCCTCACCTTCGGCCCGCAGCCGGTCGGCACCACGAGCGGCGCGCAGACGCTCACCGTCACCAACCCGGGCGGCACCGCGGTCAACGGCGTCGCCACCAGCGTGTCCGGCGACTTCGCGCGCACCACGACGTGCGGGTCCTCGCTGGCCGCCGGTGCCTCGTGCACGGTGTCGGTGACGTTCCGGCCCACGGCCGGCGGGACGCGTTCCGGCACGGCCGGCGTCACCGCGGCCACCGGCTCCCCGGTCACCGTGCCGCTGTCCGGCACCGGCGTCGACCCCGCCGGCAACCTGGCGCTCGGCCGGCCGGTCACGGCCACCACGGTCAACGGCCCGTACGTCGCCGGCCATGCCGTGGACGGTGCCGCGGCCTCCTACTGGGAGAGCGCCAACAACGCCTTCCCGCAGTCGATCACCGTGGACCTCGGGTCGGCCGTCACGGTCTCCCGCGTCGTCCTGCGGCTGCCGCCGTCCGGCTGGGGCGCGCGTACCCAGACGCTGGCCGTGCTCGGCTCCACCGACGGCGCCACGTACGCCACGCTCGCCGGCGCCGCCGGGCACGTGTTCGACCCGGCGGCCGGCAACGCCGTCACCATCACCTTCGCCGCCACCGCACGGCGGTTCGTGCGGATCACCGTCACCGGTAACACCGGCTGGCCGGCAGCGCAGCTCTCCGAGCTGGAGGTGTACGGCGGCGGTGGCCCGGGCGGTCCGGTGATCGGGCTGTCGCCGTCCGCGCTGTCCTTCGGCGCCGTCACCGTCGGCACCACGGCCCCGGCCCGCGTGGTGACCGTCTCGAACACCGGCTCCGGCCCGGCCACGCTCTCCGGCGTGACGGTCACCGGGGACTACGCCCGCAGCACCACGTGCGGGTCCTCGCTGGCCGCCGGCGCCTCGTGCACCGTGTCGGTGACGTTCACGCCCACCGCCGCGGGCACCCGCTCCGGCACGCTCACGGTGGCCGGCAGCGCACCCGGCGCCCCGCACACCGCGTCGCTCACCGGGGACGGCGTGGCGCCCGGCGCGAACCTGGCGCTCGGCCGCCCGGTGACGGTCACCAGTCACGCCGACGTCTACGCCGGCCCGAACGCCGTCGACGGCAGCACCGCGACGTACTGGGAGAGCGCCAACAACGCGTTCCCGCAGTCGATCACCGTGGACCTCGGGTCGGCCGTCACGGTGTCCCGGGTGGTGCTGACGCTGCCGCCGGCCGCGGCCTGGGCGGCCCGGACCCAGACGCTGGCCGTGCTCGGCTCCACCGACGGCGCCACGTACGCGACGCTGGTCGGCGGCGCGGGGTACCGGTTCGACCCGGCGACCGGGAACACGGTGACGATCACGTTCACCGCCACCGCGCGGCGGTTCCTGCGGCTCACGTTCACCGGTAACACCGGCTGGCCGGCGGCGCAGCTCTCGGAGTTCCGCGTGCACGCCTGACGGCCGCCCGGCCGCGGCCGCCCGGGTTCGTCCCGCGCGGCCGCGGCGGGTCGGT
>DASWTI010000254.1:0-14441 GCA_036402215.1 Pseudonocardiaceae bacterium
CGACCTCGGCCGGCGCCACGGGCGGCGCCTCGCGGGGTACCACGGGCGGCACCTCGGGGAGCGGCGCCACGACCAACCGCGCCCCGGTCCGTTCCGGCACCGCCGCCTCCGCGCGGCTGCGGGTGGGGGCGCTCACGCGACGGCCCCGACGAGCGCCACCGGGGACGAGGGCGCGTCCAGCGTGGCCAGCAGCCGCCGCCGGTCCACCTTGCCGCGATCGGTCACCGGCAGCTCGTCCACCGGCACCACCAGGGAGGGCACGCAGTAGTACGGCAGCGCCGCGGCCACCGTGGCCGTCACCAGCCCGCGGTCCACCCCGGCCGGCGTCACGAACGCCACCAGCTCGCCGTCCCGCAGCGCCGTGGTGGCCCGCCGCACGCCCGGCGTCCGCTCCATCGCCCCGGTCACCGCGTCCAGCTCGACGCGGAAGCCGCCGCGCACCTTCACCTGGTCGTCGGTGCGGCCGTGGTGCTGCAGCTCGCCGGAGGCCGTCCAGCGGCCGAGGTCACGGGTGCGGAACATGCGGTGCGCGCCGCCGAGGAACGGGTCCGGCCGGTACCGCTCGGCGGTCAGCTCGTCGTTGCCCAGGTACCCGGCGGTGACGCACAGCCCGCCGGCCCACATCTCGCCCACCTGGCCGATGGGGCACGGCCGCAGCAGCTCGTCCAGCACGTAGACCGTCGTGTTGGGCAGCGGGCGGCCGATGGTGAGCTCACGACCCGGCCGGTACCGCTCCAGGGTGTTCACGATCGTCACCTCGGTCGGCCCGCAGGAGTTGTGGAACGCACTGAACGCCGCCCACGTGTCGGCCAGCGTCTGCGGGCAGCGCTCCCCGGCCACCGCCACCGTGCGGACGCCCCGGCAGCGGCGCGCGTCCAGCCCGGCCAGCACGCTCGGCGTCGCGATCACCACGTCCGCCGCGCGTGCCGTCTCCTCGATGTCCGCGCCCCGCACCACGAGCGTCGCCCCGTGGGTGAGCGCCCCGAGGATCTCCCACGCCGCCATGTCGAACGCGATGTTGAGGAGTTGCGCCACCCGCTGCCCCGGCCGGATCCCCAGCGACGCCGGCCCGGCCAGCAGCACGTTGCACAGGTTGGTGTGCGTCACCCGCACCCCGTTCGGCCGCCCCGTCGTGCCCGACGTGAAGATCACCACCGCCGTGTCGTCGGCCGCCGGCCGTACCACCGGCCCGTGGTCCGCCACCCCGTCGAACCGGTCGAGTGCGATCACCGCCGGGCCGTCCGGCACCCGGTCGGTGAACTCCGCGAGCGTCAGCACCACGTCCGTGCCGGCCGCCGCCACGATGTGCGCCAGGTGTCCCGGCGGGGTGATCCGCGCGTCCTGCGGCACGTACGCCGCACCCGCCTTGAGGATCGCCAGGATGCCGACCACCATCGGCACCGAGCGGCGCAGCAGCAACCCCACCCGGTCGCCCGGCCGCACCCCGCGCGCCACCAGCTCGTGCGCCAGCGCGTTCGCCCGGCGGTCCAGCTCCCGGTACGTCAGCCGCTCCCCCCGGTGCGTCACCGCGAGCGCCTCCGGCCACCGCCGCGCCACCGCCCCGATCGCGTCCTGCACCCGCCGATGCGGCAGCCGCACCGCCGGCCCCACCCCGTACCCGGCGAACAGCGCCCGGTCCCGCTCCGTCAGACCACTCAGCGCACGTGTATCGAGTTGCCGTCCCACAGTCGGTCTCCCGGTTCGCTCGCTCCTCGCACCCCGGCGGGCACGCGGACGAAACGGGACAGCCCCCACCCCGGTTCAACGACGAGCGCGAATTCGGCCACACACCACGCCCACCACTCCAACCGGAGCAACCCTCGTCCACCCTTCCGCCGCCGCGGTCCGCGGCGGATGCCGGCGCGGGCCTGCTTCTTGCGGGCCTGACCGAGGCCTACCGCCTCGACGGCAACACCCTGCTCACCGCAGGACCCGGCGGCCCCTGCCCGGCTCCGCCGACTCGCCCAGGCACCATGACGGCGTGCTGCTGTGCTTCGTCGACGAGTCCGACCAGGGCGACTTCCATGGTTTCGCTGCCGTGCTCGCAGACGAGAAGGCCACCAAGTCGCTCACGGCTGCGCTGAACGCAATCGTCAACCAGGCCGCCGTTGACTACGGGGTCCTGCAAACCACCGAGTTGCACGCACATCCGCTGTTCCACGGACGTGACCAGTGGGCCGGGGCCGGCGCGCGCGCCCGCGTGGCCATCTTCAACAAGGTCATCGACGCCGTCGTCGGACACGAGGTGACGATCCTGCTGCGCTCCGTGAGCGAGTCCCGGCTCCGCGAGCGGCAGGATCAGAGGAACTACCGTGTGCGGTTCCCTCCGGAGCAGGGGTGCTTCCAGCACATCCTCCAACGTGCGAACGCCGTTGCGCAGCGTCAGGGCACGTACGCCTTGGTGATTGCCGACGAACGTGGGGACCGTGAGCGGCACCGCGAGCGGTTCGCCGTCTACCAGACCGAGGGAACACCGGGCGTGTACATGCGCACGACGCTGGACCGTCTGCTGGACACGGTGCACTTCGCGCCGAGCCATCAGTCCCGGATGCTGCAGGCAGCGGACATGATCGCCTTCCTGTACCGGCGTCGCCAGACCATCCGGGAGCAGGACGCCCGGTCCCAGGCCGCGATGGACCGGCTGTGGACCGCCATCGTCGGCTCAGGGAGGGTGTACGACATGGGCACCTGGCCATAGACGCACGACAGCCCCGCACTCGGCGGGGCTGAAGGCAGTGCGGGCGGCCTCTCGGCGGCCTGCACCCCCAGTGTACAGGTCTCCTGGGACATCCGTGAGGAGCCAGGAGCTGCAACGGGTGCCCGGCATCAACCAAGAAACCTTCACCCTCGCGGCGACCACCGCTCCTGCGAAGGGCTTTGTGTGGGCGAGGAGGGAGTTGAACCCTCACGTCCTTACGGACACACGGACCTGAACCGTGCGCGTCTGCCATTCCGCCACTCGCCCGAGCAGCGCGCAGAGGTTAGCACGGGGCGGAACCCGGGGTTCACACCGGGCCGTCCCAGCCGCCGACCCGGTGTCGGGTGGCCCGGACCCGGATACGATCGGGGGTACGGGCACGCCACGGGAGGGAGGATCGCCATGGGTCTGGTACAGCGCTTCGAGCGCCGTCTGGAAGGCATCGTGGGCGACACCTTCGCGCGGGTGTTCGGCGGCCAGGTGGTGCCGCAGGAGGTGGCGCAGGCGTTGCAGCGCCAGGCCGAGGACCACATCCAGCAACTGGCCGGCGGCCGTGAGCTGGCGCCCAACCACTACGTGGTCACCCTCGGCCCCAACGACCACCAGAAGCTGGCGAGCGACGAACAGGAGATCACCCGTCTCCTCGCCAACGCCATCTCGGAGCATCTGGCCGAGCACGGGTGGGAGACCTACGGTCACGTCGTAGTCTCACTGCAGCGCTCCGACGCGCTGCACACGGGGCAGTTCCGTACCAGCTCGTCCGTCGACCCTGACGCACACCGGCGGCAGGCGTCCCAGCCACGCAATGCAGGAGACCCACCGATGAGCCAGCCAGGCCAGCAGTACCCCGAAGGGGACCGCAATTACGGCTACGACCAGGGCCAGCAGGGCCAGTACGGCGGCTACGACCAGCAGTACGGCCAGCAGCCGCAGTACGGCGGCTACGACCAGGGTTACGGCCAGCAGCAGCAGGGCTACGACCAGGGTCAGCAGTACGGCGGGCAGCCGCAGTACGGCGGCTACGACCAGGGCGGTGGCTACGGCCAGCAGCAGGGCTACGGCCAGCCCCAGGGCTACGACCAGGGCTACGCCCAGGGTCAGCCGGGCTACGGGCAGCCCGGCTACGGCCAGCCGGGCTACGACCAGGGCTACGGCCAGGGTCAGCCGGGTTACGGGCAGCCGGGTTACGGGCAGCCGGGCTACGGCCAGCCGGACCCGAACATGGCCGGCTACGCCCCGCCAGCGGTGCAGACCGGGCAGCGCCAGCTCAACGCGACCCTGCAGCTCGACGACGGCTCCAACCGCAGCTACCAGCTCGTGCAGGGCAGCAACGTGATCGGCCGCGGCCAGGACGCGCAGTTCCGCCTGCCGGACACCGGCGTCTCGCGCCGGCACCTGGAGATCAGCTGGGACGGCCAGGCCGCGATGCTCGCCGACCTGGGGTCCACGAACGGCACCACGGTCAACGGTCAGCCGGTCTCGAACTGGCAGCTCGGGGACGGTGACGTCATCCGCGTGGGCCACTCCTCGCTGGTATTCCGTACCCAGGGCTGAGCCGCTGTAGGCAACGCGGGAGACTCACCACGTGCAGGGGCTGGTACTTCAGCTGACCAGAGCCGGGTTTCTCGCCCTGCTCTGGCTGTTCGTGCTGGCCGCGCTGCGTGTGGTGCGTTCGGATCTCTACGCCGTTTCCGGGTTGAGGGCCGCCCTGCCACAACGTCGCGCGGCGCAGGCCAGGCTGGGCAAGGCTGCCCGGCAGTTGATCGTCACGCACGGGGCGCTGACCGGCACCAGGATATCGCTGGACGGGCGCCCCATCCTGATCGGACGCGCGGACGACTCGACGCTGGTGCTGGACGACGACTACGCGTCGACTCGGCATGCCCGGTTGTCGTTCTCCGGGGGCGACTGGTTCGTCGAGGATCTCGGGTCGACCAACGGCACCTACCTGGACCGGGCTAAGGTCACGGGTCCCACTCGGGTGCCTCTCGGCGTTCCGATCCGCATCGGCAAGACGGTGATCGAGCTGCGCTCATGACCCTCGTCCTTCGATACGCCGCCCGCAGCGACCGCGGCTTGGTGCGGCAGAACAACCAGGACTCGGTGTACGCCGGGCCGCGGCTGCTCGCGCTCGCCGACGGCATGGGCGGACACGCGGCCGGTGAGGTCGCGTCCAAGGTCGTCATCGCGGCCCTTGCGTCGCTGGATGACGACGATCCCGGCGGGGATCTGCTGAACGAGCTCGGTGAGGCCATCGAGCAGGGCAACGCCGCGATCAGCGAGCTGGTGGGCGGCGACCCGGACCTCGACGGCATGGGCACCACGCTCACCGCCGTGCTCTTCGCCGGCAGCAAGCTCGGGCTCGCGCACATCGGCGACTCCCGGGCCTACCTGCTGCGCAACGGCGCCTTCGCCCAGATCACGCACGACGACACGTTCGTCCAGTCGCTCATCGACGAGGGCCGGATCACCGCCGAGGAGGCGGCCAGCCACCCGCAGCGCTCGCTGCTGCTGAAGGCGCTGACCGGCCGGGACATCGACCCGAGCCTGGCGGTGCGCGAGGCCAGGGCCGGCGACCGCTACCTGCTGTGCTCCGACGGCCTGTCCGGCGTGGTGAGCGACGAGACGCTCGCCGAGACGCTGAAGATCCAGGACCCGCAGGCGTGCGCGGACCGGCTCATCGAGCTGGCCCTCAAGGGCGGCGGCCCGGACAACGTGACGGTCATCGTGGCCGACGTGGTGGACGTCGACTTCGGGCAGGACGCGCCGATCGTGGGCGGCGCCGCCGGGGACGGCGCCGAGGACCCGATGCCGCCGGACTCCGCCGCGGCCCGCGCCTCCGCCACCACCATGCCGCGCCCCAGGCCGAAGCCCACGGAGCCGGCGAGCGCGCCCGACCCGGGCGCCAGGCGGCGGCGCCGGGTGCGCGTGCTGCTGGTGTCCATCGTGGTGCTGGCCATGGTGTTCGCCGGCGCGCTGGCCGGCCGGGTGCTGCTGTTCCGGTACTACTACGTCGGCGAGTCCGACGGCCAGGTGGTGATCTACCGCGGCCTCAAGGACACCGTGCTCGGCATCCCGATGCACCGGGTGTACGAGAGCGCCTGCCCGGAGCCGTCCGACGCGGGCTGCGAGCCGATCCCGCTGAGCGACCTGCAGGAGACCGCGCAGCTGCGGGTGCGCGAGGGCTTCGAGGAGGTCGACAGCCTGGAGAAGGCCCGCGCCGACGTCCGCCGGCTGCGCACCGAGCAGCTGCTGCCGCCGTGCCCGCGGGGCGACGAGACCACCACGCAGCCGACCACGCCGTCGGTGCCGACCACCACGCCGTCAGTGCCGACCACCACGGCGAGCGTGCCGACGACCACGGGTGTGCCACCCACCGGGACGGTGCCGACGGGTGAGCCGCCCGCGGCCAGCGGTGGCGTCATCCAGCCGCCGGGCACCACGAGCTCGACGCAGCCGCCGGCCCAGCAGGTGCCCGGCAAGGACTGCCGACAGGTCGGCTGATGTCCGTCGCTCCGGTCGCCCCTGCCGCCGCGCCGGCCCCAGGGCCGCAGGCCCAGACCCGGCGCGGCATCGAACTGATGCTGCTGGCGTTCGCCGCCGTCATCACCACCGGCGCCCTGGTGCTGGTGGAGGCGAACCTGGAGCAGACGCTCAGCCGCTCGCTGCTGTACCTGGGTGCGGCGTACCTGGCGCTGTTCGGTGTGGCGCACGTGGCGGTGCGGCTGTTCGCGCCGTACTCCGACCCGCTGATCCTGCCGTGCGTGGCGCTGCTGAACGGGCTGGGCCTGGTGCTCATCCACCGGGTGGACCTGGCGCAGGTGAACCGCGCGATCGACCTGGGGCAGAGCGTCCCGGGCAACGAGGCGCCGCGCCAGGTGGCCTGGACGGCCATCGCGCTGGTGCTGTTCGTGGCGGTGCTGGTGATCGTGCGCGACCACCGGCCGCTGGCCCGCTACGGCTACACGTGCGGCTTCGTCGGGCTCGGCGCGCTCGCGCTGCCCGGCCTGCTGCCGTCGTCGATCTCCGAGGTCAACGGCGCCAAGATCTGGCTGCGTGTGGGCGGGCTGTTCTCCATCCAGCCCGGCGAGTTCGCCAAGATCCTGGTGATGATCTTCTTCGCCGCCTTCCTGGTGTCGAAGCGAGACCTGTTCACCTCGGCCGGGCGGCGGTTCCTGGGGATGGACCTGCCGCGGCCGCGTGACCTGGCGCCGCTGCTGGTGGCCTGGGGGCTCTCGGTCGGCGTCCTCGTCCTGGAGAAGGACCTCGGCACCTCGCTGCTGTACTTCGGCGTGGTGCTGATGATGCTGTACGTGGCCACCGAGCGGGTGTCCTGGCTGGTCATCGGCCTGTCCATCTTCATCGGCGGCTGCCTGGTGGCCTACCAGCTCTTCGGGCACGTGCGGGTGCGGGTGGAGACCTGGCTGGACCCGTTCGCCGACTTCTCCGGCACCGGCTTCCAGATCAGCCAGGCGCTGTTCGGCATGGGCACCGGCGGCGTCGGCGGCACCGGCCTGGGTGCCGGGCGGCCGGACCTGGTGCCGCTGGCCAAGACCGACTTCATCGTGTCCACCGTCGGCGAGGAGTTGGGCCTGGTGGGCCTGGCCTCGGTGCTGATGGTCTACATGCTGCTGGCCACCCGCGGCCTGCGCAGCGCCCTGGCCGTGCGTGACACGTTCGGCAAGCTGCTCGCCGCGGGCCTGTCGTTCACCTTGGCGCTACAGGTCTTCGTGGTCGTCGGCGGCGTCACCAAGCTCATCCCGCTCACCGGCCTGACGGCGCCGTTCCTTTCCTACGGCGGCTCCTCGCTGGTGGCCAACTACGCGCTGGTCGCGATCCTGTTGCGGATCTCCGACGCCGCCCGGCGGCCGGCCCCGGCCGCGGCGAAGCCGGCCAGGCAGGCGCCCATCGCCGAGTCCGACACCGTGCTGGTGCAGCGCCCGGACATCGGAGGTGCCACGCCGTGAACCAGCCGCTGCGCCGGGTCGCCATCGCCGTCATGGCGATGATCGTGCTGCTGCTCGCGAACGCCACGTACGTGCAGGTCATCAAGGCCGACGACTTCCGCACCGACCCGCGCAACGCGCGCGTGCTGATCGAGGAGTACTCCCGGCAGCGCGGCCAGATCGTGGCCGAGGGCACGCCGCTCGCGCAGTCCGTCGAGACCGGCAACAGCCAGCTCCGCTTCCAGCGCCAGTACGCCGACGGCCCGATCTACGCGCCGGTCACCGGCTACTACTCGACGCTGTACGGCGCGGGTGGCGTGGAGAAGGTGCTCGACTCGGTGCTCAACGGCTCCGACGACCTGTTGTTCGTGCGCCGGCTGTCGGACCTGATCACCGGGCGGGACCTGCGCGGCGGCAACGTGGTGCTGACCATCAACCGGCGCGCCCAGCAGGTGGCCTACGAGCAGATGACGGCCAAGGGCTTCCGCGGCGCCGTGGTGGCCATCGCGCCGAAGACCGGCGAGATCCTGGCCATGGTGTCCACGCCGTCCTACGACCCGAACGTGCTCGCGGTGGCCGAGGCCAAGGCCCAGCAGCAGGCGTGGAACCAGCTCAACACCGGCGAGCGGCCGATCTCCAACCGCGCGGTGCGCGAGACCTACCCGCCGGGCTCGACGTTCAAGCTGCTGATCACCGCGGCGGCACTGTCGTCCGGCGACTACGACGAGAACAGCCCGCTCACCGCGGCCCCGGAGATCCAGCTGCCGGGCAGCAACGCCGACCTGGAGAACTTCAACGGCAACCGCTGCGGCTCCGGCGAGACGGCCACGCTGCGGGACGCGCTCGCGCGCTCCTGCAACACGGCGTTCGCCGAGCTGGCGATGGCGCTCGGCGCGGACCGGCTGCGCGAGACGGCCGAGGCGTTCGGCATCGGGCAGGCCGACCTCCAGGTGCCGTTGCAGGTGGTGCCGTCGGCGATCGGCCCGATGGCGGACCGGCCGGCGGTGGCCCAGACCGGCATCGGCCAGCGCGACGTGCGGCTCACCCCGCTGCAGAACGCGATGATCGTCGCCACCATCGCCAACGGCGGCGAGCGCATGACGCCGTACCTCGTCTCCAAGCTCACCGACCCGGATCTGGAGGAGCTGGACACCACCGACCCGGAGACCGCCGACCGGGTGATGGACCGCGACGTCGCGGAGACGTTGCGCAGCATGATGATCGCCTCCGAGGAGCGCACCAAGGGCGAGAAGATCCCGGGGGTCACGGTCGCCTCGAAGACCGGCACCGCGGAGTACGGCTCCGACCCGAAGGCCAACCCGCCGCACGGCTGGTACGTGGCGTTCGCGCCGGCCGAGGACCCGCAGGTGGCGATCGCGGTGATCGTGGAGGGCGGCGGCGACCGCGGCCTGGAGGCCACCGGTGGCTCGATCGCCGCCCCGATCGCCCGCGCGGTCATGCAGGCCGTGCTGCAGGGCGCGGGCTGATGGCGCCCGGACGGGGACGAGGCCGATGTCGCTGAGCATCGGGCAGCTCATCGCGGACCGGTACCGGCTGGTCCGCAAGATCGCGGTCGGTGGCATGGGCGAGGTGTGGGAGGCCACCGACACGCGGCTGGCCCGCCGGGTCGCGATCAAGGTGCTCAAGTCCGAGCTGTCCGGCAGCGGCGAGTTCCTGCAGCGCTTCCGCATCGAGGCCCGCACCACGGCGTCGCTGAACCACCCGGGCATCGCCGCCGTGCACGACTACGGCGAGACGGCGGCCGTGCCGGACGGGCCCGCCGACACCGCGTACCTGGTGATGGAGCTGGTCGAGGGTGAGCCGCTGGCCGCGATGATCGCCCGTCGCCGGCGGCTGACCCCGGAGCGCACGCTGGACGTGCTGGAGCAGGCCGGCCAGGCGTTGCAGGCCGCGCACGAACGCGGGCTGGTGCACCGCGACGTCAAGCCGGGCAACATCCTGTTCGCCGCCAACGGCACCGTGAAGCTCACCGACTTCGGCATCGCCAAGGCGGTGGACGCCGCGCCGGTGACCCGCTCCGGCATGGTGATGGGCACCGCGCACTACATCGCGCCGGAGCAGGCCATGGGCCAGGAGGCCGGGCCGGCGAGCGACGTGTACTCACTCGGCGTGGTCGGCTACGAGTGCCTGACCGGGCACCGGCCGTTCTTGTCGGACAGCGCGGTGACGGTGGCGATGATGCACATCAGGGACGTGCCGCCGCCGTTGCCGCCGGACACCCCGCCCGGCGTGCGCGCGCTCATCGAGGCCACCCTGGTGAAGGACCCGCGGGCGCGGTACGGCACCGGCGGGGAGTTCGCCGCCGCAGTCGCCGCGGTGCGCGCCGGGATGCCGCTGCCCCGGCCGACCGGCTCGTACTCGGGCACGCCGCCGGTGCTGCCGGTGACGCCGGGGCTGGCCGCCGACCCGCCGACCGGGCCGCAGCGCGTGGTGACCCCGGGCCACACCATGACCGCGCTCAGCCCGCCCGGCTCCGGTCCGTTCGTCCCCGGGCAGGGCACGCCCCCCGGCACGCCGGGCAACCCGATGCCGCCGCAGGGCGTGCCCGGGATGCCGCCGCCGCACGGCCGGCCGGCGCCACCGGGCATCGTCGGCCGCGGGATGCCGCGGATGCCGGCGCACGACCCGGGCAGCAACACGCGAATGGCGCTCTGGCTGGCGGTGGGCGTGCTGCTGCTGACCGTGCTGGTCCTGGCCGTCTGGGCGCTCACCACGGCCATGGTGGAGGCACGGGGCCTCGGCGGGCCCGGGGCGGCCGAACCTACCCCGGGCGTGGATCTTCGAGCACTCACCGTCACCATTGACGCGCTCGACTCGCCGACGAGCACCGGTTCGGACGGCGACTTCGGTTACCGTGACGTGCCGACTGGAGGTGGACAGTTGAACTGCCCAGGCACGTTGGGGTGACACAGAGCGATTGGCCAAGATGGACATCTGACCGACACGAAGCAGGGCGACGCGCAATGACCAGACCCCGACTGCTCTCCGACCGCTACGAGCTGGGCGAGACGCTCGGCTACGGCGGCATGTCCGAGGTGCACAAGGGCCGGGACGTCCGGCTGGGGCGCGACGTGGCGATCAAGGTCCTGCGCGCCGACCTTGCCCGCGACCCCCAGTTCCAGCTGCGGTTCCGCCGTGAGGCGCAGAACTCGGCCTCCCTCAACCATCCGGCGATCGTGGCCGTGTACGACACCGGCGAGACACGTACCGAGTACGGCCCGCTGCCGTACATCGTCATGGAGTTCGTCGACGGGCGGACGCTGCGCGACATCGTGAAGACCGAGGGTCCGGTGGCGCCGCGGCGGGCCATGGAGATCATGGCCGACGCCACGGCGGCGCTGGACTTCAGCCACCGCAACGGCATCATCCACCGCGACGTGAAGCCGGCCAACATCATGATCACCCGCACCGGCGCGGTGAAGGTGATGGACTTCGGCATCGCGCGGGCGCTGGCCGACGGCCAGAACATGACCCAGACCGCCGCGGTGATCGGCACCGCCCAGTACCTGTCGCCGGAGCAGGCGCGCGGCGAGCCGGTGGACGCCCGCTCCGACGTGTACGCGGCCGGCTGCGTGCTCTTCGAGCTGCTCACCGGGGAGCCGCCGTTCACCGGGGACTCCCCGGTCGCCGTGGCCTACCAGCACGTGCGGGAGGACCCGCGGGCGCCGTCGGCGGTGAACCCGCGGATCGACCCGGTGCTGGACGCCGTGGTGCTCAAGGCCATGAGCAAGAACCCGGCCAATCGCTACCAGAGCGCCGCCGACATGCGCGCCGACCTGGTGCGCGTGCTGTCCGGTCAGCGGCCGAGCGCGCCGCAGGTGATGACCGACGACGAGCGCACCACGATCCTCGGCGCCACCGGCCCGACCATGGTGGCGGCCGGCCGGCACCGCCCCGAGGCGCTGCTCGACGACGACTACGACGACGAGGACCGCGGCACCCGCAAGGGCGTGATCGCGGCGATCGCGTTGCTGGTGGTCGGCCTGCTGGTGCTCGGCGGGCTGCTGATCGCCAACGTGTTCGGCGACGACCCACCGGCCGCCCAGGTGGCCGTGCCGTCGGTCGTCGGCATGCAGCGCGTGGTGGCCGAGGGCAAGATCGCCGAGGTCGGCCTCAAGGCTCGCGTCCAGGAGGTCGAGACCAACGACCCCAACCAGGTCGGCAACGTGATCAGCACCGACCCGGAGGCGAACACGCAGGTCGCTGAGGGCGCGGAGGTCGTGCTGAACGTCGGCAAGGCGCCCGCCGCGGTGCCCGTGCCGGACACCGTCGGCAAGTCCCTGGACGAGGCGTCCGCGCTGCTGCAACAGGCCGGGTTCACCGTCGGCGCCACCGAGCAGCAGGAGGTGGACGACGAGGAACAGGTGGGCAAGGTGGTGGGTCAGGACCCGCCGGCCGGCACGCCGACCGCGCCGAACACCCCGATCAAGCTGATCATCGGTGCCGCCCGCGAGCAGGTGAACGTCATCGACGTCGTGGGGCAGAACCGGAACACGGCGAAGAGCAACCTGGAGGGCATCGGCCTGGTCGTCAACGTGGTCGAGGTGGACTCCGTGGAGGCCAAGGACACCGTGGTGTCCCAGGACCCCAAGGGCGGCACCAAGCTCAACGTGGGCGGCACGGTGACGATCAACGTGTCCAAGGGCAACCAGATCAAGATGCCGGACCTGAACGGCATGACGCAGGAGCAGGCGCAGCGGGAGCTGGAGCGGCTCGGCTGGACCGGCCTGTTCGAGGTGGCCCCGGTGAACACCACGCGACCCGGCGAGGTGGACAAGATCCTGGAGCAGGACCCGGCGCCCGACCAGCCGCTGAGCAAGGACCAGAAGGTCCGCATCCAGGTCGGCCGGCTCGGCGTTGGCCCGGGCCCCACCACCACGGGCTGACGCCCCGCGAGTCGTGAACGGCGGACGCCCGGAGCCTCAGTGGCCCCGGGCGTCCGGCGTATTCGGCGACGGCGGCCGTCAGAGGCGGGCGGCGGCGGCCACCGTGCGGACGGACTCCTCCAGGTCGCGGACCAGGGCCTCGGCGACGGGGTGGCCGCACTCGGCGAGCCAGTTGGCGAGCATCCGGTGGCCGCCCTCGGTGAGCACGGACTCGGGGTGGAACTGCACGCCCTGCACGGGCAGCTCGCGGTGCCGCATGGCCATCACGACGCCGGACCCGGTGCGGCCGGTGACCTCGAACTCGGCGGGGATCGTGTCGGCCCGGACGGCGAGCGAGTGGTACCGGGTGGCGGTGAACGGGTCGGGCAGGCCGGCCAGCACGCCGGTGCCGTCGTGGTGCACCTCGGAGGTCTTGCCGTGCAGCAGCTCGGGGGCACGCTCGACCACGGCGCCCCAGACCACGCCGATGGCCTGGTGACCCAGGCACACGCCGAGCACCGGGGTGCGGCCCGCGGCGCACGCGCGGATCACGTCCAGGCAGGCGCCGGCCCGCTCCGGCGTCCCCGGCCCAGGGCTCACCAGCACGCCGTCGTACCCGGTGACGGCGGCCGGGTCGACCGCGTCGTTGCGCAGCACCTCGCAGTCGGCACCGAGCTGCGCCAGGTACTGCACGAGGTTGTAGACGAAGCTGTCGTAGTTGTCGACCACCAGCACGCGCACGGACGCAGCCTAGGCCGTGCCGCCCCGGTCGCCGAGCGCGTTACCCCGCGGGGGCCTCCCGGCGGCGCCGTGCGCCCGCCGCCGTACGTGCGGGCACCGCCGGCCCCCGCCGTCAGCCGGCCGTGACGTCGTTGAAGGGCAGGCGCGGCTCGGCCCACGGGAACACCACGAAGAACAGCAGCGCCAGCACGGCCGCCAGCAGCAGCATGGCCTCCACGATCTTCACCGGCAGCGGGCCGGGCAGCTTGCGCCAGATCCAGCCGTACATGCGCTCAGCCCTCCGTGAGCTCTGGCGGCCGCGCGTCGGGGTTCGCGGGGTCCTTCGGGTACTGCTTGACGAACACGCCGTGCACGATCATCCGCTCGCGCGCGGAGAACTGCGGGTGGCAGGTGGTGAGCGTGATGAGCGCGGCCCGCTGCTCCGGCGGCACGGCGTCGAACGAGAGGTCCGGGCGGTTCGGCACCGGCAGGATGACCTCGCTCTGCGACGGCCGGACGATCTCACGGCCGATGACGCCCTGGTACGGGCCGCCGAGCGGCTTCACGTCGGTGCAGCGCTCGTCGCCGGCGTGCGTCTGGTCCCAGGTGGCGACCTCGTCCTCCATGGGCAGCACGCGGTAGACGATCCAGCTCTCGCGGGTCTCGATCACCATGGCGTCGCACGAGTTGAGCAGCCCGAGGTCGTTGAACGGGGCGCCCTTGCCGACGCGGTGACCGGCCACCGAGAAGTTGCCGGGATCGCCGGGGTACGCGGTCTCGGTGTAGTGGCCGGGGCCGATCTCCAGGATCGGGTCGGTGGTGCCCTCCAGGATGGTGAACACGAAGTCCGAGCCGAACGCCGGGATGTAGATCTTGGCGAAGCCCTCGCCGACGCCGGGGCGGAAACGCTCGGTGCGGGCGTTGCCCTCGTCGCCCTGGTCGGCCGGGAGCTGCGACCACGTGTCGTCCAGGGCGGCCGTGGCCTCCCGCTGCTTGCCCGCGGAGATCCAGTCCGTCACGTACACCTCGTAGGCGACGAACAGCAGCACCACCATGCCCAGCGTGATGAGCAGCTCGCCGACGCCACGCAGCACGCCGCGCGCGCGGTCGCCCCCGCCGGGCCGGCGGCGGTTCTCCCGGTCGTCCGGCGTGCCCGGCCGGGCGCCGCGACGGCCCGGTTCCTCGTCCAGG
>DASWTI010000255.1:0-2303 GCA_036402215.1 Pseudonocardiaceae bacterium
CGGGCGAGCACCTACCCACCCGGGTGGCCGCCGGCCGGGCAGCCCGAGGGCACGCCGTCCCACTGGCAGCCGACCGGGCACGACGCGGGCGGTACGTCCGGCCGGGCCCAGGCGGGGCAGCCCGGAGGCACGCCGCCCCGCGCCGTCCGGCGGGCGGATCTCAGCCCGGTTGTGCCGCTGGCCGCGACGGTCGTGCTGCTCGTGACGGACGCCGTGCTGCGCTGGGTCTGAGCAACCCTCAGCCGAGGCGGAACTCCACGTGGGCCGCCTCCGGGCGCAGGGCGGCGCGCAGCGAACCGTCCTCCGTCGTGATGTCCACGAACATCCGCCCCGGGTCGGCGCGGTAGCTCCAGCCCTGGATCCGCACCTGGTACGCCACTCCCCCGGGCCCGGCGACGGTGCGTTCCTCGTCCTCCTCGACGGAGGCCAGCAGCCGCTGGGGTGGCCAGTCACGTACCTCGTCGGCCACCTGGCAGGCAACGGCCCGGGCGTCGTCGCGGGCCATCGGCCGGCGGGCGCCACCTCGGCGGGCACACCGTGGCGCCGGGAGCTCACCTGCGCACCGATGACCGCCGTGGGGTGCGCAGCCGCAGGGCCACGTGACCACCGACGCCGAGTACGTAGGCCAGCACGAGGACGAGCCGCACGGCGCGGAAGCGCTGTACGTCGTCCACGACGACGGCGAGCAGCGGGGTGATGACGAGGGACAGGCCGAGGGCGACCACGCCGGCCAGCGCGGCGCGGCCGGCGGGGGTACGCGGCGGCCACGGCCCGAGGAAGCCGCGGGCGCCGCCGGCCGCGAGGTAACCCGCGGCGCACAAGGTGAACGCGCCGGTGCACAGCAGCCAGGCCGGCTCCAGCCAGGCGGCACCGGCCCGGCCGCCGGCCAGCCGCGCCGCGATGCCGACGACCGCGAGCACGGCCAGGCCGAGGGTCAGGTGGGCCCAGGTGCGCACGGGAGGCGAGCGTAGTGGTCAGTCGATGACGAGTTGCTTCTCCAGCGCCCGGATGGCCTCGCGGTCCACGTCGAGCTGCGCGCGGTCGTCGGCGGCCAGGATGACGTAGCCCATGGTCATGCTGGTGAGGATGTCCGTGGTGGCCTCCACGCGGTCGCCGGTGGTGACCAGCCGGACCGGCGAGTGGTACGACGGCAGCGCGCGCGCCTCCTCCAGGATCTCGGCGTTGCGCACGGTGCCGGTGGAGTGCGCGATGAGGAACACCGCCATCACGTGCTGCCGCAACGTGAAGCCCTCCGGCAGCTCCGGTCCGCGCCCGGCGCACACGTCCACGATGCGGGTCACCTGGCTCTCGCCGGTGGCGATCATGGTGACGGCCGGGTTGCCGGCGCCGGCCAGCCGCGGGTTGATCTCCATCAGCCGCGGGCCGTCGTCGGTCATGATGATCTCGGTGTGCGCGGCCCAGTTCCGCAGGCCCACGGCGTCCAGCGCGGCCAGTCCGTAGTCGAGCAGCTCGCCGTACCGTGACCGGTCGTAGGGCAGCCACTCGACGCTGTCGTAGATGGCCATGCCGCGGCCGAGGCGCACCCGCCGGTAGCGCAGCAGGTCGGTCACCGAGTGCCGGCCGCCGGAGCTCACCGTGTCGATGGCGAACTCGGTGCCGGTGACGTGCTCCTGCACGAGGATCTCGTCGCGCTGCACGCCGAGCTTGTCGCGGGTGCCGACCACGGCCTCGAAGCGCTCCCGCCAGCCCTCGCCGCCGGGGACGAACGACATGCCGACGGTGCCGGCGCTGTTCGGCGGCTTGATCACCAGGTCCTGCCCGGCCAGGCCCTCGCGGTCGATCCAGTCGGCGACCTCGGCGGCGTCGGACGTGCACACCTGGCGGATGATCGGCATTCCGGCCTCGGCGAGCGCCCGGTGCATGGCGTACTTGTGGCGGCGCGCGGCGACCAGCTCGGCGACGTTGGCGTGGCCGGGGGTGAGCGCGTCGGCGAGCTGCTGCGCCACGTCGAGCGACGGCCCCTCGATGCCGGGAATCACCGCCGTCGGCGAGAGCGCCCCGAGGCGCCGGACGGTGGCGGCGATGTCGCCGTGGTGGTTCACCACGGCGTCCCAGTCCTTCACCACGAGCGCCGAGTGGTAGACGGCGAAGTCGTCGTCGGCCTGGTTCACCACGGCCACCGGGGAGAACCCCGCCGCGCGCAGCGCCGGGGCCAGCATGGCGGCCGAGCTGAACGGCTCGACGACCGCGACGACGGGAGCGGCCACGGGCGCGTTCACGATGCCTCCTCGGACGACACGGCGGATGCCGCGGACGGAGCGGACTGGGCGGACGGGGCGGGG
>DASWTI010000256.1:0-6142 GCA_036402215.1 Pseudonocardiaceae bacterium
GCGGCGGATCCGGCCGCGGGCGCGGCTCCCGGCGCGGCGGTGGCCGTCCCGGCGAGGGGTGCGGCGAACAGCGGTGCGGCCAGCGCGACGGCGACGGCCACGGCACGGAACCTGGGGGCGCTCACACCGCCGGACGTTAACCGGCCCGGCCGTGTCCCGACGACGTCCGACGGGGCGACGACCGAGCGGCGCAGAGCGCGCTACCCCTTGCGGCCCAGCGACTCCCGGTGGTCAGAGCGTGGTCTCGCCGGGCAGGCCGAAGAAGTCGTGCCAGCGTGGGCCCGGCCCGAACGCGGAGCCGGTGGACAGCGCCACGTAGACGTCCGCGCCGCCGTTCTGCGTGAAGGTCACGATGTCCGCGCGCCGGTCGCCGTCGAAGTCGCCGGTGTACGGGAACTCGGACGTGGGCGCGAAGAAGTCGTGCCACCTGACCGCGGTGCCCACGAAGGCGTTCTGCCGGTTGGAGACCGCGACGAACACGTCGCCCTCGCCGTCGTTGGTGAAGGTGATGATGTCCGCCGCGCCGTCGCCGGTGACGTCGCCGAGCCGCGGGGCCTCCAGGCCGTGGGCGAAGCTGTCGTGCCACTTGGCGGACGCCCCGAAGGCCGCGCCGGTGGAGAGCGCGACGTGCACGTCCCCGTTGCCACCCTGGGTGAACACCACGAGGTCGTCCCGGCCGTCGCCGTTGACGTCCGCCACCCCGGGCGTCTCGCCGGCCAGGCCGAAGAAGTCGTGCCACTTGGCGGAGGCCGTGAAGGAGGAACCGGTGGAGAGCGCCACGTAGACGTCGGCGAGGTTGTTGCGGGTGAACGTGATGATGTCGTCGCGGCCGTCGCCGTTGACGTCACCGACGGCGGGGACCTCACCGTTCAGCGCGAAGAAGTCGTGCCACCTGGTCGCCCCGGCGAAGGCCGAGCCGGTGGAGAGCGCCACGTGCACGTCGGCGAGCTGGCCGTGGGTGAACACCACGATGTCGTCGCGGCCGTCGCCGTTGAAGTCCCCGGTGAGCGGCGTCTCGTCGTCCAGCGCGAAGAAGTCGTTCCACTTCTGCGTGGTGCCGGCGAAGCCGGAGCCGGTGGAGAGCGCCACGTAGACGTCGGCGAGCGGCGAGTGCGTGAACGTCACCACGTCGTCGCGGCCGTCGCCGTTGAAGTCCGCCGGGGAACCGGCGAACACGTCGGCCTGTGCCTGCGTCCAGCGCAGCGGCGCCAGGTACAACCCGCCCTGTCCCCAGCCGGCCCCGGTGACCCAGGTGGCGCCGTTGGGCTCAGTGACCACCTCGGCGGCGTGCGAGTCGATGCGGCCGGCGAGGTCGCCGACGGAGAAGCGGAACGGGTCGCGGCTGCGGTACACGCGGGTGTCGCGGTAGCCGGGGTCGCAGCAGATGAACAGGTACCACCAGCCACCGCGGAACATCACGAACGGCGACTCCGTCGGGCCGCCGAAGGTGCCGGACGCCGGGTGCTCGAACGCCACCTGCTTCGGGCCCCAGCGCACCAGGTCCGGGCTGACCCGGAAGGCGACCTGGTGGTTGCCGCCCTGCGGCGTGCGGTTGGCCGTGTAGTACATGACCCACTGCGTGCCGATCTTCACGACCATCGGGTCCCGCGCGTCGAACCCGTCGGTGAACAGCGGGTTGGCCGGGCTGCGCGTCCAGGTGAACAGGTCCGTGGACGTCGCCAGGTGCATCCGGTAGGCGGCGTGGTCGGGCGTGCCGGCCGCGTAGAACATGTGGTAGACGCCGTTGTCGTGCACCACGTGCGGCGCCCAGATGTGGCTCTCGCCGCGCGCCGGGTCGGCGGTGAGCGCGAACGGCCGCTTGGTCCACGGCCCGGTCGGCGAGGGCGCCGTGGCGTGGCCGAAGTTCTTCTCGTTCAACGGGTTCGCGGGCTCCGGGTGGGTGATCGCGAAGACGTGCCACAGGCCGGTCCGCAGGTCGCGGATCATCGTGTGATCGTTGTAGTACCAGCGCTGCGGCTCGCCGACCGACGGGTCGTACACCCGGAACGAGGCCCCGGCGGACACGGTCGGCAGGAACAACTCGGTCCCCGCCCGGTTCCCCGTCGCCGGGCCGGCACCGGCGTTCGCCACCGGGGCGCCGGTCGAAACGCCGGTCGCCGCCGCGGCGCCCGTCGACGAGCCGGCGGCCGCCGGGACGCCGGTCGACGGGCCGGTCGCCGCCGCGGCGCCGGTCGACGGGCCGGCCGCTGCCGTTGTCGGGACGGCCAGGGCGCAGGCCGCGACCAGCAGCACGGTCACTCCGCTCCGCGTCCACCCGCGCACCAGGGTCACCGCGACACCGCCCTTCGCCTGCGAGTAATCGATTACTCACCAGGCTGAGGCAGGCACCTACCGTCGTCAAGCGACCGTTCGGACGCACGACGCCCGCTCCTGCCACTGACTGAAAGGCGCCATCAGTCAACCGTCGGCGCGGTCCACGCTCCCGGGTCAACGGCGGCGACCGGGCGTCAGCGGCGCGAGGCCGGGTGCCGGTGGCCGACGGATGAGCGATGGCGGGCGCGGTGCAGGGCGGCGTTGACCCGGTTGGCACAGCGGGTGGAGCAGAAGTGGCGCCGGCCGCCCTTGGACACGTCGACGAAGACACGGCCGCAGCCGTCGCTGACGCAGCGCCCGAGGCGGTGACCGCCCTCGTCGCACAGGACCGAGGCGAGGCCGGCCGCGGTGACGGCGCGGACCCTGGCCACGAGGCCGTCGCCGGGGCCGCTGTAGTGCAGGTGCGGGGGCTGCCCGTCGTGCGTGGAGATGGTCGGGCGGGAGGCGGCGGCGTCCAGCAGTTCGTTCACCAGGGCGACGCGGCGCTCCACCGGGTGCTCGCCGAACACCGCGTCCAGGCGGCGGGCCCAGGCGGTGATCTCGGCGGACTCGGCGGGGGTGGGCGGGGGCAGGCTGGGCGTGTACCGGGCGAGCGCCGCGGCCACGTCGCCGTTGTTCACCAGCTCGGCGGCAAGCGCCGCGGCGGTGCCGCCGTAAGTGTTGAAGTGCACAATGCCATTACGGCACGGTGGCCCCATGACTGGCAAGCTGCTCTCCCGGCACCTCACCTCCGACGGCGAGGTCCGGTACGTCGCGTGTCCCTGCGGAGCCATCCACGTCCTGGTCAACGGCCGCCTGATCGGTGGCACCCACCGGCACTGAGCCAGGACCGAGCCGGCGCCGAGCCGGCGGCTGCCGCGGGCCGGGGCGCGGCGGGCACGCCGATCGGCGCGGCCACTCCGCCCGAAGGCCGGTGACGCCGATGACCGATCGGCGAAGAATGGCGATCACGAGTGACGAAGCCTTATGGTCGGACATTCCGATACGAATTCCACTGGGGGAACTCATGCGTATCAGAATGTGGGCGATGGCGGCCGCCGTGACCCTCGCGCTGCCGGTCGCACTCGGCACGCCGGCGTCGGCCGGGTCGGCACCGGCGGCGCCGGAACAGCCGACCGCCGCGGCGATCCCGGTGACCGTGACGCCCGGCGGGCCGTTCACCGCGACCGGCGGGCCGTTCGTGATCCGGTTCGACAGCGGGCACTCGATCACCTGCCAGGGGTGGCGGATGGGCGGCGACTTCACCGCCGAGTTCCTGATGCTGCCCCCGGTCTCGCTGAGCGGCTGCACCCCGAGCTGGGTGTTCACGCCCCTCACCGTCACCGTCCCGCAGTGGCCGTTCGACTGGGTGTTCTACAGCCAGAGCATCGACGCCGCCTTCGGCCAGACCCCGGACGTCGCCATCCGGGTCACCAGCGCGCAGTGCTCCTTCACGATCAACGGCCTCAACGAGTTCAGCTACGAGAACGCGACCGGCCGGCTGGGGGTCGGCGGGCAGATCGGGCCCGGCGGGCTGGTGGCCAACAACGTGAGCGGCTGCTTCGGGGCCGTCCGTCCTGGCGACCGTGCCAAGCTCGGCCGCGGCTACCTGCAGGTCAGCCCGTTCCAGGTGGTGCGGCCCGCCACCGGCTGACGAGGCGGCGACCGGCGCCGATGTGAACGGAGAGTCATGGTCGTTGTACGACAGGTACACCTTCATGGCGCTGGGGTGAACGGGATGTGACAAGCTGAACCGATGCAGTCCGTCGCCACCCCGGAGCTCCAGCAGATCGACGGTCGCCGGTGGGTGTGGACGCCGGCGCGGATGGGCGGGGCGCTGTACTGCGTCGTGCTGGCCGCCTACTGCGTGGTGCAGGGCGTGCCGCTGGACCGGCTCGGGCAGACCGGCTGGATCCTGGCGGGCATCGTGGCGGTCCGCCTCGGCCGCCCGCTCGCCGACCACGCCCGCGCGGTGCTGGACTGGTTGCCGCTGCTGGGGGCGCTGCTCGCCTACGACTACTCCCGCGGCGTGGCCGACACCCTGGGCATGCCGGTGCGCGTGGCCGAGCTGGCCGAGGCCGATCGCTGGTTGTTCGGCGGGACGGTGCCCACCGTGTGGTTGCAGGAGCGGCTGTACGACGTGGGCACCGTGCCGTGGTGGGAGGTCCCGGTATCGCTCGTGTACTTCTCGCACTTCATCGTGCCGTGGGTGCTGGCCGCCGCCTTCTACCTGCGCGACCGGGAGCGCTGGGCGGGCTACATGCGGCGGATCGTGCTGCTCTCCTACGCCGGCCTGCTGACGTACGTGCTGGTGCCGGCCGCGCCGCCCTGGTTCGCCTCCGAGGAGGGCGTGATCCGCGAGCCGGTGGAGCGCATCGCCACCCGTGGCTGGGACCTGCTCGGCCTGCGCACCGCCGGCGCCTGGCTGGCCGACGCACAGGCGGACGTGAACCTGGTGGCGGCGCTGCCCTCGCTGCACGCCGCCTTCGCCATGATGATCGCGGTGACCGCCTGGCCCCTGGTGCGCCGGCGCCTGGCCCGGGTCGCGCTCGCCGCGTTCCCGGTGGCCATGGGCTTCTCCCTGGTGTACGGCGGCGAGCACTACGTCACCGACGTGCTCGTCGGCTGGGTGTACGTGGCCGCAGCCTGCGGGGCCGCGCGGCTGTGGGAGCGCTGGCGCGCCGGCCACCGGGAGCGCACCGCCGCGGAGCCGGAGCCCGCCACCGCGTCGTGACAGCCGGGCCGAGCCGGGCCGGGCCGCACGGAGTCGTGCGGTGTCCCGGGCGCGGCCTCACCGCGGGAGCGGTGGCACGGACTGCGCGTGCCGGAACACGTCATCCGGATCGTACGCAGTCTTGATCTCGACGAGCCGCTCCAGGTTCGCGCCGTGGTACGCCCGCAGCGGATCGGCGAGCGCCGGGTCCGGGTAGTTCGGGTACACCCCGCCGGTGGCCCACGGCAGCAGCGTCGACCAGCAACGGGTCACCCAGCGGGCGACCGCGTCTCGTTGCGGTGCCGTGGCTCCGGGCGCGACATCGGCGTTGTGCTCCACCAGGAAGCACGCGTCGCGGTGCGCGAACGCGGTGTCCGTGCGCGGCTCGGCGAGCGCCCCGCCCCACGGCACGAACTCGATCTCGCGGTACTGGCCCGGCATCCGGTCCGCGGGCAGCGAGGCCACGACGTCCTCGACGACGGCGCGCGGCAGCGGGCGGCCGACGAGGTGCGAGCGGAGCACCCGGCACCCCGGCGGTTCCCGGAGGTCCCGGCCCACGGCGGGCAGCGTGGCCGCGGGGGCTCCGGCGTACGCCCGGTGCCGCGCTGCGTCCGGGCCGGACATCGGCGTCACCAGCCGGCGCCAGGGCGGCGCGCCGACGTCGGCCACGAGGCGGTCGAGCACCGCGGGCCCGCCTTGCGTCACGCCGAACACCACCGCGATCGGCACCGTGGCCGGGTCGGGGCCCTGGGCCAGCACGAGCTCGGCGTTGAGCGTGCGCGGCGCACGAGGCGCCCAGTGCTGCCAGGCATCCAGCACGTCGGCGGCGTGCTCGTAGCGCCAGGTGACGGCGAACCAGGTGGACGGCGGCGCCGGCCGGGTGCGCAGGGTGAGCGCGGTGACCACTGCGAGCTGACCACCGCCCGCGCCGCGCAACGCCCACAGCAGGTCCGGCGCGGCGCGCACCGCCTCGCCCGAGGCGAGCACGACGTCGGCGGCCACCACGTGGTCACAGGCCAGGCCGAAGCGGCGACCGAACGGCCCGAAGCCGCCGCCGAGCGCGGCGCCCACCACGCCGACCGTCGGGTACCAGCCGCACGGCACCAGCCGGCCGGC
>DASWTI010000257.1:0-16182 GCA_036402215.1 Pseudonocardiaceae bacterium
TGGATACCGAGGCGGTGCAGCGTCGGTGCACGGTTCAACAGAACCGGGTGCTCCTTGATGACTTCCTCGAGGATGTCCCAGACCTCGGGACGCTCCTTCTCGACGAGCTTCTTCGCGCTCTTGATCGTCGTGACGAGATGCCGCTCCTCGAGCTTGTTGTAGATGAACGGCTTGAAGAGCTCGAGCGCCATGATCTTCGGCAGGCCGCACTGGTGGAGCTTGAGCTCCGGGCCGACCACGATCACCGAGCGGCCGGAGTAGTCCACGCGCTTGCCGAGCAGGTTCTGGCGGAAGCGACCCTGCTTGCCCTTGAGCATGTCGGAGAGCGACTTCAGCGGCCGGTTGCCCGGTCCGGTGACCGGACGGCCGCGCCGGCCGTTGTCGAACAGCGCGTCGACGGCCTCCTGCAGCATCCGCTTCTCGTTGTTGACGATGATCTCGGGCGCGCCCAGGTCGATCAGCCTCTTGAGGCGGTTGTTGCGGTTGATCACGCGGCGGTACAGGTCGTTCAGGTCGCTGGTGGCGAAGCGGCCACCGTCGAGCTGGACCATCGGGCGCAGGTCCGGCGGGATCACCGGGATGCAGTCGAGCACCATGCCCTGGGGGTTGTTCCGCGTGGTCTGGAACGCGGCGACGACCTTCAGGCGCTTGAGCGCGCGCAGCTTCTTCTGGCCCTTGCCGCTGCGGATGGTCTCGCGCAGGACGTCGGACTCGTTGTCGACGTCGTAGACCTCCAGCAGCTTCTGGATGGCCTCGGCGCCCATGGCACCGGTGAAGTACTCGCCGTACCGGTCGTACAGCTCGCGGTACAGCATCTCGTCGGCGATGAGCTGGCCGCGGTCGAGCTTGACGAAGGTGTCCCAGATCTCGTCGAGCCGGTCCAGCTCGCGCTGCGCCCGGTCGCGGAGCTGGCGCATCTCGCGCTCGCCGCCCTCCTTGACCTTGCGGCGGACGTCGCTCTTGGCGCCCTCGGCCTCGAGCTCGGCCAGGTCGGCCTCGAGCTTCTGCGCGCGGGTCTCGACGTCCACGTCGCGCTTGTCGGCGACGCGCTTGCGCTCGACGCCGATCTCGCTCTCCAGCGTCGGCAGGTCGTTGTGCCGCTGCTCGGCGTTCACCGCGGTGATGACGTACGCGGCGAAGTAGATGATCTTCTCGAGATCCTTCGGCGCGATGTCGAGCAGGTAGCCGAGCCGGCTCGGCACGCCCTTGAAGTACCAGATGTGGGTGACCGGGGCGGCCAGTTCGATGTGGCCCATCCGCTCACGGCGGACCTTGGCACGGGTCACCTCGACGCCGCAGCGCTCACAGATGATGCCCTTGAAGCGGACGCGCTTGTACTTTCCGCAGTAGCACTCCCAGTCCCGCGTGGGACCGAAGATCTTCTCGCAGAAGAGCCCGTCCTTCTCCGGCTTCAGGGTGCGGTAGTTGATCGTCTCGGGCTTCTTGACCTCGCCGAACGACCACTGCCGGATGTCCTCGGCAGTGGCGAGGCCGATGCGCAACTCGTCGAAGAAGTTGACGTCGAGCACGTGGTGTCAGTCCTTCTGTCGTAAGCGGGAAAACTGGGGTGCTGGCTCGGAGCCGTGGCGGGCCCACCGGCGGGAGGTCGGTGGGCCGCGGCCACGGCGGTCGAAGGAACTAGTGCACGACGTCGTCGACGGTGACGGAGTCGCTGCCCGGGCGGCTGGAGAGGTTGATGCCGAGGTTCGCCGCCGCGCGCTCCAGGTCCTCGTCGTCGGTGTCCCGCATCTCGATCGCCGCACCGTCGCTGGACAGCACCTCGACGTTGAGGCACAGCGACTGCAGCTCCTTGAGCAGCACCTTGAACGACTCCGGGATGCCCGGCTCGGGGATGTTCTCGCCCTTGACGATGGCCTCGTACACCTTGACCCGGCCGAGGACGTCGTCGGACTTGATCGTCAGCAACTCCTGCAGCGTGTAGGCGGCGCCGTAGGCCTGCATGGCCCAGCACTCCATCTCGCCGAACCGCTGCCCACCGAACTGCGCCTTACCGCCCAGCGGCTGCTGGGTGATCATCGAGTACGGACCGGTGGAACGGGCGTGGATCTTGTCGTCCACCAGGTGCAGCAGCTTCAGGATGTACATGTAACCGACGGCCACCGGGTACGGGTACGGCTCGCCGGTGCGGCCGTCGAGCAGCTGCGCCTTGCCGTTGGCCTTGACCATCTGCTCGCCGTCGCGGTTCGGCAGCGTCGAGCCGAGGAGGCCGGTGATCTCGTCCTCCTTGGCGCCGTCGAACACCGGCGTGGCGGTGTTGGTGCCCGGCTCCGCGGTGTACAGCTCGTCGGGCAGCCGCGCGGCCCACTCCGGCCGGCCCTCGATCTTCCAGCCGGTCTTGGCGATCCACCCGAGGTGGGTCTCCAGGATCTGGCCGATGTTCATCCGGCGCGGCACACCGTGGGTGTTGAGCACGATGTCGACCGGGGTGCCGTCCTGCAGGAACGGCATGTCCTCGACGGGCAGGATCTTGCCGATGACGCCCTTGTTGCCGTGGCGGCCGGCGAGCTTGTCGCCGTCCTGGATCTTGCGCTTCTGGGCGACGTAGACGCGGACCAGCTCGTTGACGCCCGGCGGCAGCTCGTCGTCGTCCTCACGGGAGAACACCCGGATGCCGATGACCTTGCCGGTCTCGCCGTGCGGCACCTTGAGGCTGGTGTCGCGGACCTCGCGGGCCTTCTCGCCGAAGATCGCGCGCAGCAGTCGCTCCTCCGGGGTCAGCTCGGTCTCGCCCTTCGGGGTGACCTTGCCGACCAGGATGTCGCCGGGCTGGACCTCGGCGCCGATCCGGATGATGCCGCGCTCGTCCAGGTCCGCCAGGACCTCCTCGGAGACGTTCGGGATGTCCCGGGTGATCTCCTCGGCACCGAGCTTGGTGTCGCGGGCGTCGATCTCGTGCTCCTCGATGTGGATCGAGGTGAGCACGTCGTCCTGCACCAGGCGCTGGCTGAGGATGATCGCGTCCTCGTAGTTGTGGCCCTCCCACGGCATGATCGCCACGAGCAGGTTCTTGCCGAGCGCCATCTCGCCGTTGTCGGTGCACGGGCCGTCGGCGATGACCTGGCCGACCTCCACGCGGTCGCCCTCGGAGACGACCGGCTTCTGGTTGGTGCAGGTGCCCTGGTTGCTGCGGTGGAACTTGTGCATGCGGTACGTGCGGCGGGAGCCGTCGTCGGCCATCACCGTCACGTAGTCGGCGCACAGCTCCTCGACGATGCCGGCCTTCTCGGCCACCACGACGTCACCGGCGTCGACCGCGGCGCGCAGCTCCATGCCGGTGCCCACCAGCGGGGACTCGCTGCGCAGCAGCGGCACCGCCTGGCGCTGCATGTTCGCGCCCATCAGGGCGCGGTTGGCGTCGTCGTGCTCGAGGAACGGGATCATCGCGGTCGCGACGGACACCATCTGCCGCGGCGAGACGTCCATGTAGTCGACGTCGTTCGGGTGGATGTAGTCGATCTCGCCACCCTTGCGGCGGACCAGCACGCGCTCGTCGGCGAAGTTGTCGTCGGCGTCCAGGCCGGTGTTGGCCTGCGCGATGACGTGACGGTCCTCCTCGTCGGCCGTGAGGTAGTCGATCTGGTCGGTGACCCGGCCGTCGACGACCTTGCGGTACGGCGTCTCGATGAAACCGAACGGGTTGACCCGGCCGTAGCTCGACAGCGAGCCGATCAGGCCGATGTTCGGGCCCTCCGGGGTCTCGATCGGGCACATCCGGCCGTAGTGGCTGGAGTGCACGTCGCGGACCTCGAACCCGGCCCGCTCACGGCTCAGGCCACCCGGGCCGAGCGCCGACAGGCGGCGCTTGTGGGTGAGGCCGGCCAGCGGGTTCGTCTGGTCCATGAACTGCGACAGCTGGCTGGTGCCGAAGAACTCCTTGATCGCCGCCACCACGGGACGGATGTTGATCAGGGTCTGCGGCGTGATCGCCTCGACGTCCTGGGTGGTCATCCGCTCGCGGACGACGCGCTCCATGCGGGACAGGCCGACCCGGATCTGGTTCTGGATCAGCTCGCCCACGGTGCGCAGCCGGCGGTTGCCGAAGTGGTCGATGTCGTCGACCTCGACCGGCACGTCACCGGTCGGGGTGGACATCGTGTGCTCGCCGGCGTGCAGCCGGACGAGGTACTCGATGGTCGTGACGATGTCGTCCTCGGTGAGCACGCCGGTGCCGTTGGGGATGTCCAGGCCCAGCTTCTTGTTCACCTTGTAACGGCCGACCTTGGCCAGGTCGTAGCGCTTGTCCTTGAAGAACAGGTTCTCCAGCAGGGTCTGCGCGGACTCACGGGTCGGCGGCTCGCCCGGGCGCAGCTTGCGGTAGATGTCGAGCAGCGCCTCGTCCTGCCCGGCGGTGTGGTCCTTCTCCAGCGTGGACAGCATGGTCTGGCTGAAGTGGAAGCGCTCGGCGATGCGCTCCGTGCTCCAGCCGAGGGCCTTCAGCAGCACGGTGACCGGCTGGCGGCGCTTGCGGTCGACGCGGACACCGACGGTGTCGCGCTTGTCGACGTCGAACTCGAGCCAGGCGCCGCGGCCCGGGATGACGCGGACCGAGTAGACGTCCTTGTCGGTGGTCTTGTCGACGGCGTGGTCGTAGTACACGCCCGGCGAGCGCACGAGCTGCGACACGACGACGCGCTCGGTGCCGTTGATGATGAAGGTGCCCTTGTTGGTCATCATCGGGAAGTCACCCATGAACACCGTCTGGCTCTTGATCTCGCCGGTGGTGTGGTTGGTGAACTCCGCGGTGACGAAGAGCGGCGCCGCGTACGTCATGTCCTTGTCCTTGCACTCCTCGACGGAGGCCTTGACCTCGTCGAAGCGCGGGTCGGAGAAGGACAGCGACATGGAGCCGGAGAAGTCCTCGATGGGGGAGATCTCGCCGAGCACCTCGGAGAGACCACTCAGGGGCTCTTCCTCGCCGGCGTCGATACGGCGCTGGAACCAGGCGTCATCGCCTACCAGCCACTCGAACGACTGGATCTGGAGATCGAGCAGATCGGGCACGGCGAGCGGTTCGCGGATCTTGGCGAAGGAGATCCTCTTCGGTGCCCCGGGGATCCCCATGGATTCGGTCGCAGCAGTGGTCTTGGTGGAGCGAGAGACTGCCAAGATGCGTCCTTCCGAGCAGGGCGCGGCCGGCACGAGGCCGGTGCTGTCATGTGCTGTTCGCTGACTGCGCCCACCCCCGGCCGGGCCCAACCTGAAGGTGGGCACGGGAGGAGGACAGCGCAAAGGGACAGCTTAGACGCGCGCGCGCCATACGTCAACGCACTGCGCAATCGCCCTGCGATAGGAGACAGCGTGACCTTTCCGTGGCCCACAGTCAAGACCTGACGCGCGGTCAGCGGCAGGATTGCCGCGACCAACGGCACCACGGGCTGTGTTCGGGGGCAACCGAACCGGTCACCGGTGACCGCCCGCCTCGGCCGAGCGGCAGGCGTCGCCGCAGGTCGGAGCGGGTGTCACGGTAGGTGCGCGCACCCTCACCCTCTGGTGGGGCACGGACGAGTGGCCGCTCGAGCCGCGCTCGCGTCGTCGGGCAACGAACCGCGACTCAGAGTGGCCGAGTCACAACAGTGTCATTTCTGAGATGCGCCAGCGACCGTCAACCTTCGTGGCGACCACCTTGACGCGGCCCGGGGAGTTGTACGGGGTGGTGTCGCGGACGGCGGCGAGGTCCATGGTGGCGATGACCTCGGCGCGGCCGGCCGTGAGCGAGGTGACGCCGGCCAGCAGCACGGTGGTGGTGAGGACGAGCTTCTGCTCGGGCGCGGTCTCGCGCACGTCGGCGAAGGTGGTGGCGAACTCCTCGGCGTACCGGCCGGTGATCACCTCGCGGCCGGCGGCCTCGTTCTCGTCGAGGCGGGTGTGGTCGTAGGACAGCACGACCTCGATGGCCTTGGAGACCTGGCCGATCACCTCGGAGGTGGCGGCGTTGTCGACCACGGCGAGGTTGTCGGTGGCGCCGGTGCCGGCGCGGGCCGCCTGGCCGCGGAAGAACGCGGCGCCGGCGGCGGCCAGGACGGCGACCAGCACGAGCATCACGACGAGCGGGACGCCGGCCAGGCGGGCGCGGCCGCGGGTGACGGCGGTGCTGGTGGGGGCGGGCTCCTCGCGGCGGGCGGGGCGCAGGCCGGGCCGGTTCCGTCGCGCCGTGGCGCCGTCAGGGGCGGTGGCGCGGGCACGCGGGACGGGCCGCTCCGCCTCCGTGGCAGGCGCGGCTGCGGACGAGGGGAGCTCCGTGGGGGTGGCCTCGGGGACGACAGGGACGTCCTGAGGTGCGGCGGGCTCAACGGCGTCGCCGGCGGAGGTGACGTCCGGGGCGTCGGTGGCCGGCGTGGCATCGGGGGTGGAGAGGGCCGGCGGGGCGTCCGTCTCGGCGGGGACCTCGGCCGGGGACGGGGTGGGCCCGGTGGTGGGGGGTGCGGTGGCGTCGGCGGGGGTGAGGGTGTCGGCCGAACGCTCCTCGGGATGCTGGTCGGGGCCCGGGCGGCGGGTGGTGTGACCGGCGACCTTGGGGCGGCGGCGGGGCGGCGTGGACGGGGTGCGGCCGCGCGGCGGCTTGGGGGACAACGGACTCAGCTCCTCGGGCTCAGCGCGCACCGACCGGACCGGCCTGGGAGGCCTTCCAGCCGTCGTCGGTCCTGGTCAGCTCCAGCTTGAGCCGCTGGCGCTTGGTGGCACGGCCGCTCTCCTTGCCGTCGGTGTGCTCGATGGTGAGGAGGTCGACGAACACCAGGACCTCAGCGGTGCCGGCGGTGGGGTTCAGCTCGGTGACGGCGGCGTCGACGATGGTGGCCTCGGCCTTGGCCTGGGTGTTGCGCACCTGCTCGGCGTACCGCTCGCGGCTGGCGCGGAAGTCGTCCAGCAGCGGCCCGGTCACCGACGACTCCCAGCGGGCGAGGTCGGCGTCCAGCGTCTCGTAGTTGATCGCCTCCAGGTTCAGGATCACCTGCCGGGCGTCGCGCAGCACCTCCTCGCGCGCGGCCGCGGCGTCCCGCTCCGGGCTGTTGGCGGCCCGGAACCAGGCCACGCCGTACCACCCGGCGGCGGCCACGGCGAGCACGGCGAGCACGGCGGCGACGGCCACCGCGACCCGCATCCCGCGGCCACCACTGCCATCGGGGCCACCACCGCCCCGCGGTTCCCGGCCGTCAGCGTCCATGGGCGGCAAGGGTAGGCCCGCCGGGCGCCGCGCGACGACGGCCCCCGGCTCGTCCGTCACGGTGGTTCCCCGGCTCACGTCGTTCCTCCGAGCAGTTCGTCCAGCAGGTCGATCGCCGCGCCGCCGTCCGGCATGCCGGGCAGACCCGGCAGCGCGGCGGGCGGGGCGACGGGCGGGGGCTGAGTACCGGTGCCCCCGGGGCCGGGCTGGGTGGGCGGTACCGGGCGCCCGCCCTGGCACAGCCCCGTGTAGCCCGGCAGCTGACCCTCGTACTTCGTGCACACCCACTCGGGCACCGTGAGGTCCGGCCGGCCGTTCACGTACGGGTAGCCGTACTTCACGCCGCGCACGGCGATCGGGCTGCCCCGCTCCTCGGCGCAGTTCACCGCGATGTTCAGCGGGATCAGCCGCAGGTCGGAGTCGATCTCCGGGGTGCGCCGGTCGGTGCCCTCGTAGCCGCGGACGCACGGCTCGGGGTCGAACACGTTGGTCGCCAGGGTCAGGTGCGCGGTGCCGTCGCCGGGCAGCACGGTGTAGCCGCCGGCGGCGATGATCGGGTAGGCGAACAGCGGCACCCGCAGGTTCTCCTGCCGGGTCACCAGCACGTCGCGGTTCACCACCAGCAGGTCGGCCATCAGGTCACCGAGCCCGGGGCCGACATCCCGGATGAAGGTGGACAGCTCCTCGGACACCACGGGGCCGACGGCGATCAGCGTGCGCAGGTCCTGGTCGCTCGCGTTGAGCTGCTCGGACAGCAGCCGCAGGTCCCTGCTGAACGAGGCGAGCGCCGAGGACCGGTCGTTCACCGTGGTGAGCACCACGCGGCCGTCGCGCAGCAGGTCGAGCGTCTCCGGCAGCGCGGCGTCGGCGCTGTCCACGAACCGGCCGGTGGCGTCGAGCAGCTGTTGCAGCTCGGGACCGGTGCCGTTGAACGCCGTGTACAGCTCGTCGATCACCACCCGCAGCCGGTCGATCGGCACCGAGGTGACCAGCTCGTCCAGGTTCGCCAGCACGGTCTCGACGGGCAGCGGGGTGCCGGTGCGGTCCCTGGTGATGACCGAGCCGTCCTCCAGGAACGGCCCGGCATCGGTGTTCGGGCGCAGGTCGACGTACTGCTCGCCCACCGCGGACCGGTTGGCCACCTGGGCGAACAGGTCCGCCGGGATGCGCGGCCCGTCGTCGTCCAGCACCAGGTCGACCTCGACACCGCCCTCGATCAGGCGCAGCTCCCCCACCCGGCCGACCGTGACGCCGCGGTAGGTCACCTCGGCGTTGCTGAAGATGCCGCCGGACTCGGCGAGCTGCAGGCGAACGGTGTGCACGCCCTGACCGACCATCCGGTCCACCCGGATGTAGCTGCCGCCCAGGTACAGCACGCCCAGCACGGACACCAGCACGAACGCGATGAGCTGCAGGCGGACGAAGCGCGTGATCACCGGCCACCACCGCCCAGCAGGCCGAGCAGGTCGTCGAAGATGTTGCCCTGGCCCGTTCCCGGCTGACCCGGCTGCCCGGGCTGACCTGGTTGCCCCGGCCCGGGCGGGCCCGGCAGCAGCGGCAGGCTCGGCACCCCGGGGATGCCGGGCAGCGTCGGCAGCAACGGCTCCTGCGAACCGAGGTCCGGCGGTGGCGGCAGGCCGGGCACCAGCGGCTGCTGCGAGCTGCCGAGGTTCTCCAGCACCACGCGCAGGTCCAGGTCGATCGTCAGGTCCAGGTTCGCCCAGTCGCCCTTGATGCCGTCCACCGCGTTGTCGGGGAACGGGAACGTCAGCAGCATCTCCAGCGACTTCGGCAGGTTGCTGCCGGCCCGGACCAGCTCGGTGAGCACCGGGCGCAGGGCCCGCAGGTCGGCGAGCACGTCGTCACGGCTGCGGTTCACCACGTCGGTGGCCACCGTGCTCAGCCGCTCCAGCGCCTGCAGCATGCCGACGAGCCGGCCGCGCTGGTCGCGCAGCACGGCGAGGCCGGGTTCGAGCTGTTCCAGCGCGGTGACGAGCTGCTCACGGCTGCCGTTGACCGTGATCGAGAGCTGGTTCAGGCCCTCGATGGCGCGGGTGATCTCGTTCTTCTGCGCGTCCAGCCCGGCGAACAGCGTGTCCAGGTCGCTGAGCAGCGCGTTGATCTCGGTCTCGTTGCCGTCGAGCGCGGCGTTGAGCTCCTGGGCGATGCTCTGGATCTGCTCGACGCCGCCGCCGTTGATGAGCATGGACAGCGCGCCGAGCACCTCCTCCACCTCGACGTTGCGCCGGGTGCGCTCGATCGGGATCTCCGCGCCGTCGGTCAGGCGCCCGGTGGGGCTGGTGGACGGCGCACGCAGCTCCACGAACTTCTCGCCGAGCAGGCTGGTCTGGCGCACGGCCGCCTCGGCGTTCGCCGGGAGCACGGCGTCGGAGTTCACCACGAGGGCGACCTTGGCGGCGTACGCCCCGTCGATCTGCACGGCCTCGATGTGCTCGACCTTGCCGACGCCCACGTCGTTGACCTTGACGGTGGCCTGCGGCACCAGGTCGAGCACGTCGCGGAAGTAGGCGGTCACCCGGTACGGGTCGTCGCCGGTGTCCGGGCCGCCGGGCAGCGGCACGCCGTACAGGCCGCTGATGCCGCACCCGGAGGCACCCACCACGGCCACCGCGAGAACGGTCACGAGCCGGGCGCGCATCAGCCACCCCCCGCCGGATCGATGGGCCGGCTCGCGCCGAGGATCGGGATCGGCGGTAGCTGGCCGCGCTGCACGGAGGCCAGCACCTCGGCCGGCGAGGGCAGGCCGAGGCCCTGGCCGAGCTGGTTGACCAGGTTCTGGCAGGCCTGCGCGAACTCCGGCGGCACGACCTGCGCCACGTCGGCCGGCACCGGAGCACCGGAGAGGGCCTTGCAGAGCAGCAGCGACGGGTCGGCCAGCTCGTTGAGGTTCATCCGGGTCTCCAGCCCGCCGCCGTAGCCGTTGTAGGCGTTGGCCAGGTTGGAGATGGCGAGCGGCGCGACGTCCAGGAACTCCTGCAGGTCGGCCTTCTGGTCCACCAGCAGCTGGGTGATCTCGGTGAGCTTGTCGATGTTGGTGCGCAGCGTCTCGCGGTTGTCCCGGACGAACACCGCCACGTCGTTGAGCGCGATGCCGAGCTGCTGCAGGGCGTTCGCCAGGTCGGTGCGCTCCCCGGCGAGGAACTCCGCGACGTCGGCGAGCCGGGTGTTGAACTGGCGCACCTGCTCGTCGTTGGCGGCGAGCGCCTCGGTGAACGCGGCGAGGTTCTCCACGGTGGTGAACAGGTCGACGCGGGAGTCGGACAGCGTGCGGGCCGCGGCGCTCAGCTCGTCGATGGTCCGGTTGAACGACGCGCCGTTGCCCTCCAGCACGTCGGCCTGCACCTCGATGAAGTCCGACAGCGCGCCGTCGGCGTTGGCGCCCTCCGGGCCGAGCGCGGTGGTGATGCGGTCCAGGCTCGCGTACAGCTCGTCGAGCTCCAGCGGGTTCGCCGTGCGTTCGCGCGGGATCTCGGCGCCGTCGGCCAGGGTGTCGCCCCCGGTGTACGGCGGTGAGAGCTGGACGTAGCGGTCGCTCACCAGGCTGGGCGCGACGCTCACGGCGTTGACCGCGGCCGGCACCGGCACGTCGTGGTCGACCTCGATGACGACCTCGACCGTGGTGCCCTTCGGCGTGACCGACTCGACCTCGCCGACCTTGATGCCGAGGACCCGCACGTCGGAGCCGGCGAACAGTCCCACCGTGGAACCGAAGTACGCGGTGAAGCGTTGCGCCGGGGGCGCCAGCAGCAGCCACCAGAGCGCGGCGGCCACCAGCAGCGAGGCCACGCAGATCATCGCCACGAGGCCGAACGCCCCGCGCCGCGCGGCCGCGCTCACGGCCCACCGTCCAGCAGGTTGATGCTGCCGAGCGTCGGTGGCAGCGCGCCGTACACGTAGTTGTCGAACCAGCGGCCGTTGCCGATGGCCGGGGTGAACAGCCGGACGAACGGGCCCATCAGGTACAGCCCTTCGGAGAGCTTCTGCTGGTTGCGCAGCAACAGGTCGGTGACCAGCTCCAGCTGGTCCAGCGCGGGCGCGAGCTGCGCGGAGTTGTCCGCGACCAGGCCGCGGAGCTGCTCGGAGAGCGCCTTGGTGCCGTCCAGCAGCCGGGAGATGGCGTTGCGGCGCTCCTGCAGCTCGGCGAGCAGCAGGTTGCCGTCGGCGATGAGCTTCTCGATCTCGCCGGTGCGGGCGGCGAGCAGACCGCTGACGTCCTTGGCGTTGGCGAGCAGCGTGGCGAGCTCGGTGTCGCGCTTGGAGATCGTCTCCGACATGCGGCTGAGGCCGGTGAGGGCGTCGCGCACCTCGGCCGGCGAGTCGCGCACGGTGTCGGACAGCACGGTGAGGCTGCGCGCGAGCTGGTCGGTGTCGATCTCGTTCTGCGTCTCGGCGAGCCCGCGGAACGCCTCCAGCACGTCGTACGGCGAGGCGGTGCGGCCGAGCGGGATGGTCTCGCCCGGGTCCTGCACGTCGTCGCCGCGCGGGTCCAGGGCGACGTACTTCTGCCCCAGCACGCTCTTGATCTTGATGTACGCGGTGGTCTCGTCGCCGACCCAGGCGTCGCGCACCCGGAAGGCGACCTTGACCTTGTCGCCGTCCAGCGACACCTCGCGCACCCGGCCGGAGACGACGCCGGCGACCCGGACCTCGTCGCCCTCGCGCAGGCCGGCGGCCTCGGTGAAGTGCGCGGTGTACGTGGTGCCGCCGCCGACCACCGGCAGGCTCTCCACGTTCAGCGCGGCGAGCAGCACCAGGGCGAGCACCATGAGCCCGCCCAGGCCGATCACCAGGGGGTTGCGCTCCCGGAACGATGTCATCGCACGCACCTCGACGACGCGACCTGGTACGGCGGGGTCTCGAGCACCAGCCCGCCGGGGAACACGATGCCCGGCAGCGGACCGGTGTCGAGCTTCGTGCTCGCCGTGAAGTCGCACAGGTAGAAGTTGAACCAGGAGCCGTGCGTCACCGTGTGGCCGATCGTGGTGAGCTTGTCCGGCAGGAACTGGATGGTGTATTCGAGGATCTCGCTGTTCTCGTTGAGCCCCTGGGCGAACAGCCCGAGCTGCTCGATGTCGGCGCGCAGCGGCTCGCGGCCCTCGGCGAGCAGGCTGGCGGTGACGTCGGACAGCACGCCGAGCGACTCGATGGAGCTGCCGATCGCCTCGCGGTCCTGCGCCAGGCCGGACACCAGCTGCTGCAACGTGACGACGAGCTGCGAGGCCTGGTCGCCGCGCTCGTTGACGGTGGCGAGCACCTCGTTGAGGTTGGTCACCACCTCGCCGATGATCCGGTCCCGGTCGGCGATGGTGTTCGCCAGCGAGGCGGTGTGGCCGAGCAGGCTGCGGACCGTGCCGCCCTCGCCCTGCAGCACCTGGATGATCTCGTAGGAGAGCTGGTTGATGTCGTCCGGGTTGAGGGCGCGCATGAGCGGCTTGAACCCGTTGAACAGCGCGGTCAGGTCGACCGCGGGGCGGGTGCGTTCCACCGGGATGGTGTCGCCCTCGGCGAGCACCGCGCCGACGTCGCCGGGCTTCTGCTCCAGGGCGATGTAGCGCTGCCCCACCAGGTTGCGGAACTTGATCACCGCGGTGGTGGTGGACGTGATGCGCTGCCGCGGGTCGAAGGAGAACTCCACCTCGGCGAGCCTCCGGTCCACGACGCGGATGTCCGTCACCTGACCCACCCGCACGCCGGCCACCCGCACGTCGTCACCCTTGTTCAGGTTGGTGACGTCGGTGAACCGCGCCCGGTACGTGGTGTCGTAGCCGGAGCCGGTGTTCGCGATGGTCGCGGCCAGCAGCACCGTGGTGGCGATGGTGACGAGCGCGAACACCACGAGCTTGGTGAGCGGCGCGAGCACCTCCTTGCCCAGCCGGCGCAACCCGGTGCTCATCGCAGCGTCACCTCCGCCCCGCGCACCGTCGGGCCGAGCAGGAACGCGGCCCACTGCGGCACCTCGTCCGGCTCGACGCCGAGCGAGCGGGCCTTGATCGCGGCGATGAACGCGGCCTCCTCCGGCGAGTTCGGCGGGCCGAGGTTCAGCCCGTCGGCGCCGGCGGCCGACTGCGGCGCGGTGGACGCCGGACCGCCCTCGCCGGCCTCCGGGTCCTCACCGCGCGGGGGCGGCGGGTGCTCGGCGCCGTCCTTGGGCACGCCGCCCGGGTACTGCGGGAACTTGCCGGGCGGGACCACCGGCTCGTAGCAGCGCGGGCCGCGGCGGTCCGCGAGCTCCGGCTCGTCCTGGTTGGGCACGTACTTGCCGCGGTCCGGCGCCACCTCCAGCGTGACGTGCAGCGCCGGCCGGTCCTGGCCCTCGCCGAACGCCTGCCGGGCCAGCGGCACCAGCCCGGCCATCTGGCGCAGGAAGCACTCGGTGGCCGGGGAGTACTCGGCGAGCAACTCCAGGGTCGGGCGACTGGTGGCGGCCAGGTCGATGAGGTTGTCCCGGTTGGCCGCGACGTACTGCAGCAGGTCGCCGGACGTGGTGGTCACCGAGGTGAAGAAGCGGTCCAGGTTCAGCCGCTGCTCCACCACGGTGCGGCTGGTGGCGCTGAAGTTGGCCAGCGAGGCGAGCAGGTCGGGCGCGGCGGCGTCGAGTGCGCGCGTCGCGTCGGCCAGCTCGGCGAGGTTCGCCTGCAGGTCCGGCAACGCCGGATTGAGCTCGCTCAGGTAGCCCTGGAGCTGCACCAGCGTCTCGCCCAGCTGCTCGCCGCGGCCGGACAGCGCCTGGTCGATGGCGCCGAGCGTGGCGGCGAGCTTCTGCGGCTCGACGGCCTGCAGCAGCGGCAGCAGGTTGTCCAGCACGCGCTCCAGCTCGATCGCGGTGGTGCTGCGGTCCTGCGCGATGGTGGCGCCGTCCGCCAGCCGCTGCGGCGACGGCTCCCCGGGCACCACGAGATCCACGAACCGCTCGCCGAACAGCGTCTTGGGGGTGAGCCGCGCCGACACGTTGCTCGGCACCAGCTCGCTCTTCTCCGGGTCGAGCGCGAGCATCACCTCGGCGCCGCCCTCCACCGGGCGCACGTCGGTGACCTGGCCGACGATCACCCCGCGCACCTTGACGTCGGACTCGGCCTGCAGCTGGTTGCCGACCCGGTCGGTGAGCAGCCGCACCTCGACGGCGTCGCTGAACACCTTGAGGTAGAAGGCCAGCGACAGGGCCACCAGGCCCAGGTTGACCGCCACGAACGCCACGCCGGCGAGGCGCCTGCCGATGCGCGCCCTCATCCCGCGATCCTCACCGACACCGAGGTCCCCCAGATGGCCAGGCTCATGAAGAAGTTGACCAGCGCGCTGGCCACGATCGCCGTGCGCACCGCCTTGCCCACCGCGACGCCGACGCCGGCCGGTCCGCCGCTCGCGCGGTAGCCGTAGTAGCAGTGCACGAGCACCACCACGACGCTGAACGCGAGCACCTTGAGGAACGACCACAGGATGTCGCCGGGTGGCAGGAACAACAGGAAGTAGTGGTCGTAGGTGCCGACCGACTGTCCGTAGAACTGCGTGGTGATCAGCCGTGACGCCAGATAGCTGGTGAGCAGGCCGATCACGTACAGCGGGATCACCGCGACGAAGCCGGCGATCATCCGCGTGGTCACCAGGTACGGCAGGCTCGGGATGCCCATGACCTCCAGCGCGTCGATCTCCTCGGAGATCCGCATCGCGCCGAGCTGCGCGGTGAAGCCGGAGCCCACGGTGGCGGAGAGCGCGAGCCCGGCGACCAGCGGCGCCACCTCGCGGGTGTTGACGTACGCGGACACGAAGCCGGTGAACGCCGAGGCGCCGATCTGGTTGAGCGCCGCGTACCCCTGCAGGCCGACGACGCTGCCGGTGGCCACGCACATCGCCACCATGACGCCGACGGTGCCGCCGATGACCGCCAGCGCCCCGGAGCCGAAGCTCACCTCGGCGAGCAGCCGCGTCACCTCACGGCCGTAGCGGCGGATCGCCCGGCCGGTCCAGGCGATGGAGCGCAGGTAGAACAGGAACTGGTCGCCGAGGCGGTCCACGCTCTCCAGCGAGCGGTTCGAAGCCCGGCGCAGCCGGTGGCTCAGATCGGTCATCGTCGGCCCTACACCTTCGGCGGAACGATCTGCAGGTACAGGGCCGTGAGCACGAAGTTCACGATGAACAGCAGCACGAAGGTGATCACCACCGACTGGTTGACGGCGTCGCCGACGCCCTTCGGGCCGCCCTTCGGGTTCAGCCCGCGGTACGCGGCGACCACGCCGGCGATGGCCCCGAAGACGAGCGCCTTGAACTCCCCGATGTAGAGATCCGGCAGCTGGGCGAGCGCGCTGAAGCTCGCCAGGTACGAGCCAGGGGTGCCGCCCTGCACGAGCACGTTGAACACGTAGCCGCCGGCCACGCCGACCACGCTCACCACACCGTTGAGCAGCACGGCGACCAGCATCGCGGCGAGCACCCTGGGCACCACCAGGCGCTGGATCGGCGAGATGCCGAGCACCTCCATGGCGGCGATCTCGTCGCGGATGGTGCGCGCGCCGAGGTCCGCGCAGATGGCCGTGCCGCCGGCGCCCGCGATGAGCAGCGCGGTGACGATGGGGCTGGCCTGCTGCACGATCGCCAGCACGCTCGCCGAGCCGGTGAACGCCTGCGCGCCGAGCTGCCGGCTGATGCCGCCGACCTGCAACGACACCACGGCGCCGAACGGGATGGCGACCAGGATGGTGGGCACGATGGTGACGCTGGCGATGAACCAGGACTGCTGCACGAACTCGCGGAACTGGAACGGGCGGCGGAACGTGGCGCGCGCGACGTCCAGGCCGAGCGCGAACAGGTTGCCGGTCTGCCGCAGCGCGCCGAGGCCCGGCAGCCGCACCGGCGCGTTGCTCACCGCTCGCTCCCCTGCCGCGTCCAGGGCACCCCATGCCCGTCGCCGTCAGCGCCTCCACCGCCGCCGGCCGGTCCGCTGCGGGAGCCGGGGGCGGCCGCCGGGTTGCGCGGCGTGGGCGACG